>JAVVGK010000179.1:0-2525 GCA_032249175.1 Candidatus Hydrothermia bacterium | reverse complement strand
TTATCAAGAACTTAATTCTATTTAAAGGATTATAAGCTTACGGCTTTAAAAACTTTACTTTCTAAGAACCAATAAGTTCTTTCTTAATTTTTTCAATAATTGGTTTGATTTTAACTTTTAGAGGTTCTGGGAAATTCTCAAATGCTTTTTCAACCTCTTCAACTGCTTTTTGTTTAATTTGTAAGGCAGTTTTTCTTGCTATTTCAATTATCTCAGTAGGTGTTTGATTATCTTCTTTTTCTTCTAATTGTCTTTTTAATTCAGAGATAATAGCATCTTTTTCAGCATTTTCTAACTTTAAAGCTTCTATTAAATCCTCTTGCTCCGAAATTTTATTCCTCAATTCTTGATTTTCCCTTCTTAGGGCTTCAACTTCTCCTTCAAGTATAAGATTTTTATCTTTTAGTTTTTCATAATCTGCTTTCATTTCGTCAGCTTCAAGGGCTTTAATTCTCATTTGAGTTAGCATATTTTCAAGATCTTTATTTTCTTTTAGAACTTCATTATATTCATGCGCTACTTTCTCAAGGAAAGCTTCAACATCTGATTTTTTCAAACCACCTATTAGGACAGTTTTAAACTTAGCATTCTTTATATCAACAGGGGTAAGTCGGGCTTTTTTCTTTTCAGGCATAATTGAAAATTTTAAAGCATAATTCTCAAAAAGCTTATTTTGCCTATGAATTCTAAAATATGAATCATTAGGGAACAATAACTTTAAATAATTTACTTTCTGTTTTTATTAAATAGACGCCCTTTTTTAAATCCATATTCTTAACTAACCTACCGTTTAGATCATAAACATAATTTGGAATTTCATTATCACAAACAGCCATTTTATTCTTAACAAAGCATGTTTTCGTTTTGTATGCTATTTCTCTTAAACCAACAATTGAATAATTAATTGGCAGTGCAATTGTTGAAGGATAGATATTACCTGTCCATATAGTATTCATAGCAATTAGCTTATTTGTGTCATTTCTCTTAAAGGGACCACCATTATTTGGATTTGGCTCGTAAGAGGGATATTTTGATGATGTGATGTAAATTCTAATTCTATGATTTTTATTAAAAACATAGGCAGTATTTCTTAACTTTATAGTAAATAAGTAAATTTCATTCGGATTTAATAAATCTTCTCTATCTACACCATTTCTATGTCTTGCTTTTAAAATACCTTCACTAATTAATATACTTCTTCCATCGGGATAAACATCTGCCAATAAAACAACGAAATCAGTATCAAACCTATTTGAACTCGCATATAAAAATAAAATTGGTTGTCCAATAACTGCTAATGGTTCATTTAAGATATCAGATGTGAATATTAAAACATCATTTCTATTATTTATTGGATTTAAGTTTCTTGGTCCAAATAGTATGCTATCAGGGTTATAAAGTCCAAAGAAATCAAAACCTCCAATTGTAGGAACGGGGTTGTTTGGATCATAAAGGTAAATTAAACTATCTTTTTGATAGTTGGGATATTGAGTTTTAATAGAATCTCTAAATAAAAACCAGTTTTGGTAGTAGGTTCCATTTGGTGGGAAATCATCAGATTCTATCCATTTGTTCCATTTTGTAGTATCATTATTAGAAAGATCACCCATTAAGTAAAATTTTACTCTCTTTATTGAATTCCAATCTCCTATCCCTCTAAACCAATATAAAAACCAATAAAAATGATAAATCTCTAAGTCAATTTTTGAATTACTTGGAAATATAAGATCCCCAACTGTATCTCTGTTTATACGATGCATCCAAGGTCCTATTATAATATATTGATGGTTTTTAGCTCTCGGTCCTCCATAGTTTCTAATATGTTTAAATGCTGAAATCGCACCTTCTGTGAAAGCATCAAACCAACCAGTAATATGTAGCATAGGAGCATTAAATTGATATGTTCTTAAATAGCCATTTATCCAAGCCCATGGACTATTATTAGAATAAATTGCATATTTTTCTATTGTATCAAGCCACATAGTTGCATTTACTACGTTAAGCCAATTTTCCGTTATAAATTTTCTAAATTCTCCTCCATAGAAAACTTCATAGTACATAGAAAAACCTGCAACTGATGGAACTGCGCAGGTTAGATCAAAATCTGTCCCCTCTAAAAAATATTGAGTAAAACCAAGTGCAGAACCACCAAATGTACAAATTGAATCGTTTGACCAATGCTGGTTTGTAATCCATAGAGCAATTTCTTTACCATCTTGATTTGGACCCCATCCATCATTGAGAAAAGGACTTCTTATTCCTCCACTTCCCCAATAACCTCTAAGCGGATTTACTACATATGCAAGGTTATTATTAATTATTGTGCTTATTGTTGAGCTATCAACAAGTCCAAGTGTATCATAAGGAGTTCTGACTAAAAGTGTGGGGAATTTTTTACCTACCGTATCATCAGGTAGCCATACATAAACTTTTAAAGGTGTCCCATCTGACATAATAACATCAGTTTTAAAATGTATCCATAATATAAAAAATATCATGATTGAAAATTTTAAAGTTGTTTTTAA
>JAVVGK010000178.1:0-2539 GCA_032249175.1 Candidatus Hydrothermia bacterium | reverse complement strand
TTCATCTCTTGAAACATTAGCCATAGTAAAATTTTAAAGCAGGATTAAATGAAAAAAGTTTTATCCTTTAAAATTTTAAAACTTGCCCGGGTGGCGGAATCGGAAGACGCACAGGACTTAAAATCCTGGGCCCCGAAAGGGGCGTGAGGGTTCGAGTCCCTCCCCGGGCATTTGAAACCAATAAAATTTTATTTTTTTGTATTTATAATAGGTATTATTATAGGAGCTATTTTAGATTGGGCAATAAATAAATACTTTCCACCTCATCCTGCAAGTGAATTTTTAACTCATAAAATTAAGTTTGGAATAGAGAATGTAAAGGTTGATTTAGTTGCTTTAAATTTCTCACTCTCTTTAATGTTTTCATTTTCTCTAATAATGTTAATTTTTGGACTTATCTTTGTAATTCTATATAAACAGCTTTGAAATTCTCAGAATTATTTGAAGGTTATAAAATTGAGAATTTTAAAGATTTCATAGTTGAAGGAATTGCTTATAATAGTAAGGAAGTAAAAGAAAATTATGTTTTTTTCGCAATAAAAGGAGAAAAGTTTGATGGTCATAATTTCGTTTATGAAGCAATTAATAATGGAGCAAAAGCTATTGTTGTTGAAAAGAAATTAGATGTAGAAATTAATCAAGTAATTGTTGAAAATTCAAGAACTGAGCTTTCAAAAATTTCAGCAAAATTTTATAATTATCCCTCAAAAAATTTATTTGTAATCGGAATTACAGGAACAAATGGAAAAACTACAACAACTTATATAACTTATCAAGCTTTAAATATATTAGGATATAAAACAGCACTTCTTGGAACAGTAATAAATGATTTAATTTCAAGGAAAGAAGTGCCAAAATTGACAACACCAGAATCTTTGGATTTACAAAAATATATGTTTGAAATTATAAAAAATGAAGGGAAATTTCTTGTAATGGAAGTTTCAAGTCATTCATTAGCTTTAAATAGAGTTGATGATGTTGATTTTAAGATAGCAGGTTTTACAAATTTAACAATAGATCATCTTGACTTTCACAAAACATTTGAAAATTACAGAGAAGCAAAACTCAAATTATTTAGAATGCTAAATGAAAATGCTATTGGAATTATAAATTTAGATGATGAAAATAGTTCTTATTTTATAAATGCCTGTAAAGGCAAAGTTATAACATATGGATTTTATAAAAATGCTAATATAAGAGGAGAGATAATTGAAAATTCAAAAAATGGCTTAAAAATTAAAGTTTTTGATAAAGTTATTGAAAATGAGAATTTCATAGGTGAATTTAATGCTTACAATTTACTTTGTTCATTTTCTATATTAAATTTAATTGGATTTGGTATTGAAAAAATTATTGATGCTTTAAACCAAGTAAAGCCTCCAAAAGGAAGATTACAAAAAATAAAAAATGTATTTATTGATTATGCTCATACACCTGATGCCCTTGAAAGAGTTCTAAAAACATTAAAAAGTGTTTATAATAAAAAAATTATTTTGGTTTTTGGAGCAGGCGGAAATAGAGACCAATCAAAAAGACCAATTATGGGGAAGGTTTCAGAAATAGCTGATATTATAATTTTAACAAGTGATAACCCAAGAGATGAAGAGCCTATTGATATTATTAGAGATATAGAAAAGGGTATTAATAAAGCTCATATTATTGAAATAGATAGAAAAAAAGCAATAGAACTTGCGATTTCCATCTCAAATGAAGATGATGTTGTTTTAATAGCAGGCAAGGGACATGAAACATACCAAGAAATTAAGGGCATAAAATATCATTTTGATGATGAAGAAGTTATAAAAAGCTTTATTAAATAAATTTGGGGGTTTTGTTAGGAAGCGAAAATAAACAATTCAATTACAAAGTGATTTGTCCAGTAAATGATGTTAAGTTCTTCATAATCAATAAGTTGTGAAGGATTCTTAGGAACTATTGGTTTAATGGGGGGATTATTAGGGGGGCTTTGCCCCCCAAGGCAAAGAATAGGGTCTTTTAAAGCCGAAGGCTTAAATATAGGGTGGGTGGGAAAAATAGAGAAAAATAAATACTTCCAGAATTATTAGACAAAGCAATTACAAAGTGCTTTAAAATTTAAATATGAAACAGATTACTGAAAAAATATATACTTATGAGGATTTGGTTGAAAATAAGATACCAGAAGATGTCTTTGAAGTTATTGAAGGAATAGGGGTTGAAAGTATGGCTACAAGTTCTTACCATAATGAATGGGTTTCCGAATTATTTTATTATTTAAGAAGGATATATGGTAAGAGTTATAAGGTTCTAACAAATGAAACTTCCATTTTAGTTAGTAAAAATCCGCTTACTTATATAAATGCCGATATATTGATAATTAGCAAATCAAAATTAATCAAAACAACAGAGCATATATTAGAAATTCCACCTGATATAGTTTTTGAAATCGTAGTTAGCTATGAGCCAAATGTAGAATATAAAATGAATGCCTATCAAAGAATTGGTGTATTAAAGCAGTTTTGGGTATATCCAAAGGAAAGAAAAGTAATAGTAATTGACA
>JAVVGK010000177.1:0-2559 GCA_032249175.1 Candidatus Hydrothermia bacterium | reverse complement strand
TCGGCTTAAAAATGCCCATTTTTATGCCTTGGGGGGCTTCGCCCCCCTAATAAACCCCCCCATGAAATCAATAGTTTTAGAGAATCTTTCATAACTTATTGATTATCAATAAATTAATACTATTTATTGGACAAAGCATAAAATATATATTATTTCTTATTTTTCCCACCCACTCTAAAAATAAGCCTTTGGCTTTAAAGTTCCCCATTTTTCGGCAGGGAGCTTCGCCACCTTAAACTCCCCGTAAAATAAATAATTTCATTAAAAATTTCATAAGTCATTGATTGACAATAACTTAACACTATTTATTTGACAAAGCAAGTATTATGCGCATTGCACAATAATTCTGAAACTATTTACCTTTCCATATTTCTCCCACCCACCCTAAAAATAAGCCTTCTGATTAATAGTTTTAGAAAATTTTTTATAGCACTTTACTTATATTTCTCAAAAAGCTCAGTATGTTTATTTTTCAAATCAATTTCAATTCCATCTATGAAAGCTTTTATTATTTTTGATTTAAAATCAAATGGATCTCCTTCTACTATAAAAAATGTAGCACTTTTTCCTTCCTCAATAGAGCCATATTTATCATCTATGTTTAAAATTTTAGCACAATTTATTGTTATTGAGTTAATAGCAGTTTGTTTATCAAGTCCAAAAGCAATCGCACTTGAAACATGATATTCAAGATTTTTTTCATCAAATATGGAAAAAGCATTTGAATTTGTTGAAATACAAAAATTTATATTGTTGTCTTTTAAGAATTTTGGAAGTGTAAATATATCATCGTAAGGCTCATCTTCTTGTGGTAATTTATGAATCCCATTTAAAATAACAGGAATATTATAGTCTTTAATATATTCAATTGCTTTTCTTATTCCATATGTTCCAACAATAACAATTTTTAAATTAAAACTTTTTGAAAATTCAATAGCAGATAAAATTTCATCTAAATTATCCGCATGGATAAAAATTGGAACTTTACCATCTAAAACATCTTTTATTTCATCGTAAATCAAATTTCCACTTGAATTTGATAAAATATAAGATTTAGCATTTGTAAAAAATTCATATATTTTTTTAATTTTTTTCATATTCCAAAATATATTTAATGCTGATTTTTCCTTTATTAACATTTCCTCTTGTGTTCTACCATTCAATTTTACTACACTTGAAAAGCCAGAAATTAGAGAACCTCTTGGTATAGTATTTACTATTAAAACTCCATTACTTCTAATAACACCAATATGAGCGCTACTTGGATTTATAGCATTGTAGCTTTTTAAAAAAGCATTAAAATCTCCAATTTCAGATAAATCATTTGTTGCTCTAACTGCTGATATTTCAACTAATCCAACAGAACTAATAGCATTTATAAAAGAAGGATAAACATCATAATAATTTCCATTAATGATTTTATATTCTGAATTTAAATTTTTTCCAATTTTTTTAATAATGCCATTCTCTACAAGAATATCTACACTATCAATTTTTCCTTTTGGTGTAAAGACATTAACATTTTTTAATAAGAAATTTTGAGCAATCAAAACCAAGCCAATCATTTCAAAAACATAAATTTGACTTTATCACCTACTCTTATATCGTTTCTTTTAAACCAATTTCTATTAACTTCAAGAGCATATTTAAATTTTTTTAATGGAAAAATAGGAGTTTCATCAAGAGGCTCTAAATCAAAAATATCTATAATTTTATAATTTTCATCTATAAAAGCAATTGATAAAGGAATATAGGTGTTCTTCATCCAAAAAGGATAAATCCCAGAGCTATCAAATATAAATAACATTCCCACACTATCAGGAAGATACTTTCTAAACATCAAACCTAATGACCTTTTTTCATCATTATCAGCTATTTCAACATAAAGAATTTTATTGTTTATTTCAATTTTTTCAAGCTGTAAGAATAATGCTAAAAGCATACATCCTTAACACTATAACCATTATTTAATCTCAAATTTTTCCAATAAACTTCTTTAACTTTAACACTCCCTTTATATTGAATATACCCATAAGGTAAATAATTATCTTTTCTAATGTAAATAATTTCTCTATCGGCAGAATAATTTTTATTTGGGTCAATTTTGGCAGATATTTCAAAAACTTTAATGTTATCTATTGTTTTTTCACCATTAAATTGAATATCCTTATAAGTTTTTGTTCTTTCAATTGCTCTTAAAATTCCAGCATCGTAAATTCTATCTCCTCTTATGGATTGTATTCTTTTATCTTTTTCAGGGTCAAGTGTTAATGTTATTCCAAATTTTCTACCTTTTGCTTTTCCTGTATTTGGATCATAACAAGCTTCACCAGAGCCACCTTTTATAACTTTTAGATAAACATAACCAGGTTTTAAGAATTTATGCTCATATTCCTTTAACTCAGTTTCATTATCCTTTTTAGTCCAAGAATACAAAGTAGAATAATAATCTTTAACATTTTCCCAACTTTTTGACATTTCCTCTAAAATTTCATCAGCAGTTAAATTTAAAATCAAAGTTAGCATAATTGAAATTTTAAAGGATAAAAAATTATTTAT
>JAVVGK010000176.1:0-2574 GCA_032249175.1 Candidatus Hydrothermia bacterium | reverse complement strand
TTAACACTATTTATTGGACAAAGCATGTGTTTCTAAAATCATTTCAAAATAAGGCTTCACCCTTAAACACCCATTTTTCGTCAGGGGAGATATGGCTTTGGAGTTCGCACTTTAAAAATTGATTCATATTATCTCATCTATTCTATCAACGATATTTTTTAAATTAAAATCCTTCCCGTTGTACTTATTCATAATAAAACCGCTAAAATTTAAATTTAAGTTTTCAAGAAAAAATTTTAAATTTAAAGATAAATTTATAACCAACTTGTTTGGATTTAGAACAATATAATAATTAGCACTTTTGAAGAATTCCTCAACTTCATTCGCAATTATCTCTTTTTCTTTTAATTTTTCATAACTTTTAAGTTTTTTATCTGCCCAATTTTCAGAGATATTTTTCCAATTTTCATAAACCTTTAAAATAATTTCTAAATTTTTTCTTAAATTAAAAAGTGTTCTTAAAAATGAAGTAAATTGATAGGATGGTGGTGTGTCTATAATGAAGACCTCAAAGTTTTTCGGAATTTGATAAATTCCATATATTATAGCAGTATTTAAAGCAATGCTTGAATCTAAAAGAAATTTAGAATAGTTTTCAAATTCCTCAAAAGCCTTCTTACTTAAAAATTCACTTATACTTTTCTTAACATCGTTTATATAGTTTTTAGCAATAGTTTTGGCATCAATTTCAATAGCATATAAATTTTCTTTAATTTGAGTTATTTTATTGCCTATGTTTTTATTAAAAATTATTGAAAGTGAATGATCTTGGTCTATTGAAATTATTAAAGTCTTCTTATCTTTTGATAATTTTTCAGCATATATTTTAGAGACAGTGCTTTTACCAACACCACCTTTACCACAAAAAACAATTTTCATTCTTTAAAATTCATTTCTATTGGTAAATTTTTACTTTTCCAATCCTCAAAACTCCCCTTATAATGCTTAACATTATATCCAAGAACCTTTAAAATTTGATAAGCTTTTTCCGATAAAATTCCTTTTTGACAATAAACAACAATTGTATCATCTTTTAAAATCCTAATTCTACCACTTTTAAATTCATCCCTCAATCTATCTAATGGAATATTATATTTTGTATTTGGAATATGACCCTTGTTAAATTCATCATTACTTCTAACATCAATTAAAATAATTTTTGGGTTTTCTACATTTTTTAGAATATAATTAGCATCTACAATATCTTTACTTTCTGAGCAAGCAGTAAGAAGAATAAAAAACAAAATTCTTTTTAGCATAATTAAAATTTTAAAGTTTAAAATTTTCAAAATGATTAAAAGGTATTTGCTTCCCGAAATTGAAGAAATTTGGTCAGAAGAAAATAAAATTAAAAAATGGCTGGAAGTTGAATTAGCAGTTCTTGAAGTTCAAGTTGAATTTGGAATTATTCCAAAAGAAGCTCTTAAAATAAAAGAAGATATAAAAGACATTAATTATAATTGGCTCTTAAAGAGACAATCTGAAATTGAGAAAGAGGTAGAGCATGATGTAATTGCTTTCTTAATTGCCCTTGAAGAAATCTCAGAATATGCTAAATATTTACATTATGGACTTACATCCTCTGATGTTATTGATACCGCTAATGCTATTATATTTAGAGAAGCTTTAACTTTAATAAAAAGAGCCTATGAAGAATTTATTGAAGTTTTAAAAGAAAAAGCGATTAAATATAAATATAGTCCAATTATGGGCAGAACGCATGGGGTTTATGCTGAACCTACAACAATTGGTCTTAAATTTTTAAATTACTATTCAGAGGCTTTGAGGAATTTAAAAAGATTAAATGATAGCATTGAGGAAATAAGTTATGGGAAAATTTCAGGAGCAGTTGGTAATTTCGCATTTTTAAGTCCCAAAATTGAGGAATTGGTTATGAAAAAACTAAATTTAAAACCTGAAAATATCTCTACTCAAATTATTCCAAGAGATAGATATGCTTTTGTTATAAATAACCTTGTTTTATTATCTGAAAATATAGAAAGATTAGCATTAGAAATAAGGCTTTTAATGAGAACGGAAGTTGGAGAATTTTTAGAACCATTTTATCAAAAGCAAAGAGGCTCTTCCGCTATGCCACATAAAAAAAATCCAATAAGAAGTGAAAGAATAAATGGACTTGTTAGATTAATTAGAGGATACTTAATACCTATAAATGAGAATGTTGCTCTTTGGCATGAAAGGGATATTAGTCATTCATCAGTTGAAAGGATTATTTTACCTGATATAACATCAGCTATCTATTACATTATAAAACTTTCAAAGAATATTATTGAAAATTTAATTATTGATGAGCAAAGAATTAAAGAAAATATGGAAAAATTTGGAAAATTTTATTTAACTCAACCATTTCTATTAAAGCTTGTTCAAAAAGGTATTTCAAGGAAAGTAGCTTATGAGTGGCTTAAAAGAATATCTCAACTTGAAAAAGAAAATTTTGAAAATGCTATTAAAAGTGACCCTGAAATTAAAAAGTATTTAAATGAGGAAGAAATTGATGAATGTTTAAATTGGAATTACTTTAAGAATGTAGATGAAATATATAAGAGGTTTTTT
>JAVVGK010000175.1:0-2584 GCA_032249175.1 Candidatus Hydrothermia bacterium | reverse complement strand
AATCTCCAAGCCAATTTGGAAACCTTATTGCGATTTTCAAGTTTTGAAATTTTAAACCTTTAAAATTTCAAGCTTTTGGAAGAAATTCTTAAAGTTCTCTTAAAATATGCCCAAAAGGAAAACTTCAAAGGTTATGACCCTTATGATGCACTAAATAGTCCAATTTTAAATAGAATAGCTTTTAATAAGTATTTAAGAATTTTTTTTACGCAGCTTTTGAAACATCTTCCTTTTAATATCAGAAAATTTTTATTTATAAAAAAAGATTATAATCCAAAAGGGCTTGGTCTTTTCCTATCTGTTTATTCAAAATTAAAAGATGTTGATAACTATTATCTTTTAAAAAACCTGCTATTGAATTTAGCCTCAAAAAATTATAGTGGTTATTGCTGGGGATATAACTTTCCTTGGCAAAGTAGAGTTTTCTATTTAAAACCATTTACACCTACAATTGTAAATACCTCATTTATAGCACATGCTTTTTTAGACGCTTATGAGATTTTTAAGAATCATCAGGATTTGGAAATTTCAAGCTCAACAGTGAATTTTATGTTAAATGATTTAAATATATATAAGGAGGAAGATTTTATCGTTTTTTCATATACACCTATTGATAACTTGAAGGTTTTTAATGCAAGTCTTCTTGGTGGCTCAGTAATTTCAAGAATTTCAATTATAAAAAATGATGATAATTTAAGAGAAATTGCTTTAAAATGTGGTTTATTTGCTTGTAAATTCCAAAACAACGATGGAAGTTGGTATTATGCTCCTGATATTAAATATATTGATAATTTTCATACCGCTTACAATTTACTTTCATTAAATTGGATATATAAAGCTACAAAAGATAATAGGATTTTAAATGCTATGGAAAAAGGTTATGATTTCTATAAAAAGAACTTATTTACTAAGGATTTTTTACCAAAATACTATCACAATAAACTTTATCCAATTGATATTCATTCTTATGCGACCGCTATTGTTTTATTTTGTGAATTTAATGAAAAAGATATTGCTAAAAGAATTTTTGAAAATGCCTTAAATAGGATGTTTGACTATAAAAAACATTATTTCTATTTTCAAGATTATAAATTTTTCAAAATTAAAATCCCCTATATGAGATGGTCAATAGCTTGGATGAGTTATGCTATTAGTAAGCTCTTTTTAGATGAGTAATCACAATTTCATCTATATTTACATAACTTGGAAGCTCAATTATATATTTTATAATTTTTGCTATATCTTCTGGCATTAACATATCATCAGTTTTTCTAAATTTATTTCTCTCCCAAATCGGTGTCCAAACAGCACCAGGCATAATTAAACTAACTCTTATATTCTTTTTTGAAAGCTCTTTTCTTAAAGCACTACTAAATCCTTTTATTCCAAATTTGGAAGCACTATAAACTGCCCAATTTTCAAATGCTATTTTTGATGCAATTGAGCCTATATTTATTATAATTCCATTTTCATTTATATTTTCAATTAAAAGCTTTGTAATTAAAATGTGAGATTTTAAATTTAAATCAATTTGCTCCTCAATTTCTTCAACTTGACTATTTGAAAATGGCTTAACATAAGCATTTCCCATATTATTTATTAAAACATCAATTTTTAGTGATTTTTCAATAAGGAATTCTCTAATTTTTTTTATATTTTCAACATTTCTTAAATCTAAAAATAAATCTGGTCCATTTCTTGAAATACCAATTACATTATAGTCTTTTTTCAAAAGCTCATAAGTTGATTTACCTATTCCTGAACTTGCTCCCGTTATAAGAATGTTCATATAGTTTGAAATTTTAAAGGATAATGCTTTAAAATTATTTTATGCTCGTCATAACCTTATCTCAGTCAGCGCTAATGGGTCCTCCCATTGTTATAAAGGAGGGACCCAAGAATGTGTGGATATATAATAAAAAATATCAAGTGTCTCCTATTGAATGGTTCTATAATGCTAACTCCAACGAGAAAGTTTTTGGAACTCCTCAACTCTTCAAAGGGAACTGCTCTTCTGCTGGTGAAAAGGCTCTTGTTAATGAAGCTTGTGATTTTTATTATGCTTCTGATATTGTTGATTTTGGTGAAAATACTCTAAAACTTTATGTGAAAGGAAAAGGTAAATTTAGAATAAGTGTAAATTCTTCAAAGGGATATATAAATCAGGAGGTTGAGCTTAATGATAACTGGCAAGAAGTTTTATTTGATTTAACAAAAGCTGTTCATATTACTCAACATGGTGATAAATTAAAAACGAATCTAAAAGTTTCCTTTACTCCAATTACTAATAATTTTGAAATATATATCTCAAAATTTATTTTAAAATAGGGAGGCTAAATATGATTTTCTTTATTTTATCAGATGCCCCTTTTAATCCAGAAGTTAAATTAAGTAATTATACAATGTCTTCTTGTGGTCAAAATATAGAAACTGATATTAAAAAAGTTGGAAATACAGTAGTTGCTGCTTGGATAAGAGGTGATGGCTCTCCATATGATGGTAATTGGATTGCTATGAGTTTTGATGGTGGAAGCACATGGTCTGGTGCCTTATATTATTCTTCTAGTAATTCCAATTGTTGGAT
>JAVVGK010000174.1:0-2681 GCA_032249175.1 Candidatus Hydrothermia bacterium | reverse complement strand
TTGTTCCCGCTCTCCCTGTTCCCACGATAAATAAGTTCGGCAGTTTTATATCTTCAAAAATCATATTTTATTTAAAGTACCCCTCCTTTTTTCTCATATTTATATTCCTCAATAATTTTCTTTGCTATTTCGTTGTACTTTGAAATAATTTTTTCTCTTGGCTCTTTTGAATTATATTCTCTCATAATTTTATATTTTAAAAATGCTGAAACATGATAAGTAACCATAAGGATACTTAGCGAAAAACCGTAAATTCCGTCAGCATATCCTTTCTTTTTTATGAACCTACCAAAAAATTCCTTTATTAATTTAATAAGAAAATTGGGAAGAGTAGGAACAGGTTTTATTCCATCATACATATTTTTAGCTTCTATGGTAGTATATCTATTAAGTTTTTCTAAAAAATGCTCAACATCAATATAAGCAAAGTGGATGAATCCATACTCAGGATCAGTAATATAAAAAACTCTGGCCTTATCAGATATATTAAAAAAACTATGGACAGCAGATGAAAAAGATACAAAAGATTTTTTGAAAAATCTTGGATGAACATCTTGCAAAGGTCCCCAACCTGTGCCTTTCATTAACCTCCCAAAAAAATATGTATTAAAAGGTATAAAAACTACATCAGCTAAATCTTTTTCTATAATTTCTACAAGTTTATTTTTTAATTTCAAAGGTATAATTTCATCAGCATCAACTACTAGTATCCATTCATTTTTAGCTTTTTCTAATGCATACTTCCTCGCTGGCTCAACATACCCCATTCTCTCAAAGAAATATATTTTATCTGTATACTCCTTTGCAACCTCTACTGTTTTATCATCACTATACATATCAACGACTATAATTTCATCAGCCCACTTTACGGTTTCAAGACAGTTCCTTATGTTCCTTTCCTCGTTAAAAGTGTTTATTATAACAGAAATTTTTGGTTTTGTCATATTCATTTTTGTGCATAATTTTAATACTTATTTTTTACCTCAAAACCAAATAAAAAGCCACTTGGTCTCCGATCCCTTTTAAATTAAATTCTCTGGCTAATTTTTTAAATACTCTAATTTGCTTTTTAGAAAAAATTGATTTTTTACGATTTACAGCATAAGATATATCTGAAACCAGAGGGATTCCCTTTTTATATTGCTCACTACCCCAAAATTGGAATTCAGTAGAATCACAGATTATTTCTTTGATCTTGAAACCAATTTTTTGGGCTAATATTTCCATAGATTTCCTTGAGTAAATAAAAATATGTCTTGGAGCATCAATTTGAACCCAATTCTCTCTATAATTTTCCCAAGCCCAAGAATCTACAACTGGCGTTCTTATTAATACAATACCTGCAGGGATCAGTAGTCTTTTGCAAGCCTCAAGTGTTTCAACCGGGTCTTGAATATGCTCAAATGAATGATGAAAAGTAATCAAATCGTATTTACCATTTTCACTTTCAGAAAATTCTTGGATAGTTCTTTTCAAAATTTTTACACCATTCTTATATTCAATATCTTTTTCAATATATGGATCAATTCCTACCAGGTGAATAAAACCCAATTCCCTGAGTTCAAGTAATAAATTTCCTGTTCCGCAACCAATATCTAAAATTTTTGAATTTTTATTCAACTTTACCCTTGATAAACTTCTCAAAGCATCATACGGGAAAAAATTATAAATTATCCTACCTACGATACCACGATTGAAAACAGCATAAGAATTTCGTGTTCGTTTAAATATTTTTTTAATTAAACTGATAATTCCTTTTTCTTCAAGATTAGCAGGTTTTAAACTATAATAATTTGAAGGATAATACTTTGATAGATTATCGGGTATATTTTTGATTTGGAGACAACCACACTTTTTACATTGGAAATAAGTAAATTCTTCTCCAAATCCAAAGTGCATTTCCTTTATAATGTATTCTTTATTGTCTTTTATATTTCCACAAATTCTACAAATTAACATAGTTTTACACAAAAAATTATTTGTTAATTGATGACCTTATTATTATATTTGAGAAAGTAAAAATTGATATTTCAACAATAAACATTGAAATTAACATCCCCTTGTAAGACCAAAAATATGTAAGTATAGGAGAAAAAAATAGGAAGGAAAATCCAACAAGAAGGTACATTTTCAGCCTTCTTTTGTCTTCTCTTAAAGACACTATAAATGGATCCATGATAACATTCATTATCGTAAAGAAACCTATAATGCTCCAACCCAAAAAAGATATAATTCCCTCTTTTGCAGTATATCCTGTCACAAGCGTGTATATATTTAAAATGCGTTGGATAGAAAGGGAAAATAGAAATAACAAAAGAAGTAAATCTAAGACGAAAACATATTTAAAGATTCTATAAAAATATAATTTTATTTTGCTTTTATCTTCACCTAACCTTGATAAGTATGGAAAAATAGATTGAGCAACCGGCTGAGAAAATGAAACTAATGCAGCAACAATTCTATGAGCAGCTGCATAGTAACCGACTAACTTATTACTAGTGAGGAGACCAAGAATAAATGTATGTCCCTGACCATAAATGTTCCCCGAGACAACAGACAAAAATATTTTCCAACCATCTTTCAAATGCTTATATATATTATCAGCATCAACTATTTTAAATTTTATTCCAAAGTCTTTGAACACAATCCATAATGCTAAAACTCCTGCTACAATAAATCCC
>JAVVGK010000173.1:0-2727 GCA_032249175.1 Candidatus Hydrothermia bacterium | reverse complement strand
CTTTCAATTCCCTTTATGGGATACTTCCGCCTATAAATAGTAGTTAGTCTAAAAAAAATTATTCTTTCAATTCCCTTTATGGGATACAGAGGATATTATGAAAAAACTGACAAGTCAAACAAAAAGACTTTCAATTCCCTTTATGGGATACCAACTACCTTTTGCTATTCCACAATCAACAACCAACACTTTCAATTCCCTTTATGGGATACAGCGGTCGCCCCAAAGCACCGTTGCTTTGCAGGTAATACTTTCAATTCCCTTTATGGGATACTATGAGCAATATGTTGTAAATCTCCTTCGCAATTTTACCTTTCAATTCCCTTTATGGGATACTTCTGACTAGACTAGTCAAAAAAGAGAAGATTTATCAACTTTCAATTCCCTTTATGGGATACCGAAGATTTAAAAATGATAAAATTGATGTACCTACTTGTGAGTCTTTCAATTCCCTTTATGGGATACTGAATGATATCCTATTCCAAATAACCTTGCTAGAAATTCTTTCAATTCCCTTTATGGGATACCCCTGCTAAATTCGGAATTTTTGAATTTGTAAGAGATGACTTTCAATTCCCTTTATGGGATACTCTAATAATTCTTGAAAGTTATCCTATGCCAAAAAATCTTTCAATTCCCTTTATGGGATACTGTAATATTTAATCATGCTTAATTCTTCTTTGCAACACTTTCAATTCCCTTTATGGGATACACAACAGTATTGTTAAGAAGATACAGGTCAATTGAAAGCTTTCAATTCCCTTTATGGGATACCAAAGAAAATTGCTATACAGCCGGAAAAAAATTTTGACTTTCAATTCCCTTTATGGGATACTGTTTATATGCTAATATTTTTTCATTTGCAAGTTGATTTACTCTTTCAATTCCCTTTATGGGATACAATTTATAAACAAACTAATAGATAATGCAACCAAAATTACTTTCAATTCCCTTTATGGGATACCTTTAATTCTAGAAATATATAAGAAAGATGGAGATAATTCTTTCAATTCCCTTTATGGGATACTTTATGTTATATGGATAAAACATTAAGAGTTTCAGACTTTCAATTCCCTTTATGGGATACCTGCTTGTGCTTATACTCTTTCAATGAAAACAGTATGTCTTTCAATTCCCTTTATGGGATACCTAGTATATTACCTCAAATAACTCAACCTCCTCCAGAAGGCCTTTCAATTCCCTTTATGGGATACCAGCATGTTTTCAATATACTTTCAAAACAATTTAACAACTTTCAATTCCCTTTATGGGATACACAAAGCTTGGTAAATACAAAATCCTATCTATTGTATTACTTTCAATTCCCTTTATGGGATACTTATTTATGCCAAAAATGTAAAGATAATGAGATTATCTTTCAATTCCCTTTATGGGATACTTGGAAGGTTAATTTTGATAATTACACTATTCAATATTCACTTTCAATTCCCTTTATGGGATACCTTTTTTGCACACTGAACAAACTAATTTATTAGCCTTACTTTCAATTCCCTTTATGGGATACCATAAAGTTTAGTGCACCAATATATTTATTGCTTACAGACTTTCAATTCCCTTTATGGGATACCTTTTTTTAACTCAGGTATTTCAATAAATTCAGTAGGTCTTTCAATTCCCTTTATGGGATACCAAATTATAAAAGGTTATAATGGCTTTATTTTTACTTTCAATTCCCTTTATGGGATACATAATGAAGCTAATATTTAAGAATCCTTTGGGAAAACTTTCAATTCCCTTTATGGGATACTTTAATGAGTTTTGAGAAGGATCTTATAAGCGAAGAAGACTTTCAATTCCCTTTATGGGATACCGGCTGCTTTTCCTGCCTCTAACATTAGATCAACTTTTTCACTTTCAATTCCCTTTATGGGATACTTGCACCTGCCAAACCTGCCAAATTGCTAAAAAGTTAGCTCACTTTCAATTCCCTTTATGGGATACGTGTTGCAAAAAGTATTGGTAATGTTCCAGGTAAACTTGACTTTCAATTCCCTTTATGGGATACCGAAAACCCCTTATTAGGGAAGAGGCAAACAATCCTACTCTTTCAATTCCCTTTATGGGATACAATTGAATTTGATAAAAATAACGTTTTAAATTTTGAAGGCTTTCAATTCCCTTTATGGGATACAAATGATCAGAATTTTCATAGGGAGGGGAGTTTGTGACTTTCAATTCCCTTTATGGGATACTTGATAAAAAATTTTGGAAAATTTGCGGGTGTTTTACTTTCAATTCCCTTTATGGGATACATAGTATTTTGTAAAAACTTGATATAATATTTCCAAAATAATACTTTCAATTCCCTTTATGGGATACTTTAGAGTTATAAAAGAAAGTGGTAATTTATACCGCCTTTCAATTCCCTTTATGGGATACTAATGTTAAAGAAATGCTTTTTCAAATATATCTTTATCATCTTTCAATTCCCTTTATGGGATACGGCAGAAATTTCTTGAGTATGTGCAACAAAGAGAACCGTATCTTTCAATTCCCTTTATGGGATACTTAAATTATTTGCAGTCCATTGAGCAACTTCATTTTGAACAAACTTTCAATTCCCTTTATGGGATACTTAATTCTTTGTTCTTGCGCGGGGGCGCTACTCCCCGCTAACTTTCAATTCCCTTTATGGGATACAAGAACTCTTTTCCCCTAGAAGACATAATAGGACTAGTCACTTTCAATTCCCTTTATGGGATACAA
>JAVVGK010000172.1:0-2739 GCA_032249175.1 Candidatus Hydrothermia bacterium | reverse complement strand
TTAGGGTAGGTTAGAAAAATAAATAGTTTCAGAATTATTAGACAAAGCCAACTCAGATTTTATATGAACTTTAAAATTTTCATAGTGTCATTTAAAATATATTTAGCAAGACCAAGGGGATTTTGTGCAGGTGTTGATAGGGCAATTGAAATAGTCAGATTAGCAATAAAGAAGTACGGAAAACCAATATATGTTAAGCATGCTATTGTTCATAATAAATATGTTGTGAAGGAACTTGAAAAGGAAGGTGCTATATTTGTTGAAAATTTAAATGAAATTCCTAACAATTCAATAGTTATATTTTCTGCTCATGGCTCACCTCCAAAACATTATGAAATTGCTAAAAAGAAAAATTTAAAAGTAATTGATGCGACTTGTCCATTAGTAAGTAAAGTTCATAAAGAAGCTAT
Source organism: Candidatus Hydrothermia bacterium (assembly GCA_032249175.1). Taxonomy (GTDB): domain Bacteria; phylum Hydrothermota; class Hydrothermia; order LBFQ01; family DSFT01; genus DSFT01. Next base: position 2,329 of record JAVVGK010000172.1, on the reverse strand, counting down.
TGAATTTGTGAAAAATGGATATTATATTATTTATGTTGGGCATAAAAATCATGTTGAGGCAATAGGAATAAAAGGTGAAGCAGAAGATAAAATAGATATTATTGAAAGTAAAGAAGAAGCATTAAACTATATTCCTAAATCTGAAAAATTAGCTTTATTAACCCAAACTACTTTAAGTGTTGATGATACAAAAGAAATAATTGATATTTTAAAAAAAAGATTTCCTCAAATTGTCTTACCTAAGAAGGAAGATATTTGTTACGCTACGCAAAATAGACAAGATGCTGTTAAGAGAATTGCTAAAATATGTGATGTTGTTTTTGTTATTGGCTCAAAGGAAAGCTCTAATTCTAATAGATTAAAAGAAGTGGCTGAAAAATATGGTGCTAAATCTTATTTAATTGAAAGTTATGAAGATATAGATGATAATTGGCTAAATAATGTTAAAAATGTTGGTATTACATCAGGGGCATCAACACCTGAGATATTAGTTCAGAAAACAATTGACTACTTATTAGAGAAAGGAGGAGAGGAAGTTATAGAAATTGAAAATGCCATGGAAAGGATAAAATTTCAACTTCCTAAAATATGAGTGTTTTAACATTTAGAACAAAACTAAAAATTTTCATCATCAGTTTTTTATTTTTTTTGCTTTTAATTATTTCTGCTATTGTGGTAGAATTTAATTTATTTGATTTAATTTTTGGATTAAATAGAATTTTTGATTTTTTATATGCTTTAGTGAGACCTAACTATTCGTATTTCCCTGTAATTTTTCAAAAACTTATGGAAACAATTAAAATTTCAATTATTGGAACTACAATTGCTGTTATTTTTGCTTTTCCTTTTAGCTTTCTTGCTACACATATCGTTATGAAAAATAAAATAATTTATTACTTTTCAAGAATTTTTATGAATTTCATTAGAACTATACCTGATATTGTTCTTGCTTCAATTTTTGTTGCTATATTTGGTATTGGTGTTCTTCCCGGTATTCTTGCCATTAGTTTATTCTCTTTTGGAATAATAACAAAATTATTATCAGAAGATATTGATGCTATTGATAGGAATCAATTAGAAGGTGTTATTTCAACAGGCTCTAATACAATTCAGATGATTTATTTTGGAATAATTCCTCAAATTTTACCAAATTTTATATCTTATAGCTTATATACATTTGAGGTAAATGTGAGAGTTTCAGTTGTTTTGGGACTTGTAGGAGCGGGTGGAATTGGTCAAATTTTAATAGAAAATATAAGGCTTATGAATTATGATAATGTTAGTATGATAGTTTTTATAACATTTTTAGCTGTTTTGGTAATTGATTATGTTAGTGAAAAGATAAGGGAGAAAATTTTATGAAAAAGAGAAATTTTCTTATTATTTTCATTATTATTGTTGTTTATTATTGGGCTATTAGCTCAGTGGATATTAATTTTAATAGGATTATTGAAGGAATTCCAAGAGGTTTGACAATTATTAAAAGAATGTTTGTAAATTCTATAAACTTATTATTTACTGATTTCTTTTTCAATATGTTAATTGAAATGTTAAAGACACTTGCTATTGCTTATTTTGGAACATTTATAGCTTCATTATTAGCAATTCCGTTTGGTTTTCTTTCTGCTGTTAATTTTTCAAGATATTCAAGAATTTTTAAAATTGTTTTGAATTTCATTAGGACTTTTCCTGAAATTTTGCTCGCTATTATTTTTGTTAGTGTTGTGGGACCTGGTCCATTTGCTGGTTCTCTTGCTATTGGAATTCATTCAATTGGTATGCTTGGAAAACTTTATACAGAAGCAATTGAAAATATAGATAAAGGAGTTATAGAAGCCCTTGATAGTGTTGGTGCGAACTTTTGGCAAAAATTCTTCTTTGGTATAATTCCACAAGTATTTGTTTATTTTTCAAGCTATTCAATTTATAGATTTGAATTAGCTGTAAGGAGTGCTACAATTGTTGGAATGATTGGAGCAGGTGGAATAGGAACACAATTGATTTTAAAAGTTCAAAATAGAAGTTGGGAACAAGTTGGAATAATAATAATTATTGTAATAATTACTATTGCTATTGTTGATTATATTTCATATCAAATAAGAAAAAGACTTGTTTAATTGAAGCAAAAGCCTGTTTTGTCCAATAAATAGTGTTAAGTAGTTGGTTATCAATAACTTGTGAAAATTTTGGAGAATTACTGAATTCAGCGGGGGATTGTTGGGGGGCGAAGCCCCCCGAGGCATAAAAATGGGTATTTTTAAGCCGAAGGCTTATTTTTAGGGTGGGTGGGGAAAATAAGAAATAATCTATATTTTAGAATTACTAGACA
>JAVVGK010000171.1:0-2755 GCA_032249175.1 Candidatus Hydrothermia bacterium | reverse complement strand
ATAATTTTATTTAATATACTTCGTTTTTAATGCTTGGTATAATGAATCCATAAACTTTTGTTGCTCTCTTAAAAGAAATATCTGAAATAATGCTTGTTTTATTTGAGGACTTTTTGGATTGTCATCTTTTATTTCAATCACTTTAATATAACTATAACCATTTGGTATTTTATAAGGACCTAAAACATCACCACTTTTTGATTTCTTTAAAATATCTATTACACTATCAGAAAAATCAAATTCAGCTATTCCTAAATTCATGGAAATGGGTTGGGCTGACAAAATTCCTTTCTTAACCATATCATCAAGTTTCTTTCCTGCAACAGGCGTTCTATTTAAATCTAATAATAAATCTCTAATTTCTGCCTTTAATGTTGTATCAAAAAATTGAACAATAATTACATCTGCTTTTTTTGAAAATTTAGATATATTAGAATTTATATAATTTTCTATTTCAGTCTCGCTTGGCATCCTATTACCAAATTTATTCTTTAAAAACTCTTGTGCTATAATACTTCTTTTAATCCATTCAATTTTTAAATTCAAATTACTATTTGTATCAAATTTTTCATCCTTTGCTGCTAAATAAAAAACTGCGGTTTTTATAAGCTCATCTTTTAGAGTTTCTTTTTGCTCTTTTGTAAGCTCAATACCTGGAAAGTTTTCAAGTCCAATTTGTAAATCTTTATTTGTAATTTTTATATCACCAACAACCGCTATAACATTTCCATCCTGTTTTTCTTGATTTTCTACCTTCTTACACGCATAAATCAAAATGAAAGGCAAAATCAGTAACCTTTTCATCTTATCCTCCTTTTTGGTTTTTAAAGCTAACGATAAACTTAATTTCCTTTGATTTGTAAAATTTTACTTCATTTGAGCCTAAAATTTCACTTATTTTTTCAATTGGATTTGGTGCATAATACTCAATAAAGAAAATTTCGTTTGGAAATTTACTAATAAATGATTTTAATTCTTCTAAATTTTTAAATGTGAGAACTTGATTATAATCAAAAAGTTCTATATAAATTGTTGTGTCCTTAATTTCATTATTAGCATAATTTATTTCCATAGTTGGACAACTTTCACATTTTATTTTAAATTTATAATCTCCAATTGGCAGTTTTAAAAGTTTTGTAGAATCTTGAAAGGTGTTTATTAGTTCTGTATCTCTATAAACTTCAACATCTGCCTTTTTATTAAATTTTAAATTTACATAGGAAATTTTTGGTTTTAAGTATATTTTCAAATCATAAGAAGTATCACCTTTAAATTCAAAAACTTCATAATAGTCTTCATATTCAATTGAAGACAACCTCAAAGCATAAGTTCCTTCTGGCAAATTTAAACTTAAATTAGTTGTTTCTTTTTCAATTGTATCTATGGATATTTTAGCAAATGCTGGTCTTTTTCTTAAACTATCAAAAACTTCAATTAAAACATTTGATTTTGATTTAGGTATTAATTTGTATGTCCATTTTTGGGCATTTTTCTTAAAAATAATTTTATCTTTAACATTATGATAATCTCTACTTGAAATGCTAATGTTATATATCCCATAAGGAACTTTTACAATAGCTTTGGAATTATTTGATTCAAATGCTCCAATTTTATTATTCCATGTTGTATCAAAAACTTCAATAATGAAATTATTTATTTTATTTCCATTTGTATCATAAGCTTCAACAACAAAAGACTTAAAAGTATCTGATTTTAATTTTTTGTTTGCCTCATAGCTTAATTGAAATCTAAAATTAGGCTTGGATTCACCTTCCTTATTAAATCTATAAATCATTCTATCATCTGAAATATCTACGCTTAAATTTTGGAATTTTGCTCCAATTCCAAATGTTGGTCCTACTCTATCACCATATATATCATAAAAATAACCAAATCTTAAAAATATAAAATTTCCTATGCCTATTTCCGCACCAGCATGTTTAAATGCCTCATCTATTACCCAATTCAATCCACTATCCGCATAATCCTGAAAGATATTAACCAAAATTTTTACAACATCACCCGCTAATCTAAAACTTAAATTACCAAACTTATTATAATATCCAAGACCTAATCTTAAAGCTAATGGCAATGGTTCTGGAACTTCATTTCCAGAATATCTTAAACTTGGTCCTATATTTTGTAAGGAAATCCCCAAATTTAAATTATAGTCAGAATGATATAAAATACCTAAATCCAAAGCTGGAACCTGGGCACTTCCCTTTCCTTCAACACCATAAACTCTTCTTAAAATATCTTCTGGAACTAAAAAACTATAATAATATTTAACCGCTCCACCAACTTTTAAATTTTTTAATAGCTCACTACCAAAACCTAAACTCACAACAACATCATAAGGAACAAATTTATAAGTATTCCCTTGTTCATCTTGTATTTCAACCTCACCAATTGTTAAATATGTTAAACTAAGACCTATTGTTCCTCTTGTAGTTGGATATATAAAAGAACCAAATTCATAATATGCATCAGGTATTAAACCAAGTAACCAATTTGAATGTTGCCATCCAAATAAATTAAAATTTCTTATATTAGCTAAACCTGCTGGATTGTAATATATTGCTGACATATCATCTGAAAATGCTGTAAATGCTCCACCTAATCCCGTAGCAACTGCCCCTGGATAAATTGTTAAAACAGGTGCAGCAGCATCTCTTGCCGAACTTATAATTATATTTAAAAGGAAATTCATTCACATTTACTACTCGTCAATTTTGAAATTTTAAAGGATAAAAAA
>JAVVGK010000170.1:0-2809 GCA_032249175.1 Candidatus Hydrothermia bacterium | reverse complement strand
TATACGTTGTGCGTTGTCTAATAATTCTGAAACTATTTATTTTACTATAATTTCCTACCCACCCTGAAAATAAGCCTTCGGCTTATAAATACCTCATCTTTTGCTTTGGAGGGCTTTGCCACCTAATAGTCCCCTCATTAAACCAATTTTCTTCGCCCTGAAAATAAGCTTTCTGTTTTAAAATACCCATTTTATTGTCTAATAATTTTGAAAGTATTTATTTGTTTTACTCACCCACCTGAAAACAAACCTTCGCCTCCCTTAAAACCTCAATAAGAACTATAAATTCACTGAAAGTTTTATAAGTTTTTGACTATCAATAATTTAACATCATTTAAAGGCTTACTGTTCAAGCTTAAAAGTTTTCTGAAATGTATTAAAATATATATCATTTACAATAAACTTGAAATAGCCAGAAGTATCAATTTTTATTGTTAAAATTGTATCTTTTGAGAATAAATTATATTCTCTAAAAAGTGTATCATTTTTAAAAATTTGAAGACTTTTTAGTTTTGTGTCATCATAAATTTCAATTTTCAGCTCTTTGTAATTTTGTTCTAAAATTTTCATAATTGGTGGGTTTTCTTCCTTTTTATAATAAACTTTAAGTTCTTGAATTTTGATATTATCGTAAATATCAGAAACTTCAAATTTAAAGTTGTAAATTGATATTGTATCTGAAAAACTTTTTATTGTATCTAAAATTATATTAAATGTAGTTTCAGGTTTGTTTATTTCAAAGTCATAAGTTTTTATGTCATTTACAAATAATTTTAAGCTTTTTATTCTTGTATCATCAGAAATTTTTAAATTAAATGTTATTGGAAAATGATTAAATTTTTCCAAATAGTTTATTTCTAACTTTGGACTATTTATTTCGGGTTTGCCTGGGGGATAGCCAACTCTTGCACAAGATAAAACTAATAAAAATAGCAAAAACCTAATCATAATCAACATCTATAATCCTCTGTTTGTAGAGTTTATAAAACTTATTGTTTAAAGAATTATAAAAAATCAGAAAATTCTTGTTAATTTCAATAGGAAATCCTACATACTCCGAAATTTTATATCTATTTCTGTAAATAATTTTTGAATAGCTATTTTCATTTGTTATTTTTACCAATTTTTCAAGCTTACTTTCATATTTAAAAGTAATATTTTCTAAAAATTGCTCTGAAAAATGCTCAACGATCCACTTTGTAATTTTAAAAGTTATTTTAGCATCAGATAAAGCTCTATGTTTTTTATTTATTTTAATGCCAATTCTTTTTCCCATTTGATATAATGACCTTACTTTAAAAAAATCGTTTAGATAAGATAAGTCAATAACAATTGGAAAAACAGGTATTTTATTTACTCTAAAAAGCTCATAATTTATAAATGTTAAATCAAATTTCAAGCATTTATACCCAAAAACTAAACTTCCATTTAATTTCTCTCTTATAAAGCTTGATATTTCTTCAAATGTTGGAGCATCAATTAGCATTTTTTCTGATATTTTATGAACCTTATAAGCATTTTCACTAATTTTTACTTTTGGATTTAAAAGTGTTGAAAATTCATTAATAATTTTCCAATTTTCAACTTCAATAATTCCAATTTCTAAAATCCTATCATTTCTTGGATTTACTCCCGTTGTTTCAATATCTATTACAATTTTTTTCATTACTTTAAAATTTCCTTAGCAATAATTAATCTTTGAATTTCACTTGTTCCTTCATAAATTGTTAAAACTCTTGCATCTCTATAATATCTTTGAATATCAAAATCCGTTGAATATCCAAGACTTCCAAAAATCTGAATTGCCCTATCAACTACAAAGTTAGCAGTTTCAGAAGCATATAATTTTGCCATACTTGCTTCAAGCCTACAATTTTCTCCTTTATCCTTTAAGTAAGCAGCATAATAAGTTAATAACTTGCTCGCATTAATCCTCGTAATCATTTCACTTAAATAGTATTGTATCATTTGAAATTCACAAATTTTTTTGCCAAATTGCTCTCTTTCTTTTGAATATTTTAAAGCAAGCTCATAAGCACCAATAGCCAATCCTACACTTTGCGATGCAATTCCTATTCTGCCACCTGTTAGTAATTTCATAGCAATTTTATAACCTTCACCTTCCTTGCCAAGTATTTCATCTTCATAAGCAATATAATTATCAAGAATAATTTCAGAGCTATGAGCGCCTTTAAGACCAAGTTTATTATGAATAATTCCGACTTTAAATCCTTCCCTTTTTGTATCAACTATAAAACAAGTTATTGAGTTTTTAGGATTTTGTTTATCTCCAACTGCATAGAGTAAAATATATCTTGCTTGGGGACCATTCGTTATCCAAATTTTTCTCCCATTTATAATGAATTTATTGCTTTCTTTTTTATAATTTGTGCTAATAGCAAGAGCATTACTTCCCGCATGGCTTTCAGTTAGGGCGTAAGCTCCAATTTCCTCACCTTTAATTAATGATGGAAGATATTTTGCTTTCTGCTCCTCACTTCCAAATTCATATATTCCATTACAAACAAGCGTATTATGAACAGAAATAATAACACCAATAGCAGGTGAAACCTTTGATATTTCTTCAATTATAATAGATGAGCTTATTGTATCTATATTATTTGCATAACCTCCTAACATACCTAATTGTCCAAGTTTTTTTATAATTTCATGAGGAAAATAATTTTCTTTTTCCATTTTATCAACTATTGGTTTTATTTCTCTTTGAGCAAATTCAGATATGGTTTTTTTAATGAGTTTTTGCTCCTCTGAAAAATCAAAGTTCATAGCTATAATTTTAAGGCAGACT
>JAVVGK010000169.1:0-2812 GCA_032249175.1 Candidatus Hydrothermia bacterium | reverse complement strand
AATATAAAACGCTATTTTTTAATAATTTTCCTTCTTTCTAATCCTTCTCAATTTTCATAACTTCTAAAAATATCTCTGCGGGAACTTCAACTCTTCCCATCATTTTCATTCTTTTCTTACCTTCCTTTTGTCTTTCTAATAATTTTCTTTTTCTTGTAATATCTCCTCCATAACATTTGGCAGTTACATCTTTTCTAATAGGTGGAATTCTCTCACTTGCTATAACTCTTTTACCTATGCTTGCTTGAATTTTAACTTCAAATAATTGTCTTGGAATTAAACTTCTTAATTTTTCTACAATACTTCTTGAAACTTCATATGCCTTTTGCTTATTTACTACAAAACTTAAAGCATCTATTTTTTCATTAGCAACATAAATATCAACCCTTACTAAATCACTTTCTCTAAAACCAATAAATTCATAATCCATAGAAGCAAAACCTCTACTTGAACTTTTTACCTTATCAAATAAATCAAAAATGATTTCAGAAAGTGGCATTTCATATTCAATCTCAACAAGCTTTTGGTCAATATAAATTATATTTTTCTGTATTCCTCTTCTATTTTGAAGTAATGTTATAATATTACCGACATAATCGGAAGGTGTTAAAACTTTAACTAAAACATAAGGCTCAAATGCTTTAAGATAATAATCAGGAAAGTCCTTTGGATTATTTATTAAAATTTCAGAATTATCCGTAAGAATAACTTTATATTCAACATTAGGTAATGTTATTACAACATCCAAATTATGCTCTCTTTTAATTCTTTCTTTGAAAATTTCAAGGTGTAAAAGTCCAAGGAAACCCATTCTAAAACCAGGTCCAAGAGCAGGTGAATTTTCAGGAATATAGACTAATGCTGAATCATTTAATGCTAATTTTTCAATAGCTTTTCTTAAATTTTCAAATTCTGATGGATTTATAGGATAAACACCTGCATATACCATAGGTTTTACTTCTCTAAATCCTTCAATTGCTATTGTTTGAGGATATTTAGCATCTACTATTGTATCACCAACTTTTGCTTCTCTAATTTCTCTTATATTAGCAGATATATAACCAATCTCACCTGCTGAAAGTTTTTGAGCTTTTATTCTTCCTTTTGGATGGAAATAACCAACTTCTATAACTTCATATTCCTTTCCTGTTGCTTTAAATAAAATTTTCATTTTTGGTTTAATTTCACCATCAAATACTCTAACATATGGTATAACTCCAAGATAATCATCAAATATAGCATCAAAAACAAGAGCTTTTAGCTTATCTTCATTAGTTTTAGGGCTTGGAATTTCTTCTATTATCCTATCTAAAAGCTCTTCAACACCCCAACCATATTTAGCTGAAATTTTTGATACTTTTATATTACCAATTAAATCTATTATTTGTTTTTCAACCCTTTCAACTTCCGCATTTGGTAAATCTATTTTATTTATAACAGGAATAATTGTTAAATTTTGCTCAAGTGCTAAATATAAATTAGAAATTGTTTGAGCTTCTATTCCTTGACTTGCATCTACCAATAATATAGCTCCTTCAACAGCTTTAAGACTTCTTGAAACTTCATAATTAAAATCAACATGACCTGGTGTGTCAATAAGATTTAAAATATAACCTTTATATTCCATCCTTACAGGATGCATTTTAATAGTTATGCCTTTTTCCCTTTCCAAATCCATACTATCAAGAACCTGCTCTTTTATTTCATCTTCTCTTAATGTTTTTGTAATTTCTAAGAATCTATCTGCTAATGTTGATTTTCCATGGTCAATATGAGCGATAATACAAAAATTTCTAATTTTAGAAATCATATTTTTTAGTTAATCTATTTAGAATACAAGAACGCTAACAAACCTTTTTGAGCATGGAGCCTATTTTCTGCTTGTTCAAAAACTATTGAATTTTCACTTTCAATGACTTCATCAGTTATTTCTTCATCTCTATGAGCAGGAAGGCAATGCATAATTTTATAATCTTTTGGAGCAGATTTTAAAATTTCACTATTTAATTGATAATTTTTGAAAATTTTCTTTCTTTCTTCTGCTTCATGTTCTTGACCCATACTTGCCCAAACATCAGTATAAATAAAATTACTATTTTTTATAGCATAATTTATATCATTTGTAATTTCAATTTTAGCAGAAGTTTTTTTGGAAATTTCAAGAGCCTTATTAACAATTTCTTTATTTGGCTCATAACCCTTAGGACCAGCCCATATAAACCTATTACCAAAATAAGAAGATATAAGCATAAGTGAATGACAAACATTATTACCATCACCAATAAAGGCAAGTGTAAAATCATTTGAAAAGTTAGTAATCTCAAAAATTGTTAAAAAATCCGCAATAGCTTGGCAAGGATGCTCTAAATCTGAAAGGGCATTTATTATAGGAATTCTTGTCCATTTTGCCATCTCAATTAAAGTGTTATGAAAATAAACTCTTGAAATAATACCATTAGTCCATCTATCAAGATTCCTTGCTACATCTTTAACAGGCTCTCTCTGTCCCATTCTTACACTTTGATGCTCTAAATATAATACGTATCCTCCAAGTTGATTTATTGCTATTTGAAATGTTGCAATTGTTCTAAGTGAAGGTTTTTCAAATATAAGTGCTATTGTTTTATTTCTTAATAGATTTTCAAAATAAAGACCTTTTCTAAAATTCCTCTTAAATTCATATCCTAACTTTATAACTTCTTTTGTCTCATCAATAGAAAGGTCTAAAATGGAAAGGTAATCTCTTTTCATAGTTTGAAAATTTTAAAGTGCATTATTCAATAATTCTTGCCTTGTCCAATAATTCTAAAAT
>JAVVGK010000168.1:0-2957 GCA_032249175.1 Candidatus Hydrothermia bacterium | reverse complement strand
AAAAATGTAGGCTTTCATAGTTTGAAATTTTAAAGGAGAAAATTTTATTTTACTTTGCTTTGTCTAGTAATTCCAAAATATAGATTATTTCTTATTTTCCCCACCCACCCTGAAATTAAGCCTTCGGCTTATGAACTTCGCCCCCCTTAAATTCCCCCCAAAAATCTATAATTTCCTAAAATTTTCATAAGTTATTGATTATCAAGGACTTAACATTATTTACTAGACAAAGCATATTTTACTTGCATTGTCCAATAATTCTGAAATTATTTATTTTTTTATATTTTGCCCACTCATCCAAAAATAAGCCTACGGCTTAAAAATACCCATTTTTAGTCCCCCGTGAATTCAATAGTTTCAGAAAATATTTCATAACTTATTGATTATCAATCACTTAACACTATTTATTGGACAAAGCATTAATTATTTTTGCCTTATGCTTTATAATTTTCAAACTTACTGAAATGGCCAGGTAGCTCAGTGGTAGAGCAGGAGGCTGAAAACCTCTGTGTCGGGGGTTCGATTCCCTCCCTGGCCATTTGATTTATCTACTATTAAATCAAACATTTGATATAAAAATTGAGCAAAGCAAAATAGAACTTGAAATAAATAGTTGGAATTCAAATAAAGTTAAAGTGGAAGCAAAAAGTTATGGTTATGAAGAAGAAGCAAAAGATTATTATAAATATAGAATTACTGAAAATACAAAATTTACAATTCCTCAAAGCTCAAAAATCATTTTAAAAGTAATTGGAAATATAGCTTGTAATTATAGTGCTATTGTTTTAAATAAATGTGAAAATGATTTCGTGAAAATTAAAATTTTTGGAACATTTGAAAACTTGGATATAGAGTGTAAATTATGTTTAATTGAATTTAATGCTAATGTAAATGAAGGAAGAGCATTAATAGATAATGGAATTATTAAAGGCTCATTTAGGTCTAACAAAAATTTCAACTGGACATTTATGAATGCGAATGCTAATTTAAAGGAATTTTATAGCTCTGGAAGAATTATAAATAGAGATAGTTATATAAAATTAAAATCCACCGGTTCATTAAAAATAATATATTCAAAAGACTTAGGAGATTTTAAAATTTATGGTAAAAATATAAAATGCTTTGCTTGTAATGGTGAGGAAGGCTCATCTGATAAAGTTTTATATGTTGAGCAAAGTAATGGAAGTTTTGAAATTTCAAGATGAATAATTACATCTATAAACTATATTTAGAACTGCTTTCAGAAAAAGGTTATTTAGAGCTTGAAGAATTTGTAAAAATTTTAAAGGAGCAAGTTAATGAATTTTTTGATATTGTTTATCAAAACATCCTTGAAGGGATATATAATAAATCACAGGAAATAAATATAAGTGAAGAGGAAATTGAAAATAAAGCTTATGAAGAATATCAAAGAATTTTAAATTTAAAGAAGTTATTTTTTGAGGAATGAATGTTAATTTTGAAGAAGTAATAATTAATGCAATAAAAAATAAATTCACAGGAAGGATTATTTTCCTTGGACCACAAGGGGGTATAGTAAGAGTTGTTTTTATTGAAGGTAAGATAAAAGATGTTGATTCAACATGGGATAGCTCCCCAAAGGAATTAGAAAGAATAAAGGAGTGGAAAGAAGGAAGGATTTTATTAAAGGAACTAAAAAGTTCTGAAATAGAAAAGTATAAGTTTGCTCCCGATATAAACTATATTCAAAGGTGTCCAAATTGTCAAAAAGAAATTGAAGAAAATTCTAATTTTTGTTCAAATTGTGGATATAAAATAAAAAATGTAAAAATATGTCCAAATTGCGGTTATGAAAATAATTTAATTGATAAATTTTGTAAGAAATGTGGATATTCCTTTGAGAAGACAAAAAATTTCAAATTGAATAAATTCTTTATAATTTTTCCAATTTTATTGTTTTTATTAGTAATTTTTATTTTTCTTTCCAAGCCAAAAAATAAGTGTGTCTATCAAATTTTAGAAAATAAATCATTTAAAATTGATAGTTTTTATTTGAAATCAAATAAAATTCAAATTCAATATCATAGCTTTGGACCTTATTCATTAGATCAAAACGATACACTTGAAATTTCAATTAAAACTTTTGAAGGTAAAGCATGGCTATTTATTTTAAGTAGTCAGGAAACGGAAAAATTTAAAAAACAATATGATTTTAGAAATTATAAACTCATTACAGATAGTTCAACTATAAAATATTCACCAACTGAAAAAAATAATTATTTCGTTGTTATTTCAAGTCCAATTTCAATAAAAAATATATCTTCAAAACCAAAAGGTCTTTTAAGCTTATTTAAAAAGTCAAATGAAACAAAAGAATTTGAAATTTCTTGGAAAGCATTAAAATATAATCTAATTTTAAAACTTATAAAATGTCCGAAAAATTAGTACTCTGTTTAGTAATTCTAAAATAAAGTTTTTTAATTATTTTTACTTCAAAATTATTGCAATTACAATAACAAGTGTTTGACCTAAAATCAAACCAATAATCCATTTCAATAATGAATTTTTCATAACTTGTAGTTTAATTTCAATTTCTGCTCTTAATTTTTCAATTTCTAATTTCGTTTGACTTTCTAACCGATTTGTTCTTTCATTACTTTCCGTTCTTGTTTTTTCAATTTCCAATTTAATTTGATTTTCCATTTGATTCATTCTTTCGTTGCTCTCAACTCTTAACTTTTCAATCCTTTCATTACTTTCACTTCTTAACTTTTCAATTTCTAATCTAATTTGATTTTCCATTTGGTTCATTCTTTCATTACTTTCAGCTCTTATCTTCTCAATTTCTAACCTAATTTGATTTTCTAACTGGTTCATTCTCTCATTACTTTCTGCTCTTAATTTCTCAATTTCTAATCTAATTTGATTTTCCATTTGGTTCATTCTTTCATTACTTTCAGCTCTTATTTTCTCAATTTCAATTTTTAAGTTCTTTT
>JAVVGK010000167.1:0-2974 GCA_032249175.1 Candidatus Hydrothermia bacterium | reverse complement strand
AAAGCATGTTAATTCTGCCTTGTCTAACTACCCCAAATTTTTGTTTTTAGGGCGATACTCCTCAATTAGACCCCTTGTAAAGTCAAGGATTTCATTAAAAAAGCATGTTAATTTTTGCCTCTTCTCTATATTTTCCCTACCTACCCAAAAATAAGCCTTCGGCTTAAAAATACTCCTTTTTCTGTTTGGAAACTTCGCTCCTAACGAAAATCCTCTTAAAATCAATTGATTAAAATCTCATAGCAACACTTAAACAAATAATATCATTATATCCAAGCTCATTTAAAACCTTTATGGCACTTATCATTGTTGCCCCTGTTGTAATAACATCATCAATTAAAATGATTTGATAATTTTTATATTCAGGAATATCAATACCTATGAATTTATTTTTTGAATTTTCCCATCTATCGTTAGTTTTAGTTTGACTAATTTTATAATTTGGACAAAATAATAGTTTTTTATATTGTAAATTTGTTAATTTTGATAATTCATTTGCAAGGAAATGTGTATGGTCAAATCCCCTCTCCCTTATTCTTGCTTTACTTGTAGGAATGGGAACAATTATAGAATTTTCTTTAAATAAACTTTTATTCTTTTCAATTTTATGTGCCATTAATTGAGCAAAAAATTTACCTACTCTCTCAAAACCATTATATTTAAAGCTTTCTATAAGTTTTTTCGTCCTATCAGAATAGACAAATACAGAAATTGCTTTCGTAATACCAAGGCTTTTTGTCCTATCAAAATCGTTAAAATCTTTACTCAATTCAAAAAAGCACTTATCACAGCATAAACCATTTGAAACTTCTCTTTCACAAATTAAACACATCGGCGTTATCATTATATCCAAAATCATTTTTATGAGATTCATACTTAAAATTATTTTAAAAGTTCTTAACGAATTCTAAACAAAATTTGCCTTGTCTAATAATTCTGAAATTACGATTATTAATTTATTTTCCCACCCACCCTAAAAATAAGCCTTCGGCTTAAAAATGCCCATTTTTCGGCAGGGGGCTTCGCCCCCTAACAAAACCCCCCAATAAAAGCTATAATCTCCTAAAATTTTCATAATTTATTGATTATCAAGGACTTAACACTATTTATTGGACAAAGAGCCATTTAAAACATTATTAAAAAACATATAAGCATTTCTATAAAAGAAGTTTTCAATCGTTTGATTTGGAAGATATTCTAAAAGAGCATTATATAAATTTTTTAAGTGCTTTGGATTATTTAAATTTCTAATTTGATGCTCTCTTGAAACTCCATAAAAATCACTTCCAATAGACAAATTATATGGAAATTTTTCTATAAGTTTTGAAAGATACTTAGCGATTTCTTTTAAACTTAATTTTGAAAGAAAAATATCACCAAAAGCTATTCCAACAATGCCATTAATTTTAGAAATTTCATAAATCATATCTTCACTTAAATTTCTTTTTATATTATTTAATTCTCTTAAACCTGTATGCGAGACGAAAATGTTTTTATTAAAGGATTTAAGGACATCAAAAAATGTTTTATCACTACAATGAGCCAAATCAATAGCCATATTTAATTTTATTGCTTCATTTATCACATCATATCCTAAATCTGTTAATCCATAGTCATTTTTACTATTCCAATATGAGCATATTAAATTATCTTTATTCCAAACAAGTCCCAAACTTCTTATCCCAAGTCTATGAACTGCTCTAATTTCATATATTGTTCTAACAAAGTACAATCCTTCAACTGCTAAAATTATATTTCCATTCTTTAAATCACTTTTCCTTTTAATAATTTTAAGATGAAATTTTCTCTCAATTTCATAAGCAATTTCAACACCTCTTAATGTATAAATTAAGGGTTCTTCAACATCATAAAATTCATAAAATCCCCTAAATGGAAATATAGCAAAAATAAACTTTTCAATACCTATATTTTTATAACTTTTTAGAATTTCAGAATTTTTAGGATTTTCAATAATGTGATATAAAATATCTTGATGTAAGTCAAAAACTTTCATGCATCCAAAAACTTGGAATACAATTCCAAAATTTGGCTTTTATTGAAAAGATAAGTTTTTTTACAATATCTACATACAACTTCAATGGAAAAATTCTTATTTAGTTCATTCATAACTTCCTCCTTTGGAATACTAAGAATAGCACTTTTAACACTTTCAAGACTACACCAACATTCATATTTAATATCAGTTTCATCAATAAATTGCCAACTTCTTGTAATTGTAGATATTAAATCATATTCATCTAAATTTGCTTCCATAAGCTTTGTAATAGGCATAAGGTACTTAAATTTATTTTCCATTTCTGAAATCTCATCTTCATTAGTACCAGGTTTCGCATATACGAACAATCCACCAGCATTTTTAATTGAGCCATCTTTCTCAACAAGAACACCCAAAGATATAGCACAAGGAACTTGTTCAGAATTATATAAAAAATATGCTATATCCTCTGCTATTTCACCACTTCTAACTTCTGATATACTTTGATAAATTTCATCTTCAAAGAATCTATAAAAGTAAATTAAACCTTTACCTACAACTTCTCCAACAGGTAATTTATTATTAACTATTTTATAACTTGGATTAGGATTTCTTATAAATGCTCTAAATTGATTTTTCATATTAGTTTCAACTGTTATTTCAGATATTTCACCATCAGTTAAAAATTGCATGACAATTTTTTTAATTTTTGAATCTGAAAATGCAGATGATATTAAAATTAAACCTGTTAATGCTCTTCCAAGAGCAGCAGAAGCAGGAGGATTTGTTTTGTGGATTTCACAAGCCAATTTTACAATATCAGTAGTTATAGAGCTAACAATTATAAAGCTTTTATATCTTGCTCTTACTCGTTTTACCATATTTTGAAAATTTTAAAGTGTCTCGTTCAGTAATTCGGCAGTGGGTTTTAATCTTCTGGCCAAATATAACTTTTAAATAAATAATTAAGGTTTTTAT
>JAVVGK010000166.1:0-3046 GCA_032249175.1 Candidatus Hydrothermia bacterium | reverse complement strand
TTGTTTTTATCGTCCCTATAAGGGGTTGAAACATGGAAGGGGCAGAAATGCCCCTAATAATCATAACTGTTTTTATCGTCCCTATAAGGGGTTGAAACAACTTTGAGAAATGATAAATTTCATAATGTTTAAATGTTTTTATCGTCCCTATAAGGGGTTGAAACATTGATTAAAGAAAGCAAAGTCAACTACATCACCAAAGTTTTTATCGTCCCTATAAGGGGTTGAAACTAGCTTTTGTTTTTTAATAAATTAATTATTTTTTCTTGTTTTTATCATCCCTATAAGGGGTTGAATGATGTGTTCAATAAATAATGTTAAGTTCTTGATAATCAATAAGCTATAAAAAATTTTCTAAAACTAAGGCTTGATTTCAGGGTAGGTGAGAAAATAAAAAAATAATCGTAATTCCGAAATTATTATACAAGGCAATTAATCCTTAATTTCATTCTTTAACATTTCATACGCTTCACTTAACTTTTTAAATCCAATATCACCTTCTTTCCTTTTCCTAATTGATACGCCCTCACCTTCTGCCTCCTTCTTACCAACTACAAAAACATAGGGAATTTTATGAATTTCAGCATCTCTAATTTTATATCCAACAGTTTCCTTTCTACTATCAATTTCAACTCTAAAATCAGAAAAATAATTATAAACTTTTTGAGCATAATCTAAAAATTTATCTGAAATTGGAATAATAACGATTTGAATAGGTGAAAGCCAAAAAGGAAACTCACCTCCATAATGCTCAATTAAAATACCCATAAATCTCTCAATTGAGCCAAAAATTGCTCTATGAATAATAATTGGTGTTTTTTCCTTTCCATCCTTATCAACAAATGTTAAATTAAATTTTCTTGGAAGGTTAAAATCCAATTGAACTGTTGTGCATTGCCATTTTCTGTCTAAGATGTCATATAAATGAACATCAATTTTTGGACCATAAAATGCTGCCTCACCTTCCAAAACTCTATAACTTAAATTAAGTTTTTCAAGAGCTTTCTTTAATGAATTTTGAGCATTTTCCCACTCTTCAATAGTTCCCATATAATTACTAAAATTATTTTTATCATAAACTGAAAGCTGAATTTCAAACTTATTAAATCCAAACCTATTTAAAATTTCTTTCATCAATTCAAGAACATCAATAACAACTTCTTCAACCTGATAAGGAGTACAAAATATATGACTATCATCTTGTGTTATATTTCTAACTCTTAAAAGTCCAAGCAATGCTCCACTCCTTTCATAACGATAAACAGTAGCAACTTCAAACAATTTCAAAGGTAAATCCTTATAAGAGTACTTCTTTGATTTATAAATGAGAATATGAGCAGGACAATTCATAGGTTTAACACCAAATTCTTCATCTTTTGTTTGAATTAGGAACATATTTTCTTTATAATATTCAAGATGCCCAGAAATTTTCCAAATATCAGTTTTTAAAACATGAGGTGTCCAAACAAGTTTATAACCTCTTTTTAAATGTTTTTCTTTTGAAAAGTCTTCAAGAATTTTTCTTAAAATTGCTCCTTTTGGATAGAAGAAAACAAATCCACTTCCTGCTTCTTCAAAAAAATCAAATAATTCAAGTTGTTTTCCAAGAAATCTATGATCTCTTTTTTTTGCTTCTTCAAGCTTAAATAAATAATCATCTAATAATTCTTTACTTGGAAATGAAATCCCATATATTCTTTGAAGCTGGGGATTATTTTCATCGCCCTTAAAGTAAGCACCACTAACATTTAAAATTTTAAATGCTTTAACAAGTCCTGTTCTTGGAATATGTGGTCCTTTACATAAATCTACAAATTCCCCTTGAAAATAAACTGAAACAACATTTTCATTAAATTCATCAATTAACATCACTTTATAAGGTTCGTTTTTCTCCTTGAAAAATTTTTTAGCGTCTTCACTACTCCATTCCTCTCTCCTAACATAATAGTTTTCCTCAATAATTTTATAAGCTTCTTCTTCAATTTTCTTTAAATCTTCTTCACTTAATGTTTTTCCATCAAAATCTATATCATAAAAAAATCCTTTATCAATTGGAGGACCAATTGTTAATTTAGCATTAGGAAATAATCTTTTAACTGCTTGGGCTAATATGTGAGCAGAAGAATGCCAAAATACACTTTTTCCCTCATCACTATTAAAATCTAAAATTTCAATTTCTTCATCATTATTTAAAACTTCAAAAATTGGTCTTGTTAAATCAAATAAAAAACCATCCTTTCTTTTAGCAACGATGTAATTTTCAAGTGTTTTATCAATTTCTATTAAACTTTTATTTTCATTAACTTCATAAACTTTTTCACTATTATCTGGAAATTTTACTTTAATTTTCATAGTTTATTTTGCTTTCAAATGGAATAACATTTTGAATAACATAAGCAGCTGGACATTTCTTGTCAGCTAACTTTTTAACTTCTAATAACTCTTCCTTACTTACGGAGCTTTCAACTTCCAACTCTATACTAACTTTTTCCACAACAGGCTCATTCGTAATTTCAAAAACACTTTTCATATTCACTAAAACCATACCCTTTGCCTTTAATTTATTTATTTTAATTCCCTTTTGAGTAGCAATAGTCATAAATGTTGTAGCATAACAGCTAATCATAGCAAAAACACAGTACTGAACAGGATTTGGAGCATTTCCATGACCACCACTTATTATAGGCTGATCTGTTGATAATTCTGCTAAACCATTAGGAAATTGTATAGTTCCTATAAATTGAACATTCCCCTCAAATACCCATTCTCCCTCAACTTGAAATGCTCTTTTCTCCTCAATTTCACCTTTTAAAAGTTTTTCTCTTGTTTCTAAAATTTTATCTATATTTACATTGTTCATAAGTATGAAAATTTTAAAGCTTTTTAATTAACTCAATTTCAGACTTTATTTCTTCTCTACTTGCTCCATTCACAATTTTCTCAATTATAAAAATTAACGCTTCGTTTTGATTTCTCAATCTCTTGTTCTCATCTTCTAAATTCTTAAATTTTTCTTCAAGCTTAACAACTAATTCTTTATCTGCTT
>JAVVGK010000165.1:0-3085 GCA_032249175.1 Candidatus Hydrothermia bacterium | reverse complement strand
GCGAAGCCCCCTGCCGAAAAATGGGCATTTATAAGCCAAAGGCTTAAATATAGGGTGGGTGGGAAAAATAAGAAATAATCTATATTTTAGAATTACTAGACAAGGCAATAAATTACTGCTTTAAAATTTCAAACTATGGAAATTTATATCAAACTTTTAATAATGTTAATTTTTTCTTTGATTGTCCCGATCGGAATGATAATTCTACAAAAGCTTCTTTCTCCAAAACCTACTGATTACGGAGATAAATTAAAACCTTATGAATCCGGAGAAGTTCCAATAACTGATGCTTGGATAAGATATCCCATAAGATTTTATATTGTTGCTTTTCTTTTTCTTTTGTTTGATATAGAAACTGCTTTCATATTTCCTTTTGCTGTTGTTTTCAAGAAACTTGGACTATTTGCTATTATAGAAACTTTCATTTTTATTTTTATCTTAATTATAGGTTGGCTTTATTTATATAGGAAAAAAGCATATAAATGGGAGTGATTAAACATGGCAAAACTTAAAATTATCAACAAAAATGGTGTAAATGTTAGGGTTTTAGAGCAGGTTCATCAGAAAGAAAATATGACATCTATTTTGGAGGATTTAATTTTTAAATTTGAAAAATTTCCTGGTGGTGAAGTTTTAATTACTTCAACTTCATTATTATTGAATTGGGCAAAGGCTAAAAGTGCATGGGGATTAACATTTGGACTTGCATGTTGTGCTATTGAGCTTATGGCAACATATGGTCCCGAGTTTGATGCTGAAAGAATTGGCTCAATTTTAAGAGCAACACCAAGACAAGCGGATTTAATGATTGTTGCAGGAACTGTTACAATAAAGATGGCTCCAAGACTAAGAAGACTTTATGAGCAAATGCCAAATCCAAAATGGGTTATTGCCATGGGAAGTTGTGCTATAAGTGGTGACCATTATAGAAATGTTTATTCAGTAGTTCCAGGTGTTGATCAAGTAGTTCCTGTTGATATTTATGTTCCTGGTTGCCCTCCAACACCTGATGCTTTACTAAATGGCATTATGAAATTAGCGGAAAAAATTGAATTGGAATATAAACAAAGGAGAAAAAAGAATTGAAAACCAAATTAAGAAAAATTTGGACATATAAAGATTTTTTAGATGGGAAGTTAAAAGAATGGGAAGAGATTGTTGATGGAAAAAGGATTAAAAAAATGCCTGCTTATAAAAGACATGGTAAAGTTTGTGCCAATTTGATAGTAAAACTTTCTGAAATCAAAGATAAATTTGAAATACTTACAAACGAGGTTGCTATAAAGATAGATGAATACACAATAAGAGCAGCGGATATTGTTTTAATGGAAAAAGAAAAATATATTGATGATTTTGAAGCTATTAAAAAAGCTCCCAATTTAGTTATTGAAATAGAAGATAGTAAGAAACCTATTCGTTATATAAAAAGGAAAATTGAAGATTATTTAAAATTTGGTATTAAAAGGCAGATATG
The DNA here is from genome assembly GCA_032249175.1 of Candidatus Hydrothermia bacterium. Classification (GTDB taxonomy): domain Bacteria; phylum Hydrothermota; class Hydrothermia; order LBFQ01; family DSFT01; genus DSFT01. Next base: position 1,611 of record JAVVGK010000165.1, on the reverse strand, counting down.
GATATTTCTTGATAAGGAAGAAATTTGGGATATTGATAACTTAGGAAATAAAAAATTTTTAAGTTTTGATGATGAATTAGATATTTTTGGAATTAAAATTAAAATAAGGGATTTGATATGACAATAGATGTAATTAGTGCTATTGTAAGAATTTTTGATAGTTTTTTGGAATTTGGACCTGTTAAAAAAGCATTAGAAAAAAATGTTTTGAAATTAAGATTTTTTAATTTGGTTGATTTTGCTAAACATCCAAAAGATATTGATGATTATCCTTATGGTGGGGGTAGTGGAATGGTTATGAAGATTGAGCCTATTTATAAAGCATTATTAAAAGCAAAAGAAGGTTTTGATGAAAATTATGTGATTTTACTATCTCCACAAGGAAAGTTATTAAATCAAAAAAAAGTTAGAGAACTTTTGAATAAAAAACATATTATTTTGATTTGTGGCAGATATAAGGGAATAGATGCAAGAATTGAATTTTTCATAGATGAAGAAATATCAATTGGTGATTATATTTTGTCAGGTGGAGAAGTTGCAGCTATGGTTTTAATAGATGCTATTTCAAGATTACTCCCAGGTGCTGTTAATGATCCAAATTCTGTTGAAACTGATTCATTTGAAGATGGTTTATTAGATGCTCCTTATTACACAAGACCTGTTGAATTTATGGGATATAGAGTCCCAGATGTCTTATTAAGTGGTGACCATAAAAAAATTGAAGAGTGGAGAAAAGAAGAAAGAATAAAAAGAACGCTTCAAAAAAGACCAGATTTATTAAATAAAAAAGAATGATTATTCCAGTTCTTTGTTATCACAATATAAGCAGACCCCCATATTTTGGCGTTAGGAGAAGAAGCTTACATACAACTCCTTTAAATTTCTATTTACAAATGAAATTAATTCATATGCTTGGTTATAAAGGACTTTCAATTTCTGATGCTTGGGATTATATAACTGGTAAAAAATTTGGAAAGATAGTTGTTTTAACATTTGATGATGGGTATTATGATAATTTTAAAAATGCTCTTAAAATTTTGAAAAAATTTAATTTTACTGCTACTTTATTTATTGTTAGTGATTTAATTGGAAGTTATAATAAGTGGTACTACAAGGAGGCTAATATGATTAAAAAACTTATGAATGAAGATGAAATTGAAATTTGGTTAAATAGTGGAATGGAAATAGGAAGTCATACAAGAACCCATCCAATTCTAACAGAATTAAATGAGCATCAAATAAAAGATGAGGTTTTTTTAAGTAAGGAAATTCTTGAAAGGAAATTTAAAGTTAAAATTAGACATTTTTGTTATCCTTATGGTAAATACAACGATTTAGTAGTTAAATACATTAAAGAAGCAAATTATGATAGTGCTTGGACACTTGATAGAGGAAGATTTAGAGTAGGGGATGACTTATACAAGGCAAAAAGAATAAATATTCCCAAAGATGCTAATATATTAAGGTTTTTCTTAAAAGTTTTTACTGATTATGAGGATAAAAGAGCAATACCCAAACCTATCCCCAACACATCCCAAAATAAATCCTTATAACTAAATTTTTCTTTTCTGAAACCATCGTAAATTTCCTTTGATAATCCAATTGAGAATG
>JAVVGK010000164.1:0-3117 GCA_032249175.1 Candidatus Hydrothermia bacterium | reverse complement strand
CCAACACATTGTCCAATAATGTCTAAAATATAGATTATTTCTTATTTTTCCCACCTACCCTGAAATTAAGCCTATGGCTTAAAAATACACATTTTTCGGCAGGAGGCTACCGATAAAATCTATAATTTTTTAAAATTTTCATAAGCACTTTTTTTTTCAATTTTAATAAAACAGAGTAATCCTTCTTGCCATTTTTAAATAACTTTTAATATACTTCATATCTTCTATTATTACGCCTTTTTTTGAGGCAGAATGAATTACTTTATTGTCTCCAATATAAATTCCTACATGGTCATAAGGACTATAAAAACTAAAAATGAGTATATCACCTGGTTTTATGCTATCAATTTGAACAAAACTTCCAAAATTTATATAATCTTTTGAAGTTCTTGGAGCTTTTATTCCAAATTCACTTAAAACCTTATAAACAAATCCTGAGCAATCCATTCCGTCATCATCAATTCCACCATACTTATATTTAGTTCCTACAAATTTAAAACTTACATAATAGAAAGGATGAAGTGTATCTATACTTAATAAGGAAAAAATAACTATCATTTTACGATAACTTTTCTTATTTCTCTTCTACCTCCTTTATCAATAAATTCAAAAATGTAAATCCCATCTTTCAAAGATAATTTATCATTTTTGCTTACTTTCATTGTTTTATAAATTGAGCCATCAAGTCTGATAATGTTTAAATGCCCTTCCTTTAAGAATTCAATTTTATTATCATTTTGATAGAAATAATTTTCACCTACACTAAATGGTGTAATTGTTGAATCAAAAATAAATCTAACTTCATCCAAAACTGGCGTTTGCTCGTTATTATTTAATGAGTTCATTATAACCATATATTGAATGAATTTAACCATTTGGGTTGAAGGTGGGACATAAGGAAATGTTGAAATCGGTCCTATCCAATTTTGGTTATATATGTCTGTCCAATTTGCACTTGAAGAATACCTATAATAAAATTGTATGTTTGGAATAACTACACTACAATTTAAAGGATCAAATCCAATTGCTTCTATTCTTATAAGCTTGTAAGTTTTATTTTGACCATTAATATCAACAACATTAGAAATCATAATACCTTTATTCACATAAGTTAGCTCAGTAGAATACCAATATAAACCTTCCGCACCACTTGTAGTTCCAGCTCTTACTACCAAATCTGGATCAGCATCACCATCTACATCTCCAACACCAAGACCAAAATAACTTCTATTTGGAACACCAAAAGGAGTAATTTGATTGAAATTTATATTTTGATTATCTAGTACATTTCCACTTGTATTTTCAAAAATATAAATAATTTTATCGTTTGGTACATAACTTGCTACGAATATATCCATATCTCCATCTGGCTCTAAATCAGAAACCACAACACCCATAGGATTATTAACAGGTAATGTAATCCAAGAAGTATTTGGAAAGTTTCCAAGACCATCATTCCTATAAATTTTTACTCTGCCAGTTCTGTCAGTTACTATTACATCTAAATCACCATCATTATTTATATCCTTTACCCATAAAGCATAGAAATTAGCTGAATTATTATTTTCAATTGTTATTTTTGTAAATGTTGGGGGATTTCCTCCATTATTTCTAAACCACATAACTTCTCTTTGAGTAGTTACTACAATATCATTTCTTCCATCATTATTTAAATCAGCAATCCAAACATCCCAAGCAGAACCTGTTCCACCACTATAAATCTGATATTTATTATATCTATGATTTTTACCATCTATATTATTACATCCAAAACCACTATTTGAATTGTTAGGTAATTTCTCAAACCAATAGACCGAACCATCACCAAGATGAGTTACCGCAAAATCTAAATCTCCATCATTATCTAAATCACCTACCGCTATTCCTTCTGCCTCACCAGTTCCACCTGAGCATGTATTAGAATTTAAATCAGCACATATTACACATTTAGACCAACTATTAGAATTTCCGTTATTTATTAACAAAACTACATCCTCGTCATAATTGCTATGACCTACTGTAAATAAATCAATATCCCCATCATTATCCGCATCACCTTCATCTATTTCATCTATGCTTTCAATGTCATTAGCAGCAGTTATTCTATTAGCCTGAGAAAAATTTCCACATCCATTAGTATTAAAATAAATCCAAGCATGTTTATTAGTTCCACTTTCATCCGTAACTACTAAATCTAAAAATCCATCCTTATTAACATCATAAATGTCAGGGTCATTGTCCCAACCACCTACAGTAGGATCTAACGAATGTTCTTTAATTGTTCTAAAAACACCTCTTAATCTTAATTTTCCTTGGAATAAATAGAATATATTTCCATCGTGCTTACAGAATTTATTTGAAAATGAGCCATGTGGAGGGCTTGTAACTAATGGGCAATCATTAGAGCAAGAAAGAGCAGTTGGATTAGCTTGACAAAATGGATCTAAATTTGGCTTTAAAGGTCCTCCATACCAATCAGTTTGAATTACACTTACCTGCTCTAAAATTATCCAAATCATATTCTCACCTCCTTAAATTATAAGGCTTATCTATATAAAAGTCAAGACCCCTCTCCATGAGTCTCATAATTGCCTTTTTAGCCCTTATGTTATCAGGATATGAATTTAGTATAAGTAACCATAGTTTCAAAGCTTCTTTATATTCTCCTTTACTTTCAAGTTCATTAGCTAGTATTTCATTTTGGGAAAGAATAAGATAGAATTTTGCTTTCTCGTTATGCGGTTCATAATTTAGAATTTGACTTGTAGTTTCAATAACCTTTTGTAAGTTTCCCTGCTGATACATCTTTTCAACCTCTAATATATAGCTTACACTTGTCTGACTGAGGCTTATCTGGGCTATCAGTGTTATCCATATCATATTTTCACCTCCTTCTGAATAAAATTTTAATATAGATTTAATTCAAAAATCAAGCTCTTAAAATTATCTATAATGTTAGATTTTTAAAGTATGTTTTTATTTTTACACCTTCTTGTAAAAATTTTTTAAATTAGAGCTTCTTGAGCTTTAAAATGCCCATTTTACGAATTTCTAAAAAAAATTTGCTTTGTCTAGTAATTCTAAAATATAGATTATTTTTTATTTTTCCCACCCACC
>JAVVGK010000163.1:0-3168 GCA_032249175.1 Candidatus Hydrothermia bacterium | reverse complement strand
GCCTTATTTTGAAATGATTTTAGAAACACATGCTTTGTCCAATAAATAGTGTTAAGTGGTTGATAATCAATAATTTATGAAAATTTTAGGAAATTATAGATTTTTGGAGTAATTTAAGGGGGCGAAGTTTTAAGGCTAAGGCTTATTTTTAGGTTGGGTGGGAAAAATATAGAAAAATAAATAGTTTTAGAATTATTGGACAATGCAGAAACACAAATTTTTATGCTTTAAAATTCTAAAACTATGCTAGAAACCATTTTGACCTTAGCCCTTCAAGAGGCACAAATAGAGAAGGAAACTGGTGCTACTAAAACTCAAGCGCCTGCTAAAATTGAAAAGTACGCTGGTGGTTATTACTTATTCATAGTCAAGGGTAATGAGAAATGGTCTTTTGAATTACCAAAGGATAAGACAATTGATAAGGAAGCTTTCAAAAAGGAAATCTCTTCTGTAAAGGGTGTAAAGAAAGTTCAATTTGATGAAAAAACTAAGACTTGGACAATAAAAGTTGATAAGGAAGACGAAGTCGTAAAAATTGTCAATAAGTACGGTTTTATAAAACAGGAAAAGAAAACAGAAACAAAGTAAGAAATAGCCCCCTTTGGGGGCTTAGATGATAATTCTTTTATTTTTTCAATTTGAATTTCCCAAAGTTTCAAATTATGCCATTGTAAATGCTAATATCTTTTTAAAAGATAGTATTATCAGAAATGGAACAATTATTGTAAAAAATGGAAAAATTTATGATGTTGGTAAAAATATAAAAATTCCTAAGGATGTTTTAATTTTAGATTATTCGGGGAAGTATATATATCCTGGATTTATTGAGGTAATTTCAGAGATATCAAATGATACATTAAAGGAAATTGAAAAATTAAGAAATTTTGGATTTACAATTGTTCAAATTATTAAAAAGGATAGTATATTAAGAGGATTTACAAAAATTGTTTTTACAGAGGATAGCATAAGAAAAGTTTCAAATAATTCATATTTTGTTATTTCATTTCAAACAAATAAAGAAAAATATCCTGTTTCACTAATGGGAACAATTGCTAAAATAAGGCAGTTTCTTTATGATGAAAATGTAAAGAATGTTTTATTTCTTACAAATAAAAATGAGCTTAATGTTTTAAGAGCACAAAAAATTGCTGATGAATTTAAAATAAATGCTTTGATTTTTGGAACGAATAAAGAATTTAGAATTATTGAAGGATTAAAGAAAAATCAAAATTTAATTTTACCTTTGAAATTTATAGATAGTTTAAATGATGAGCCAAGTTTAAATGAGCTTATAGATTGGAAATTTTCAAGAGAGAATGCGAGAATTTTAATTGAAAATGGTTATAGCTTTGCTTTAAGTTCAAACGGAATAAAGGAAAAAGATGAATTTTTGAAAAATTTAAGAGAGTTAGCTAAAAGGATGGATGAAAATAAAATTATTTTATCATTAACATTAATTCCTGCTAAAATGTTGGGAATTGATAATAGTTTTGGGTCAATTGAAAAGGGCAAAATAGCTAATTTTACAATAACTGATGGTAATATATTTAGTAAAAATAGCTCAATTTTTGAAGTTTGGATAAATGGATTTATTTATAGAGTTAGTAAATATCCAAGAAAATTCTTTGGAGATTGGGAAGTAAAAATGAATGATAGTACTTTAAGGCTTAAAATTTATAAGGAAGGTAAAAGTTTAAGAGTTAAAGTAAATGAAAAGGTTTATTCTAATGTTCATTTTGAAAATAATGTCTTGGAAGTTGATAATTATAAATTTTATTTTTCTGATGATGGTTGTTTAAATTGTAAATATATTTCAGAATTAGAAGAAGAGGAAGTTAAAAAAATTATGGAGAAAGAAAATCCACCCAAAATTTATAAATTATTTCCAACTTTCAAAACAATTTTAATTAAAAATGGAATAGTTTGGCTAACTGATACAATTTTAGAAGGTGCTGATATTTTTATTGAAAATGGGAAAATTAAGAAAATAGGTAAAAATTTAAATTTAAAAGCTGATTATGTAATTGATGCTACAAATAAGCATATAACACCAGGTATATTTGATGCTCATTCTCATATAGCAATAGATGGAGAAGTTAATGAATGGTCTGAATCAATAACACCAGAAGTTAGAGTAATGGATGTTATAAATCCTTTTGATATAAACATTTATAGAGAATTAGCAGGGGGTGTTACAACAGCTCATATTATGCATGGCTCGGCTAATGTAATTGGTGGTCAAAATGTTATAATTAAACTTAAATGGGGACTTTTAGCAGATAGCTTAGTATATAAAAATAGCCCAAGGACTATAAAATTTGCTCTTGGTGAAAATCCAAAAAGAAGTAATTGGTTAGAAAATTCAGATAGATATCCAAGAAGTAGGCTTGGAGTTATAGCAACTATTGAAGATGCTTTCTTAAAAGCAAAAAATTATAAAGGCAAAAAGAATTTAAGAATGGAAGCTTTAAAAGAAATTTTAGATGGTAAAATTCAAATTCATTGTCATGCTTATAGACAAGATGAAATGTTAGCCTTAATGGAAAGTTTAAAAAAATTTGGTATTCAAGTAAGAATGTTTCATCATGCACTTGAAGCTTATAAAATATCAAAAGAATTAAAAAGGGAAAATGTTTATGTTTCTACATTTTCTGATTGGTGGTCTTATAAATTTGAAGCTTATGATGCCATTCCTTATAATGCTTTTATAACTACGAAAAAAGATGTCCTAACATCATTAAATTCAGATTCTCCTGAGCTTGCAAGAAGATTAAATAGTGAAGCAGGAAAAATGTTAAAATATGGATTTAATAAAGAAACAGATGTCTTAAAACTTATAACAATTAATCCAGCTAAACAATTTTCCTTAGATAAATTTATAGGCTCACTTGAAGAGGGTAAAGATGCTGATTTTGTAATATGGAATGGTAATCCATTATCTGCGTATAGTATTGTTCTTGAAACTTGGATAGAAGGGAGAAAGTTTTTTGATAGAGAGGAAGATTTAAAAATTAGACAAGAAATTAAATTGTTAAAAGAAAAGTTAATTAAGGAGTATAAGAGTTATGTTTTCAAGAATTCGTGATTTTTTATTCATCGTAGGATGTTTTATTTTTTCAAAGCTAATAATTATTCTTGGATTTTATATCACTTTGAAATATGAGTATA
>JAVVGK010000162.1:0-3289 GCA_032249175.1 Candidatus Hydrothermia bacterium | reverse complement strand
TTTATTCTAAAATACCCTAAAAATTTATCACTTTTATTTGGAAAATCTTTCCTATAATGAACACCTCTACTCTCCTCTCTTAATAATGCAAAATTTAAAATAAATTTAATTAGATTTTCAGAGCTTATCTTTTCAATAGCTTTTTTCAATTCTTCTCCATTCCTAATTACAAAACAAAACTCATCTAAAATTTTCCTCTCTTCAAAAGAAATTTTAACATCATAAAAATCTCTTTTAAATTCAACTTCCTTAATTTTAACATTATTTAAATTATTTGAAATATCCAATGAAGAAAGATGAGCCATTACAATACATTCAAGTAATGAATTGCTTGCTAATCTATTAGCACCATGAACTCTCGTAGAAGCACACTCTCCAATAGCATATAAATTTTCTATATCAGTTTTTCCATTTAAATCAGATTTTATTCCTCCTATGAAATAGTGAGCAGCGGGTTTTACTGGAATTTTGTCTTTTGTTAAATCATATCCATAAAACTTCAATATATTATAAAGATAATTATACTTTTGAAAAATTATTTCTTTTTTTAAATTGCCTGCATAAAGATAAACTTCTTTTTGTAAAGCAACTTCTCTTGAAACCTTATCTCTTGTTGATTTTTCATCTACAAATCTTTCATTTCTTTCATTAAGTAAAATAGCACCATCGCCTCTTATCGCTTCACTAATTAAAATTCTTGAATTATCAGGAGCAAAAAATACCGTTGGATGAAATTGAATAAATTCAAGATTTTCTAATGTAGCTCCATTCTTATAAGCTATAAACATTACCTCACCTGTTGATGTCCAAGGATTAGAACTTCTTAAATATAATCCACTTGCTCCACCGCTTGCCAAAACAACAAACTTTGAATATATATTAAAAATTTCATTATCTCTTTGAACAACAACTCCAAAAACTCTATTATCTTTTACGATTAAGTCCATTAACTTTGTATTTTCAAGAATATTTAAATCATATAATTTTTGATGTAAAAATTCAATTATATTTTTGCCTGTTTGAATTCCACCAGAATGTAAAACCCTTTTTACACTATGCCCACCCTCCATTGAAAAACTCAATTCATCATTTTCTTTATCAAATGGGAAATTTTCATTTAATAATTCCATTATAATTTCTCTTCCAATCTGAACAAGTTTTTTAACATTTTCTTCATCACATAAACTATCACCTGATTTTATTGTATCATTATAATGTTTTTCAACACTATCATTATCACTCAAAGCAACTGCAATTCCACCTTGCGCCCAATAAGAATTACTTAACTTTAAACTTCCTTTTGTAATTAAAATAATGTTTTTCGTTATTTTTGAAAGTCTATAAGCACAAAATAAACCAGCTAATCCTGCTCCAACAATTATTACATCAGCCATAATTAAATAAGCTAATTATGTAATATCTATTACCATAAAAGCATCCAATATGAAAGTCATAAAATTTTATATTTACTTTTTCTTTTAAAACCTTCCTTATAATTTCTGATAATTCTAATGGGTCTTCTTCCCAAAATCTAAATAAAATGGTGGCTATGACTGGAACTTTAAAAGTTATTGTCTTTTTACCCTTCTCCTTCTTTTCTTCTTTATGCTCTGGTGGTATATCCTCTTTAATTGTTTTTTCTATTTGCTCATAAGCCTTTATTATGCTATTTTCACTTGGAAATTCTTTTACTTCTACTATTATATAAGCTTTTATTTCATCACTTTCTTTATCTTCTATTTTTATTAAAAAGTCAGCTCCATTTTCCTTGCTTTCATAATGAAAACGATAATTAGTTAAATTTAATTCTTTTTCTATAATTTTTTTCACTTCATCTGAATATAATTTTAATGATGTCCATTCATTTTCACGAGACATATATTTTTTGAAAACATCTTTAAGCTCTCCAAAGCCTTTATCCATTTTAGTGCCAAGATTATCTATTTTCTTGCCAAGAGCTTCAAAGCCTGTGTCTATTTTTGTGCCAAGAGTATCAAAGCCTTTTGTTATAGCTTCAACTATTACCATTAAGTCCGATTTTTCTTCTTTTATCTCTTCTTTTTTAGCTTGCTTGTCTTTTTCTTCTTTTTCGTTCATATCCAAATTTTAAAGCTTCCCTTAATATGCCTTTTTAATTTACTTTAAAATTTTCAAATTATGAAAGATGAAACTTATTATGTTATTCAAAAGAAAGATGAAAATTTTGGATTAGTTAATGTTCCTATATATTTAAGTTCAACATTTAGACAAATTGAGCCATCAAAACCAATAAAGTACGAATACGCAAGAACTCAAAACCCTACAAGAGAAATTATGGAAGAAGTTATTGCGAGAATTGAAAATGGAAATTATGGATTTTTATTTTCATCAGGTATGAGTGCTATTGATACACTTCTTTCAATTTTAAAACCAAATGACCATATATTAGTTGATATTGATGTTTATGGTGGCACATATAGAATTCTTGAAAAATTGTATAAAAAATTTTCAATTGATGTTGAATATGTTGATTTTACAAATTTAGAACTTCTTAAAAAATCCATTAAAGATAATACAAAAATGTTAATTGTAGAAACAATTTCAAATCCACTATTAAGAACACCAAATATCTCTGAAATATCTAAAATTAAGAAAAATGCTTTATTAGTTGTTGATAATACATTTTCAACACCATATTATTTTAAGCCATTAGATAATGGGGCTGATGTTGTTATTCATTCAATTACAAAGTACCTTTCTGGCCATTCTGATATTGTCATGGGAGCAATTATTGTAAATGATAAAAGTTTGGCTGATGAAATAAAATTTTATCAAAATACAAAAGGGGGTGTTCCATCACCATTTGATTTATTTTTATTATCAAGAGGTTTAAAAACATTACATATAAGAATGGAAAGGCATACAGAAAATGCTAAAAGAATTGTTGAATTTTTAAGAAATAATGAAAATGTTAAAGAAGTAATTTATCCTGGATATTCAGGAATGGTAAGTTTTAGAATAAAAAAAGATGTTTTTGAATTTACAAGAAAATTAAAAATTATAACACTTGGTGAAAGTCTTGGGGGTGTAGAAAGTTTATTAAATGTTCCTTATTATATGACACATGCAAGTATTCCCGAGAATGAAAGAATAAAAAGAGGTATTACAAAGGATTTAATAAGACTTTCAGTCGGTATTGAAAATGTAAATGATTTAATAGAAGACTTGAAAAATGCTTTGAATTTTTAAAAGGCTTTTTTTAATTTAAACAATCAAATTAAAATTTTTTTAAATTGATAAATTATAAAAT
>JAVVGK010000161.1:0-3316 GCA_032249175.1 Candidatus Hydrothermia bacterium | reverse complement strand
GCAATTTAAAAAATATCTAAACCTTTAAAATTTCAAAAATTAATGAGAATCCTTTCTCTTATATTAGCAGGTGGAAAAGGCGAAAGATTTTGGCCTCTTTCAAGAAAAAATAGACCAAAACAATTATTGGATTTATTCACTGGAAAACCACTAATTTTAGAAGCTTATGAAAGGGCCAAACTTTTTGGAGAGGTATATATCGTTACAACACAAGAACTTCAAAAACAAATAAAGAAAATAATAAAAGATGGCAAATTTATTATAGAACCATTTGGTAAAAATACAGCACCTGCTATTTATTATTCAATAAAGAACTTAAAAATCAAAGATGATGATATAATTTTTGTTCAAACATCTGACCATATTATTAAAAATTTTGAGGCTTTTAAAAATGATGTTAATTTAGGAATTGAAATTGCTAAAATGGATTATATTGTTGTTTTTGGGATAAAACCAAATAGAATTGAAACGGGATTTGGTTATGTTGAAGTGGATTATGAAATCAGAAAAAATGTTTATAAAGTAAAGAAATTTTATGAAAAACCTTCTTTTGAAAAGGCAAAGGAATATGTTAAAATGGGAAATTTTTATTGGAATTCGGGAATGTTTATATTTAACAAAAGAACGATTTTAAAAGCTTACGAAAAATTTGCTTATGATATTATTGAGACTTTTGAAAAATCAAGGAATAAATTAGAATTCTATGAAAATGTTAATAATATATCAATTGATTATGCCATTATGGAAAAATCTGATAATATCGCCCTTGTTAAAGCAAGTTTTGAATGGGAAGATTTAGGCTTATATACTTCACTTGAAAATATATTTAAAAAGGATGAAGATGGGAATATTGTTTTTGGAGAGGTGGCAAAAATTAATACGAAAAATTGTATAATAATTTCAAAGGATGGAATTTGTGGCGTTTATGGTGTTGAAAATTTAATTATTGTTAAAACAAAAGATGCAGTTTTAGTTATACCAAAAGAAAACGCTCAAAATGTTAGGGATATTGTTAATTTGTTAAAAAAATTAAATTTTGAAAATTATTTATGAAAAAATTCTTTATTGATATTTTCAAACCTCTTGGAATTGTATTTGGAGATATTGGAACAAGTCCAATTTATACATTAACCATTATTGCTCTAATGACAAAACCAAAACAAGATGATATTTATGGTATTGTTTCATTAATCATTTGGACAATTGTAATAATTGTCTCAATTCAATATGCTTATTTAGCTATGCGTTTTAGTATAAGGGGTGAAGGTGGTAAAATAATTCTTGGTGAAATAGCTATTAGAAATTTAAAGAATTTAAGAATGATTTCATTTATTTTACTACTTATTTACCTTGGTATTGGTTTTTTATCAGGTGATGGTATTATAACACCTGCTATTTCAGTACTAAGTGCTGTTGAGGGAATAAAAGTTATTAGTTATTTTCAGAATTTAGATCAAAACATTATAATAGCAATTACAATAGTCATCTTCATATTTTTATTTAGTATTCAAAAGGGTGGTGCTGATAAAATTTATCCTTTATTTAGTCCTATAATGTTAGTTTGGTTTCTTTCACTTTTGATTGTCGGTTTTATAGAAATTTTAAAAGTGCCAAATATTCTAATTGCTCTTAATCCATTATTTGCTATTGAATTTATAATAAAAAATGGATTGTTGTCATTTATTATTCTTTCAGAAGTTATATTAGCAGCAACAGGTGGTGAGGCTCTCTATTCAGATATGGGACATATTGGAAAGGAAAGAATTCAAAAATCTTGGTTTTTTTTCGTTTTCCCTTCATTAACTTTTAATTATTTAGGTCAAGGGGCTTATTTAATAAGAAATCCAAATTCTCAAAGTGTTTTTTTTGAAATGTTTAAAGAGAATTTTCCTTATCTTTACATTCCATTTTTAATCCTAACAATAAGTGCTACTATAATAGCTTCCCAAGCAATTATAACAGCAGTATTTTCATTATTTTTTCAGGCATCAAATTTGGGATTTTTCCCAAGAATTAGATTTAAGCATCTCTCAAAAGAGCTTTATGGACAAATTTATTCAAGTTTCATAAATTATACTTTATTTGTGCTTGTTGTTTTAATTGTTATTATTTTCAAGAAAACGGAAAATCTTGGTCATGCTTATGGTTTTTCTGTAGCTTTGACGATGCTAATAACAGGTATTTTGCTTTCAATTTTACATTTTCATAGAAAAGAATGGATTTTATTTTTTCTTTCAATTTTTATAACAATTTGTGATTTATTATTTGTTCTTTCAGGAACTTTAAAAATTCCAAATGGTGCTTATATTCCTATCGTTATAGCTGTATTTCTAATTTTCATTATAATAAATTATACGAATGGACAGAGAAAAGTTTATGAAAAACTTCAACCAGTGGATTTTAAGGAGTTTGAGGTTATGTTTGATAATGCTTATGAAAATGCTAATAAAATTAAAGGAACAGCAGTGTTTTTAGTAAGAGATTATCAAAAAGTTCCTCCTTATGTCATAAATGTAATGTTTAATCAAGCAATAATTTATGAGAGAAATGTATTTCTTTCATTAGTAAAGAAAGATGAGCCATTTGGTATTAAATTCGGTTTTGAAAAAGAATTATTGCCTGGTCTTGACTTGTTTAAAATTGAATTTGGTTATCTTGAATTTGTAAATGTTGAAGAAATTTTAAAAGAAAGTGGAATAGATGAAAAGGTTATATTTTATGGCATTGAAGAGATTGTAACTAATAAGTGGTTTTATAAAATTTTTGCTTTCATTAAAAAAATATCTCCAAGATTTGATGAATTTTATAATTTCCCTTCAAATAAAATGCATGGTGTAATAAGTCGTGTTATTATATAGCTTTAACAACTTTTTTGAAAAATATGTTCTGAAATCAATAATTTAGGAGAAATTTTTTGGAACTTAGGGGGTGAAGCTTCAAACCGAAGACTTATTTTCAGGGTAGGTAGGCAAAGCATAGTAAAATAAATAATTCCAAAATTATTGGACAATTCAATCATACAATGCTTTGTCCAATAAATAGTGCTAAGTGATTGGTTACCAATAACTTATGAAAATTTTAGAGAATTATTGAATTTATTGGGGGGTTATTGAAGGGGGCGAAAGTTTTAAGGCGAAGCCTTAGTTTAAGGGTGGGTGGGGAAAATATAGAAAAATAAATAGTTTCAGAATTATTGGACAATGCAATACAGCAGAATTTTTATACCTTAAAATTTTGGAAAATGAAGAAACTTAAATTACCAGATAACAAGGAAAAGTTTAATATTGTAATAGATAAAAACACATTTTATTTTAAG
>JAVVGK010000160.1:0-3517 GCA_032249175.1 Candidatus Hydrothermia bacterium | reverse complement strand
CTGCTCTTAACTTTTCAATTTCCAATCTAATTTGGTTTTCCATTTGATTCATTCTCTCATTGCTTTCAGCTCTTATTTTCTCAATTTCAATTTTTAAGTTCTTTTCAACATCTAAAATTTTTTCAAGCAATTCACTTCTTATTTTTTCTATTTCTATTCTTATTGTTTTTTCAATTTCAAGTTTCTTTAATTCAAGTTTATCCTCTAAGGTCTTTTCAATTTCTATTTTTTTTTCTTCAAGTTTATTTTCTAAATTTAATTTTATTTTCCTATATAAAATTTTAATGTCTTTTTTTGTTGCTACTGAGCTTGAATAAATAATCTCTAATATAACCTCTGGATGCTTCTTTATAATTTCTAAAATTTCTTTTTCTGTCATAAAGAAAATTTTAAAGGAAATGGCTTTTCTTAAAGAAGATTCTATAATAAATTTCTGATGAGAGTAAGAGAATTACTGATAATGCAAAAATTTCAAAATAACCTTTTATTGATGGATAAATTAAGAGAATTAAAGAGGGAACTGCTAATGCTAATTTGTAGTAATCAAAAGCTAAAAAAATTAAAGAAAGAATACAAGCTAATTTGATATATCCATAAGGAGCAATTATAAAAGAAATAATTAAAATTAAAATTGAAATTAGTTGTGAATTGAAAATTCCAATATAAACAGGTGTTGTAATTTTATTAGATTTTTTATCACCTTCATAATCCATTATAGCAGTTATAAGATAAGCTGATGACATTATCAAAATAAAAATTAAGCTTTCTTTTGAAATTTCTTTATACCCAATACTAAAAACAAAAAAACCGTAGCCGATGGAATTTGTTATTACATCTAAAATTGGTTTGTCTTTAAAACTAAATGGTTTTAATGAGTAAAGTATTGACAAAGCAATAAGCCCTAAAAATAACCATCTATTTTCCACAAACATAGAAAATAATAGACTTAAAATTAAAAGAAAAAAGGAAAATTTCTTGGCGGATGATATTGAAATTTTATTTTCCGTTAAAATGAAAATTTTTTTATTTATCTTATCACTTTCAATATCATAAATTTGATTTAAGACATAGGCAAATGATGAAATTAAAATCAGTAATGTAAGTTCAAGGTAATTTATAGGATTTTTTGAAAGGAATAAACCATTAACATAAAAAATAAGTGTAGGTATAAAAAGGTGGGGTCTTGTTAGGAAAATTAAATGAATTAAGGACAAGTTAAAAAATTTTAAAGTTTTATCAAAGAGGAAGGCTTATTTTTGGGTGAAAATAAAGCATTAAAATTTTGGAATGTTAGACTATCTTAAACAATTTTTATATATTAAGTTTAAAATGCCAATTGTTGAGGAATATCAGTACTATGAAGAAATTCTTTTAATAATGGTTTTTATTGATTATTTTGGTCTTGAAAATCCAATTGGCATTTTTTCATTGGATATTTATCCAGATGTTATTGAAGCTTTTCACAATTGGCATCAAAAAATGAATTTAAAAGGTTATAATTTTCCATGTTGTTAGAATTTCTTGTAATAAATTGCTAATATATCATCCTCAAATTTTTTTATTTTATCCAATTTTAATTTATCTTCAAATGAGCCTATGAAATTACTAAATGGATTTAAGCCTTTTCCAAAAACTTTTGGACTTATAAAAACATAAATTTTATTAAACATTTGACTTTCAAAAAAACTTGAAAGTAATTGACTTCCACCTTCCACAAGAAGACTAATAATTTTTCTTTTTCCAAGTTCAATTAAGGCATCTTCAATAGAATTTATTCTTATAATTTCAACATTCTCAAAATGATAAATTTTATCAGATTTTGTGAAAATTAAAACTTTCCCATCTTTAAAAACATTTAATTTTTCCATATATTTTATCGTTTCAAGTTCTTCATCAAATATAACTTTTAATGGTTGTTTTGGTCTGTAAAAATCTCTAACAGTTAAATATGGATTATCTTTTAAAATTGTTTTTGAGCCAACAGCAATAGCATCAACATAACTTCTTAATTTTTGAACGAATTTTCTTGAACTTTCAGAGCTTATCCATTTTGAATTATAATTTAAATCTGCTATAAATCCATCAAGTGTTTGAGCAAATTTTAAAATTACAAATGGTTTTCCTTTCCTTACATAGTGAAAATAAAATTCATTTAATTTTTCTCCTTCATTTTCTAAAATTCCAACTTCTACATCTATATTATTTTCTCTTAAAATTTTTATTCCATTTCCATTTACTCTTGGATTTGGGTCTATATTTGAAATAACAACTCTTTTTATTCCTGATTTTATAATCGCATCAGTACAAGGTGGATTATTTGAATAATAAGAATGAGGCTCAAGATTCACATATAATGTGCTATCTTTGACATCGTCTCCTGCATCTTCAATTGCTCTTATTTCAGCATGTTTATCTCCATATCTTCTAAAATATCCAATACCTATTATTCTATTTTTTTTAACAATTACAGCACCAACAAGTGGATTTGGTGATACATAACCTCTTGAAATTCCTGCCAATTTAAAACAAAGTTTTATATATCTTTTATCCTCTTTCATTTATTTAAAAATTTATTTATTCTTTCAAGAGCTTCTTTTTCACTTCTTGCTTTTGCTATTGTGTCAATACAAAATTCTATTATGTCTTTTTCTGTTCTTTGCCTTAATTTCAATAGTAATTGTTTAGTCAGTTTCATGCCATTCTTTCCATTTTTTCTCAGAATTTCAATAATTTCTTTTAGTTTATTTTCAATTTCATCTGGATTTAATACTTCATGAACAAGTCCAATTTTTTGAGCAGTTTTAGCATCAAATATCTCACCTGTTAAAAAATATCTTCTTGCGAAACTATCATTAATTTTTCTTATTGAGAATGTTGAAACAACTGCTGGAACAAGACCAAGTCTAACCTCTGTCCAACCAAATTTAGCATTAATATCACTTATAACAATATCACTACAACTAATTAAACCCATACCACCTCCAAGAACATATCCATGAACCTTTGAAATTAAGACATAAGGACAATTTTCAATTGTCTCATACATTTTCCACATTAAATAAGCTGAATTTCTATTTTCTTCAAATGAACTTTCTCCCATTCTTTTCATCCAATCTAAATCTGCACCCGCACAAAAGCTATCCCCTTCTCCATAAAGAACAACACAAATTATATCTTCAGGCAAATTACTAAAAGCATTTGTTAATTCTTCTATTAAGAATTCATTAAAGGCATTTTTACTTTCAGGTCTATTTAATCCAATATATAAAACATCATTTTCTTTAGAAATTTTCAAGAATTTGTAATTTGACATAGTTTTTAAATTTTAAAGTTGAGATGTTTAGTTATTATTTTTATAAAGTGAAATTTTTTTAGTTTTTTGTTTTCAATTAGCCGTTTCAACCCCTTATAGGGACGATAAAAACAACTTGAAAATTTAGCAAATTTTAGAGTTTTGTAGTCGTTTCAACCCCTTGTAGGGACGATAAAAACTGTGATTGATGAAGCAAAACCACTT
>JAVVGK010000159.1:0-3532 GCA_032249175.1 Candidatus Hydrothermia bacterium | reverse complement strand
TGATTAAAGATGAGAATAAATTAAAGTTTTTATCGTCCCTACAAGGGGTTGAAACGACTACAAAACTCTAAAATTTGCTAAATTTTCAAGTTGTTTTTATCGTCCCTATAAGGGGTTGAAACGGCTAATTGAAAACAAAAAACTAAAAAAATTTCACTTTATAAAAATAATAACTAAACATCTCAACTTTAAAATTTAAAAACTATGTCAAATTACAAATTCTTGAAAATTTCTAAAGAAAATGATGTTTTATATATTGGATTAAATAGACCTGAAAGTAAAAATGCCTTTAATGAATTCTTAATAGAAGAATTAACAAATGCTTTTAGTAATTTGCCTGAAGATATAATTTGTGTTGTTCTTTATGGAGAAGGGGATAGCTTTTGTGCGGGTGCAGATTTAGATTGGATGAAAAGAATGGGAGAAAGTTCATTTGAAGAAAATAGAAATTCAGCTTATTTAATGTGGAAAATGTATGAGACAATTGAAAATTGTCCTTATGTCTTAATTTCAAAGGTTCATGGATATGTTCTTGGAGGTGGTATGGGTTTAATTAGTTGTAGTGATATTGTTATAAGTGATATTAATGCTAAATTTGGTTGGACAGAGGTTAGACTTGGTCTTGTTCCAGCAGTTGTTTCAACATTCTCAATAAGAAAAATTAATGATAGTTTCGCAAGAAGATATTTTTTAACAGGTGAGATATTTGATGCTAAAACTGCTCAAAAAATTGGACTTGTTCATGAAGTATTAAATCCAGATGAAATTGAAAATAAACTAAAAGAAATTATTGAAATTCTGAGAAAAAATGGAAAGAATGGCATGAAACTGACTAAACAATTACTATTGAAATTAAGGCAAAGAACAGAAAAAGACATAATAGAATTTTGTATTGACACAATAGCAAAAGCAAGAAGTGAAAAAGAAGCTCTTGAAAGAATAAATAAATTTTTAAATAAATGAAAGAGGATAAAAGATATATAAAACTTTGTTTTAAATTGGCAGGAATTTCAAGAGGTTATGTATCACCAAATCCACTTGTTGGTGCTGTAATTGTTAAAAAAAATAGAATAATAGGTATTGGATATTTTAGAAGATATGGAGATAAACATGCTGAAATAAGAGCAATTGAAGATGCAGGAGACGATGTCAAAGATAGCACATTATATGTGAATCTTGAGCCTCATTCTTATTATTCAAATAATCCACCTTGTACTGATGCGATTATAAAATCAGGAATAAAAAGAGTTGTTATTTCAAATATAGACCCAAATCCAAGAGTAAATGGAAATGGAATAAAAATTTTAAGAGAAAATAATATAGATGTAGAAGTTGGAATTTTAGAAAATGAAGGAGAAAAATTAAATGAATTTTATTTTCACTATGTAAGGAAAGGAAAACCATTTGTAATTTTAAAATTTGCTCAAACACTTGATGGATTTATAGCAGATTTAAATTATAATTCAAAATGGATAAGCTCTGAAAGTTCAAGAAAATTCGTTCAAAAATTAAGAAGTTATGTTGATGCTATTGCTGTTGGCTCAAAAACAATTTTAAAAGATAATCCATATTTAACTGTTAGAGATTTTTACAGACCAAAACAACCATTAAAAGTTATATTTGATGAAGAACTTGAAACGATAAAATATATGGAAAAATTAAATGTTTTTAAAGATGGGAAAGTTTTAATTTTCACAAAATCTGATAAAATTTATCATTTTGAGAATGTTGAAATTATAAGAATAAATTCTATTGAAGATGCCTTAATTGAACTTGGAAAAAGAAAAATTATTAGTCTTCTTGTGGAAGGTGGAAGTCAATTACTTTCAAGTTTTTTTGAAAGTCAAATGTTTAATAAAATTTATGTTTTTATAAGTCCAAAAGTTTTTGGAAAAGGCTTAAATCCATTTAGTAATTTCATAGGCTCATTTGAAGATAAATTAAAATTGGATAAAATAAAAAAATTTGAGGATGATATATTAGCAATTTATTACAAGAAATTCTAACAACATGGAAAATTATAACCTTTTAAATTCATTTTTTGATGCCAATTGTGAAAAGCTTCAATAACATCTGGATAAATATCCAATGAAAAAATGCCAATTGGATTTTCAAGACCAAAATAATCAATAAAAACCATTATTAAAAGAATTTCTTCATAGTACTGATATTCCTCAACAATTGGCATTTTAAACTTAATATATAAAAATTGTTTAAGATAGTCTAACATTCCAAAATTTTAATGCTTTATTTTCACCCAAAAATAAGCCTTCCTCTTTGATAAAACTTTAAAATTTTTTAACTTGTCCTTAATTCATTTAATTTTCCTAACAAGACCCCACCTTTTTATACCTACACTTATTTTTTATGTTAATGGTTTATTCCTTTCAAAAAATCCTATAAATTACCTTGAACTTACATTACTGATTTTAATTTCATCATTTGCCTATGTCTTAAATCAAATTTATGATATTGAAAGTGATAAGATAAATAAAAAAATTTTCATTTTAACGGAAAATAAAATTTCAATATCATCCGCCAAGAAATTTTCCTTTTTTCTTTTAATTTTAAGTCTATTATTTTCTATGTTTGTGGAAAATAGATGGTTATTTTTAGGGCTTATTGCTTTGTCAATACTTTACTCATTAAAACCATTTAGTTTTAAAGACAAACCAATTTTAGATGTAATAACAAATTCCATCGGCTACGGTTTTTTTGTTTTTAGTATTGGGTATAAAGAAATTTCAAAAGAAAGCTTAATTTTTATTTTGATAATGTCATCAGCTTATCTTATAACTGCTATAATGGATTATGAAGGTGATAAAAAATCTAATAAAATTACAACACCTGTTTATATTGGAATTTTCAATTCACAACTAATTTCAATTTTAATTTTAATTATTTCTTTTATAATTGCTCCTTATGGATATATCAAATTAGCTTGTATTCTTTCTTTAATTTTTTTAGCTTTTGATTACTACAAATTAGCATTAGCAGTTCCCTCTTTAATTCTCTTAATTTATCCATCAATAAAAGGTTATTTTGAAATTTTTGCATTATCAGTAATTCTCTTACTCTCATCAGAAATTTATTATAGAATCTTCTTTAAGAAAAGCCATTTCCTTTAAAATTTTCTTTATGACAGAAAAAGAAATTTTAGAAATTATAAAGAAGCATCCAGAGGTTATATTAGAGATTATTTATTCAAGCTCAGTAGCAACAAAAAAAGACATTAAAATTTTATATAGGAAAATAAAATTAAATTTAGAAAATAAACTTGAAGAAAAAAAAATAGAAATTGAAAAGACCTTAGAGGATAAACTTGAATTAAAGAAACTTGAAATTGAAAAAACAATAAGAATAGAAATAGAAAAAATAAGAAGTGAATTGCTTGAAAAAATTTTAGATGTTGAAAAGAACTTAAAAATTGAAATTGAGAAAATAAGAGCTGAAAGCAATGAGAGAATGAATCAAATGGAAAACCAAATTAGATTGGAAATTGAAAAGTTAAGAAGTGAAAGTAATGAAAGGA
>JAVVGK010000158.1:0-3568 GCA_032249175.1 Candidatus Hydrothermia bacterium | reverse complement strand
GGGAAAATAAGAAAAATAAATGGTTCCAAAATTACTAGACAAGGCAGGGTGAGTTGTAAAATATGCCTTAAAATTTCACTATGTTAGTTTATCTCCTTTCAGCACCCTCATTGGAAATGTTTAATTACTATAAATACCTTGATAGTCTTTTCTCAAATGTAAGTAAAAGTGAAGGTGTTGATAAGGAATTATTGAAATCTATTGCTTATGTCCAAACGAGATTTTATCACCATAAATGTCCATCTATTGATAGTGCTATTGGAATAATGGGTGTAAAAAACTTTTCAATATCAATAAATTATAATAAATCAATTGAGGTTGAATGTGAAAATTGTTTAAACAAAAAAATTACATTAAATGGAATAAAAGCCTATTTAGTTGAAAATGAAGAAAATAACATAAGATATGCTTCTAAACTACTGAGAAAATTTTTAGATGAATGCTCTAATGATCTAATTTGTGCTTTAAGAAAATATGGAAAAAATGATTTGTTTGTGGAAGATGTTTTAAAAGTTTATAAAAATGGTGTTGAATTTTACAATTTATCAATAAAACCAAATCCAAATGTTTCAGAATTTAAATATAATAATAGTGTTTTTGGTGCTGATTGCTCACCTCAACCTGAATTTAACTTTGTAAATCAATTTATTCCTGCTGATAATTCAAATTATACTGATGCTAATAGACCTTCTGATTATCCAATTACAAAAATTATTATTCATACTACAGAAGGCTCTTATAATGGCACTATTTCATGGTTTCAAAATCCAAGTGCTAATGCATCTGCTCATTATGTTTTAAGATCTTCTGATGGACATTCTACTCAAATGGTTTGTCATAAAGATATTGCTTGGCATGCGGGTAATTGGAATTATAATACAAGAGCTATTGGAATTGAGCATGAAGGATATGTAAATCAAAATGGTTGGTATACAGATACACTTTATATAGTATCTGCTAGAATAACAAGAACACTTTCAAATTTATACTCAATACCAAAAATTCGTGATACATCAGCAATACTTGGTCATAATCAAGTCCCTGGTTGTAATGTTCCAGGTGGTGGTGGTTATAGTTGTCATACTGACCCTGGACCATATTGGGATTGGAAGTACTACATAGCACTTGTAAACGGTTTATCATGGAAAGATACACTTTTTGATGAATTCAGCTTAAATTTCAAAAGAGGGGGTCCTTATAGTTCTTGGTGGTTTGATAGTTTAGTTGGTTATAATGGAGGTCATCATTTTTGGACTTATTCTTGGACAGGTCCTATTAGCAATTGGGCAAGATGGACACCAATTTTACCATTTCCCGGAATTTATAAAGTAAAAGTTTATATTCCTCAAAATAGCCAAGCTTATGTTAGATATAAAATTTATCATTTAAATGGTGTTTCAGAGAAATGGGTAGATCAAAGTTTGTATAATAATCAATGGGTTGATTTGGGTAATTATGAATTTAATTCAGGATATTCAATAAGTAATGGCTCTGTAACACTTGGAGATACGACAATTTCTGGAAGAGAATATCAAAGGATAGGTTTTGATGCTATTGTTTTTATTTATCAAGGACCTCTTAGTGGTTGTAGTGATAGGATTGTAGATGATGGTAATGTTGGATGGACTGCTTATGGTACTTGGCCATTAAGCTCATATACAGGCTATGCAGGAGATTATAGATATAACTACACATCAAATAATGATTCGGTAATTTATAATCCTCAAATAACTTGTCCTGGTGGATATAATTTAAGAGCTTGGATAAGAAAGGGAAGTAATAGAACTTCACAAGCAAAATATAAAATTTTGAGAATTAATGGTGATACTACTATTTATTTAAATCAATTTTCAAATAATTTAAATGATACAGGATGGGTAAATATGGGAAGTTTTTGTTTAAATAGTACTTCAAAAGTTATTCTTTATTCTAAAACACCTGAAAATTCAAATAGTATTGTTGTAATTTCAGATGCTATTGAATTTGATTATGATTCAAATATAAATTGTAATATAACTTCAAGTAGTGAATTTAATAATGTTTGGACAATGAGACTTGAAAGTGATGGAAGAATTAAATTAAATCTTGGAAGTAGCAGAAAAGTTAATTTAAAAGTTTATTCTATAAATGGTAGTAAGGTTTATGAGATTGAAAAAAATTTGAGTGCTGGATATAATGAAATTAAACTTGATTTAAAAAATGGAATTTACATAATAAAATTTGAGGATAAGGTCTATAAATGGCTGATAAGAAAATAAAAATTTTAAGGAAAGCAAAGCAGATTTTTACAAGCTCAAATCCACTAATTATTGAAAATGGCTCAATTGTTTTTGATGATAAAATAATATGGATTGGAAAAGATAGCGATTTACCTTCTGAATATTTAAAATTAGCAAGCAAAATAATAGATGTTTCAAATAAAGTAATTCTTCCAGGTTTTGTAGATCCGCACACTCATTTGGTTTTTTATGGAGATAGAGTTGAAGAATTTGATTTAAGACTAAAAGGCATTGATTATTTGAAAATTAGAGAAATGGGAGGAGGTATTTTAAAAACTGTTAAAGATACAAAAAATGCAACAAGAGAAGAAATAAAAAAATATGTAAAAAAATTTATAAAGAAATTTATTGAGTATGGAACTACTACAATTGAAGCAAAAAGTGGTTATGGTCTTGATTTAGAAAGTGAAATTAAAATTCTTGAAATTACTAATGAGCTAAATGATAAACCAATTACAATTGTTCCAACATTTTTAGTTCATGATTTTATAGGTGATAGAGAAAAATATGTTAATGAAGTTATAAAAAATTTACAAATAATTAAGCAGAAAAATTTGGCTAAATTTGTTGATGTTTTTTGTGAGAAAGGAGTTTTTGAAATTGAAGAAACGAGAAAAATTTTAAGTAAAGCAAAGGAATTAGGATTTTTACTGAAATTGCATACTGATGAATTTTATAATATAGGGGGTGTTAAGCTTGGAGTTGAATTTAATGCTATTTCACTTGATCACTTAAACGAAATAACTGATGAAGATATTGATTTATTATCAAAAAGTAAAACAATTTGTGTTTTACTTCCTTCCACAAGTTTTTTATTAAGAAAAACTAAATATCCACCTGCAAGAAAACTAATAGATAGTGGTTGTATAGTAGCAATAGGAACTGATTTTAATCCAGGAACATCATTCACTCAAAATATGCAGTTTGTTATTTTATTGTCAGTTATTATATTGAATATGACGATTGAAGAGGCAATTTTAGCTAGTACGATAAATTCAGCAAAAGCAATAAATATGGATAATTTTGTAGGAAGTTTGGAGGTTGGGAAACTGGCAGATTTTATTGTTTTTGATTTTGATAATTATAAGTATTTGGTTTATAATAGTGCTATAAATAACTTAAAAATGGTTTTCAAAAAAGGTGCTTTGTCCAATAAATAGTGTTAAGTAATTGATTATCAATAACTTATGAAAATTTTAGGAAATTATAGATTTTTGGGGGAATTTAAGGGGGGCGAAGTTCATAAGCCGAAGGCTTATTTTTAGGGCGGGTGGGCAAAATGAAGAAAA
>JAVVGK010000157.1:0-3598 GCA_032249175.1 Candidatus Hydrothermia bacterium | reverse complement strand
ATTAGTGGAGCAAGTAAAGAAGAAATTAAATCTGAAATTGAGATAATGAAAAAAATGTCTTAAAATTGCTTTGTCCAATAAATAGTATTAAGTTCTTAATTACCAATAACTTATGAAAATTTTAGGAAATTATTTATTTTACGGTGGAATTTAAGGGGGCAAAGCCCCCGCCGAAAAATGGGCATTTATAAGCCGAAGGCTTATTTATAGGGTGGGCGGGGAAAATAAATAGTTTCATAATTATTGGACAAGGAAAGAGAAAAAATTTATCCTTTAAAATTTATAACCTATGAAAATTACTTATCTTGGTCACGCATCAGTTAAGGTTGAAGTTTCAAATAAAACAATATATATAGACCCTTTCCTTTCTGGAAATCCAAAAGCTCCAATAACTGCTGATCAAATAACGAGTGCTGATATTATAATCATTACTCATGACCATGGAGACCATCTTGGAGATGCTTTCGCAATTGCTAAAAGAACAAATGCCTGGATTGTTTCACAATATGAAATTACGGTTTTAGCAAATGAAAATGGTATTCAGAAAGTTGAGCCTATAAATATAGGAGGTCCTATAAGTGTTGAAGGAATAAAAATTGCTTTAACACCTGCTTGGCATACTTCTCAAACAGGAGGTCCAACAGGTGTTATTATTCAAGCCCTTGGCAAAACTTTATACCATGCAGGAGATACAGGGTTATTTTCAGATATGAAACTAATTGGAGAATTATATAAACCTGATATTGCTCTTTTACCAATAGGCGGAAGATTTACGATGGATATTTACCAGGCAGCAAAAGCGGTTGAATTTATAAGACCAAAATATGTTATTCCAATACACTATAATACCTTTGATTTAATTAAAGCAGACCCACAAGAATTTAAAAAACTTGTTGGAAACTTATCACAAGTTATTATTTTAGAACCAGGAGAAACATTTAACTATTAAAGTTTAATGAATTATATTCTTGAAAACTTAAAGAAATTAAGAGAAAATATCGTTTTTATTTGTGGAAAAATAAATAGAAATCCATCTGAAATAAAAATTTTACCAATTACAAAAGGTGTTGATATTAATAGAATAAAATTCGTTTATGAATTGGGTTTTAGAGAATTTGGTGAAAATAGAGTTAAAGAAGCAATTGAAAAAGTTAATTATTTACCTTCGGATATAAAATGGCATTTAGTAGGTCATTTACAAACAAATAAAGTTAAAAAAGCATTAAGAATTTTTAAAGTTATTCAAAGCATAGACAGATTTGAAATTATTGATGAAATTGAAAAAAATAATTTAAAAGTTGATGTGTTTATTGAATTTAATTGCTCAAATGAGCCACAAAAACATGGATTTAATCCTGAAAATTTTAGAGAAGTTGTTGAAAGCGTTTTAAAATCAAAATATCTAAATTTAATTGGACTTATGACACTTGGTCCTTATCCTGTTAATGAGCTTGAAAGTAGAAAAGCATTTGAAAAGCTTAGGATTATAAGAGAAAAAATTAAAGAAGAATTTAATTTAGATTTGAAACTTTCTATGGGTATGAGTGAAGATTATATTTATGCTATTATGGAAGGCTCAGACATAATTAGAATTGGCAGGGCATTGTTTTCAGATGAATTTTAAAAAATTTTTAATGTTATTTTTAATAGCTTGCTTAAATGAAAATAAAGAAAATAAAATCGTTGTTTCAATATATCCAATAAAATTAATTTTAAATGAAATTGGTGTAAATAGCGAGGTCATAATTGATAAAGTTGTTGATATTCATAGCTTTGAGCCAAATATAAAAACATTAATTAATACTCAAAATTCTTGTGGATTCATTTACATATCTGAAAATTTTGAAACATGGGCAAAAAATATAAAATCAAAATATAAACTAAAACTATTAGAAAATAATGAAAATCCACACATTTGGACAAATCCAAAATTCATATTAAAAATTATTCCAAAAATTGAAAACTTGTTAAAACTTTGCTCAATTCATTACAACAAAGAAAATATAGAAAATTTTATAAGAAAATTAAAAGAAATAGATAGCACAAATGAGGAAATTTCAAAAAAATTAAATACTCAATTTATTCTATTTCACGCATCATTTGAGCCATTTTTAAGAGCATATAATCTAAAAATTGAAACAATTTTAATTAAAGAAGGTTATTATGATATTCTACCAAGTGATTTACAAAAAGCTTTAAATTCAAAAGACAAAATTATTATTGTTGAAAGTTATTATAGTAAAGATTTACTTGATGTGTTTAAAAAAAGAAATTTTAAAATCATAAGTTTAAATCCACTTGGAAATGAATTTGAAAATTATACTGATTTTATAAAAGCTATAAGCGATAGCATCTTACTAAATAAATATGTCTCAAAAGTGCGCTTGTAAAATTACCAAGAGCAATAGCATAAAATCCAATAAAGAATGAAAAGATAATCATAGTCAGAATATCAACAATTGCTCCAATAATAAACGATAAATTAGCATTTTTTATATCTTTTATAGCAAAAGCATAACTTGTTAAAATTTTTGAAGAGCTTGAAAATGGCAAACTCAAAAGATATATAATCAGAACAATTGTTGTAATATATGTATCGTTTTCATTAAAACTTCCCCTTTGATATAAAACTTGAACGATGAATTTTGAGAAAACGATAAAGATAATTGTTATAGGAATTGTAATAATAAAATTGATTTTTAGGGATTTTTTAAGTTGCTCCTTTGGATTGTTTGAGCTTGTAAAATTAACAATAGCAACATTTGATATGGCAATGCCTGTAATAGCAAGTGGAAAATGAAAAATCCTAAAAGCATAATTTAAATAACTTATTGAGCCTTCCTCAAAAAATGAAGCAATAAATGTACTAAAAAATAAATTTATTTCATTAAATCCATAAGCAAGAAGAACAGGAAATAGTAATTTATAAAATGTTTTTATTGAAGGGTCTTTGAAATCAGGTTTTTCAAATTTTTCTTTTAAAAATAAAAATAATAACAACGATTGTGCAATTGTTCCAAGTGTAAATCCAATTGAAAGGGCAATTGCTTTATCAATATCTAAAAGAAACCCAAATAAAATAATAGAAAAATTTATTATTGATGGACTAATTGATGTTAAAAAAAATTTCCTTTTTGTATTTAATACAGCTGAAAGTAAGGCAGATAATGAAAAAAAGAATAAGGAAGGTAATGTTATATAAGTTAAAATAATTGTTAAATTAAATTTTTCAGTTTCTTTTAAAAAACCAGGAGCAGTTATCATTATAATTTGTTTAGTAAGCAAAATTAAAATTAAATTAATTATTAAAACAATTGATAAAAACTGAAAAAAGATAGCCCATAAGAATTTTTTTGAATAATTTGATTGGGCATAAGCAGGAATGAAAGCATTATTCATAGCTTGGTCTCCAAGCAAATCTCTAAATAAATTAGGAATTCTAAAAGCTACAAAAAATGCATCTGATTTATTACTTGCTCCAAGTAAATAAGCAATAATAACTTCCCTTAACAATCCACTTATTCTACTTATAATTGTTCCAAGAGAAAATGAGAATATGGATTTTAGTTTAATTTGAAATTTTAAAGTTTGTGCTTTA
>JAVVGK010000156.1:0-3642 GCA_032249175.1 Candidatus Hydrothermia bacterium | reverse complement strand
AAAGATTTGAGGAATCAGACAGAAAGTTTGAAGCATTTAGAAGTGAAGTAAATCAGAGATTTGATGAAGTAGATAGAAGGTTTGAGGAAGTAGATAAAAGATTTGATGAAGTAGATAAAAGATTTGAGGAATCAGACAGAAAGTTTGAAGCATTTAGAAGTGAAGTAAATCAAAGATTTGACGAAGTGGATAGAAGGTTTGAGGAAGTTGATAAGAGGCTTGAAAAATTAGAAAAAGGTCAAGAGGAAATGAAAGAAAGACAGGAGAGAATGGAAGAAATTCTAAAAAGGCATGAAATAAGCATTCAGGAATTAAAAGGATGGCAATTGGAGCATAAAGTAAGAACGAATATATGTGCTTATTTAGGAAGATATATAAGAAAATGTAGGATAAAAGACAAATCTGAAATAGCTGATGAATTAGATGAATATGTTGAAAGAAATATAATAAGTGAGAGTGAGAGGGATGAAGTTTTATTATTAGACATATTAGTTATTGGAATATCAAAGAGGACTAATGAAGAGATTTACATAGCGGTTGAAGTTTCATATAAAATTGGAGATTATGATGTTGAAAGAGCTATTAAGAGAATGGAGATTTTAAAGAGAATTTATAAAAAAGAAGTTATAGCAGTTATAATTGGAAAGGAAATTTCAGATAAGACAGAAATGAAATTGAAAAATTTGAATATTGATTTTATTTTGATTAGTGATTAGATGATTAAAGTCCTAACTTAACTTCTCTTTTTAAATTTTGCAGTAAAGAATCTTAAAAATGGTGGCTCATAAACAAATTCAAGTCCTTTTATTTCAAATCTCCTATTATAAACATTAACTATCGTTTCAACAACATGGTCCATTTGACTATTTGAATATACTCTTCTTGGAATTGTGATTCTAACAAGCTCCAAGCTTGGTTTTCTATTCTTACCTGTAATGGGGTCTCTACCTGCTGAAACAGTCCCCCTTTCCATAGTTCTAACACCACCTTCAATGAAAATTTCAGCAGAAAGTGCCTGTGCAGGATAGTAATCTTGATCTAAATGCTCCAAAAATTTTTTAGCATCAAGATATATAGCATGACCACCAATTGGAAGAACTAATGGTATTTTATTTTCCAATAATTTATTTCCAAGATATTCAACCTGTTTTATTCTGCTTCTTAAATAATCATAATCAACCATCTCTTTAAGACCAATAGCAAGCATTACTAAATCTCTATCTGCTAATCCTCCATTATAAGGAGCGCCATCAAATGCAGTAGCAAATTCATAAATTTTGCGATAAATTTTATCATCTCTAATTAGTAATAATCCACTTATATTAGTTAATGGGTCTTTTTTAGCTGAAATTGTAGCAAAATCACCATAGCTTAAAATTTCTCTTACGATTTCTTTTATTGTTTTATTTTCATATCCTTCTTCTCTTTGCTTTATAAAATAAGCATTTTCAGCTATTCTTGTAGCATCAAAAACAATAGGAATTTTATAATAATCTGCAATTTCTCTTAATTTTTTTATATTTTTCATTGATATTGGTTGTCCTCCTGCCATATTAACATTTGTTTCAATACAAATATAAGCTATATTCTCAGGACCTTTTTCTTTAATGAAACTTTCAACTGCTTCAATATCAAAATCACCCTTAAATGGATATAAACTTTGTGGAATATGTGCTTCCTTAACTATTAAATCAACAAAAATTCCACCTGCATATTCTTGATGAAATCTCGTTGTCGTAAAGTACATATTATTTAAGACATATTGCCCTTTCTTTATTAAATGTTGTGAAATAAAATGCTCAGCTTGTCTTCCCTGATGAGTAATAATGAATTTGTCAAATCCAAAAATCTCATAAACACTTTCTTTTAATACATCAAAAGCATTCTTCCCATCATATTTTAGTCCCTCAAAAATTTGCTCATCACTTTGGGATGGTGTTCCAGAATCAGTTAATAAATCAATATAAACATCTTCACTTTTAAGTAAGAATGTATTATAACCTGCCTCTTCTATTGCCTCTATTCTTTCTTCTTTTGATTTATTAAAAATAATCTCTATTCCCTTTAATCTATAATTAAATCCATCATAATCAATAACTTCATATTTCTCTAATGGCTCTAATAATTCATAATCCATAATTTCAATTTCATAAAATTTTGTTTCAAAGCATTTTTTAAGCTTTGGATAATTTCTGTTTTTTAAATAACTTAAAACTTTCAGAAAATAATCATAATGCTCCCTAA
Source organism: Candidatus Hydrothermia bacterium (assembly GCA_032249175.1). Lineage (GTDB taxonomy): Bacteria > Hydrothermota > Hydrothermia > LBFQ01 > DSFT01 > DSFT01. Next base: position 1,398 of record JAVVGK010000156.1, on the reverse strand, counting down.
AATATACTCTCTTTGGAATTCTTAAAAATAACTTATTCTCATAAGCCTTAGCTCTAATTTGTCCTGAAAGAAATAAAGCCAAATTAAAACCAATTCCATTTTCAATATTAATATAAAATCCATCACTATTAAAACCTTCAACATTATAACCCAAACTTCTAACATTATCATATAGATTTTTTATTTCATAATATCTATAATGCCAATAATTCTCATCCAAAACTTGCTCTAAACTAACAGCTATTAATTCCATATCTCTACCTGAAAGACCTCCATAAGTATGAAGACCTTCAAATGAAACAAGCCATTCACAAATTTGTCTATAATAATTTTCATCATTCAATATAATTAAAGCTCCAACATGAGCCATTAAATCAGCATCTGCTGATAGAATAATTATATCAAAGTCTTTTGTCATTTCATAAACTAAATCCTTTAAATTTCCACTTAACTTTCCCTCAATTTTCCAAAAAACAATTTGAGAAAATATATTACTTGCATTTAAAATTTTAAATCCCTTCATTTTTTTAAGCTCTAAAAACTTTTCAAATTCCCTTTCTATCGTAAAATAATAAATGCCACTTCCATTACTTAAAATTTTTCTATTAAAATAAGAACACAAAACTTTAAATGTATCTGTTGGATTGTTTGATATAAAATCATTTTCAAAAACTTTTAAAATTAAATGCTCTGCTCCTCTTAAATTATGAACAGGAACTACAAAATTTCTCTTAAAAATCTCCTTCACATTATTTAAGATATTTATAAAATTTTCACTGCCCGCATACGATTCATCACCTCTAAATAAAGCACTATATTGCTCTTCGCTTAAAGCATTAGGACAATTATAAAAGTCTAAAATAAAAAATTCAGAAGGTGCTTTATGGAGATTATAATTATATTTTCTTGCTATATTTAATCTCTCATTATAATCAATTTTCTTTACGTGCTGAACAATTTTAGCTTTGTAATTTTCAGCTAACATTTGAAAATTTTAAGGGAGAATTTCTACAAAGATAAAATCAACCTCTCTACTCTCTCCTTAATCTCATCCCTTATTTTTCTAAAATAATTTAATTTTTCCTCTTCCGAGCCTTCAAATTTAACAGGGTCAGGAATTTCCCAATGCTCTCTTTTAATTCCTGGAATTACTGGACATGTTTCCTTTGCATCCCCACAAACAGTAATAACTAAATTTAACTCCTTATATGGAATTTCATTTAAGGATTTTGAATATTGGTTTGAAATATCTATGGAAATCTCTTTCATAACTTTTATAGCAAGGGGATGAACATAACCTGTTGGATTTGAGCCTGCTGAATATATTTCTATATTTTTATTGTAAATTTTGGCAAAGTATTTAGCAAAACCCTCTGCCATTTGACTTCTTGCTGAATT
>JAVVGK010000155.1:0-3743 GCA_032249175.1 Candidatus Hydrothermia bacterium | reverse complement strand
CTTACTTTCGCCCCCTTAAATAAACCCCCGATAAAATCAATAATTTCCTGAAATTTTTATAAGTTCTTGATAATCAACTACTTAACACTATTTATTGGATAAAGCATAAAAAAATTGTTTTGTCCAGTAATTCTAAAATTAAAAATTAAAATTATTTCTTATTTTACCTGCCCACCCTTTAAATAACTTCTTCAATTTCCAAATCGTACCTTTCTATTATTGGATTGGCAAATAAGTTTGAAAGTTTTTCATTAATGATTTTTTTAACTTCAATTTCATCATTAGCTTTTATTAGAAATGTAATTAGTTTTCCAACTCTAACATTTTCAACATTAATGTCCTTTTCTTTAATGATATTTTCTAAAACTTTTCCCTGTGGGTCAAACAAATTTTCTTTTAAACTAATTAAAACTTTAACTTTAAATGCTTTCATCTTTTAAAAATTTCCTTAAAACATATTGTAAAATTCCACCATTTTTATAATATTCAATTTCAACATAATTATCAAGCCTACAAATTACTTCAAATTCAATAATTTTCCCATCTTCTTTTATTGCTTGAACTTTTAAAATTTTTCTTGGTTTTAGTCCTTCACTAATTCCAAGTATATTAAAAGTTTCAAGTCCACTTAATCCAAGAACTTTATAATTTTCTCCTTCTTTAAATTGTAAAGGTAAAATACCCATTCCTACTAAATTGCTTCTGTGTATTCTTTCAAAACTTTCTGCTATAACTGCTTTTATTCCAAGTAAATATGGACCTTTTGCTGCCCAATCTCTTGAAGAACCACTTCCATATTCTTTTCCTGCTAAAACAATTAAAGGAATGTTATTTTCCTTATATTTTAAACTTGCTTCATATATTGTCATTTCTTTTCTTTCAGGAATATAAATTGTCCACCAGCCTTCCTTATTTACAAGCAAATTTTTAAGTCTAACATTAGCAAATGTTCCTCTTACCATAACCTCATGATTTCCTCTCCTAGAACCATAAGAATTAAAATCTTTTGGCTCAACACCTTTTGAAATTAAATATTCTCCTGCTGGCGATTTTGGATGAATTGAGCCTGCAGGTGAAATATGATCAGTTGTTATTGAATCCCCAAGCATTACCAATACTTTTGCATTTAATATATCTTTTGGCTCTTCAATTTCAATTTTCATATCATCAAAGTAAGGTGCTTTTTTAATATATGTTGATTTCTCATCCCATTTATATAATTCTGAAATTTCAACCTCTAATTTCTTCCATCTTTCATCTCCCTCAAATATATTTTTATAGTTTTCAATAAAATCTTTTGGATCAAGAACTTCATTTATTTTCTCGGAAATTTCTTTTTGAGATGGCCATATATCTTTTAAATATATTGGATTTCCTAAATTATCGTATTCAATAGGCTCATTTAAAATATCAATATCAATTCTTCCAATAATAGAATATGCAACTACAAGAATAGGTGACATTAGGAAATTCATTTTTACAAGTGGATGGATTCTTGCTTCAAAATTCCTATTTCCTGAAAGAACAGAAGCAACATTTAAATTGTTTTCAATTATAGCATTAGCAATAGCTGGTGGTAATGAGCCAGAATTACCTATACAAGTAGTACAACCATAACCTACAACATGAAAACCAAGTGCTTCAAGATAAGGTAGAAGACCGGCTTTTTCTAAGTATTTAGTAACAACTCTTGAACCTGGTGCTAATGATGTCTTTACCCAAGGTTTTCTCGTCAGACCAAATTCAACAGCCTTTTTAGCTAATAACCCCGCACCTATCATTACACTTGGATTGGATGTATTTGTGCAACTTGTAATAGCAGCTATTACAACATATCCATCTTTTAAATCAAATTCAATAGCACCATATTTTATTTTAGCACTTTTATTATCACTTTCATCAAATTTAAAGAATTCTTTTATACTTTTTAAAGGTATTCTATCATGTGGTCTTTTTGGTCCTGCTATACTTGGTTCAACTTTGCTTAAATCAAGTTCTATTATATCTGTATAAATTATTTTTTCTTCATTTTCTCTCCATAGTAAATTCTCTTTTGAATATTTTTCTACAATTTTAATCAGCTCTTCATCTCTACCTGTTGCTTTTAGATATTTTATCGTTTGCTCATCTATTGGAAAGTAAGTTATTGTACAACCAAATTCAGGAGACATATTTGAAATTGTTGCTCTATCAGGAACTGTTAAGTTATTTAATCCTGGTCCAAAAACCTCAACGAATTTATCAACAACGCCATATTTCCTTAAAATTTCAGCGATTGTTAAAACTAAATCAGTAGCAGTTGCCCCCTCTTTTAATTCTCCAACTAATTTTAAACCGATTACTTCTGGTACTCTCATATATAATGGTTGTCCAAGCATTACTGCTTCTGCTTCAATGCCACCTACTCCCCATCCAACTACTCCAAGCCCATTTACCATAGGTGTATGCGAATCTGTTCCAAGTAATGTATCAGGAAATAAAAATTTATCTTTTTCCCATATAACTTTTGATAAATATTCAAGATTTACTTGATGACATATTCCAAGTCCTGGCGGAACAACTCTAAAATTCTTAAATGCTTTTTGTGCCCATTTTAAAAATTTATATCTTTCTTCATTTTGTTTATATTCAAGTTCAACATTTTTTTCAAATGCATAAATTGTTCCAAATGCTTCTACAATTACAGAGTGGTCTATTACTAAATCAATTTCAATAGCAGGATTTATAATTTCTGGATTTTTATTGAATTTTTTACAAGCGTCCCTCATACTTGCTAAATCTACTATTGCTGGAACACCTGTGAAATCTTGCATTAGAATTCTAACTGGCATATATGGAATTTCTTTATCAGGAAGGGATTTCGCATTATAATTTAAAATTGTATTTAAATGCTCTTCATTTACTAAGAATTCATCGTAATTTCTTATTATGTTTTCAAGAAGGACTCTTATTGAAAATGGTAGTGTTTCTATGTTTTTGATTTTTTTTAAATCGTAAAATTTATAAGTTTTGCTATTTACTTTAATTTCACTTATGAAACTTTCTTTCATATCGGGGCACCGGGACTTGAACCCGGGACCTCTGCCACCCCAAGGCAGCGCGCTACCACTGCGCTATGCCCCGTTAGTTTGAAAATTTTAAAGTAAAATTTTATTAGTTTTGTGAGTTGTTTAATAATTCTGAAATTTAGATTATTTCTTTATTTTCCCCACCCGCCCAAAAATAAGCCTACGGCTTAAAAATGCCCATTTTTCGGCAGGGGGCTTTTGCCCCCTAACAAAACCCCCGATAAAAACTATAATTTTTTTTAAATTTTCATAACTTATTGATTATCAACCACTTAACGCTATTTATTGGACAAAGCATTAGTTTTTGCGTTGTTTAATAATTCTGGAATTATTTATTTTTCTATATTTTCCCTCCATACCCTATCATAAGTTCAATAGTTTAATAAAATCTTATATTTACCAAAAATTTTATAAGTTCTTAATTGTCAATCATTTGACACTATTTGTTAGTCAAATTATAGGAGCAATAAAAAAAATTCAAATTAGGGTATAGTCAATTAGAACGTTTCAGTCTTCAATCCCTTATAGGGACGATAAAAACACAATCTCGTCCAAAGTTAAATCAAAGTTCCTTTCCAGTTTCAACCCCTTATAGGGACGATAAAAACTAATCTCATCAATTGTTTTTCTCATTAAAACACTCCAGTTTCAACCCCTCATAGGGACGATAAAAAC
>JAVVGK010000154.1:0-3794 GCA_032249175.1 Candidatus Hydrothermia bacterium | reverse complement strand
GGAAATTCATTCACATTTACTACTCGTCAATTTTGAAATTTTAAAGGATAAAAAAATTTATTTGTTGCGTTGTTTAATAACTCTGAAAGTATTTATTTTTCTTTATTTTCCCTATCTACTCTAAAAATTGGATAAAGCATTGGAAAATGTAATTTCAAATCCTCAATATCTTTAAAACAATAAATTCTGTTAGCATCAATAGAAAGCATTTCTCCAAAGGCTTTGACATCAAAATTTGATAATCCAATAATATACAAATAAGGTTTTCCATTAGTAATATCTATATATGCTTTTATTTCTTTTTTCTTTAAAAACAACTTACATAATTCAGTTGAAATTTCCGCCTGAATTTTTTTCAAATCATTTATATATTCTGTAAATTTTTGGGTTAATTCATAAAGTGTTTGAATTTGTATCTCCATTTCTCTAAATTTATTATCAGATTCTTTTGAAAGATTTTTAAATTGCTTATTCATTTTGTCAATAACATCTTTTTTAATTTTATCCATAGCTTTTTGAATTTCATCCAATGCTTTACTTTTTGCTTCCCTTTTTTTCTTCTCTTTGGGATTTTCACCAAAACCCAAAAACCAAGCAATCCAAGAGAAAACATCCTTAACAATTTTCACAATACCAGCGATTATAGCTCCCAATCCTCCACCAGCAACAAATCCAAAGAAAATACTTAAAATAGACTCACCTATCCATTTCAAAACATCCCAAAAACTTATTTCTAAATTTTTAAGAATCTCCTTAAAATCAAATTCCAAGTTAATTGTAAATTCTTCAAAAAGCGATATTCGTTCTACAAGTTCCTTAATAGATTCTTCAATTTCTGATTTTAATGAATTTTCAATTTTTTTTTAACTTTCTCTTTTAGCTCTTCCTCAAGCTTGTCTTTAAATCTATTAACCTCTTCTTTTATTCTTTCCTCAGACCATTCATTATCAATCCCCTCAGATACAAGCTCATACAACTCATGAGCTTTTTTATCTAAAAAATTTCCTAATTTTATTGGAGCTTCTTTTTCATATTTCTTTATGATATTTCCTATTTCTTCCTTTTTCTGTTTTATAGAAAATTCAGCAAGCTTTAAATCATTTTCAAATTTTTTCTTGTTTTCAAGTATTCTATTTATAGTAAACGATAATTCACTAATTGCTTCAATTGTATTAGATTTTACAATTTCAGCATTTATATTCTTTGAAGCATTTTTTATTAAATTCTCTAATTTATCTAAACCGGAAATTTTTAAAATAGTTTTCTTATTTTTACCAAGAATTTCAAATGCTTTTTTTTGATAATTCCTTAAATCTTCTCTATTTGGATTTCCCTTAGCAAAAAATCCTAAAAGTGCATGACATATTATATAACCTTTATAGCGCTCTTGAAAAACTTCCTTCATAAAGCTATCAGTCCTTTCAGCAACCTTCTTAACATTATCATCTTCAAAAGTCTTTTTATATCTAAGTCCTCCTATATCAAGTCTAACATTTATAATTGAATAGATTTCAGCTTTACTATTAAGATAGTTTTTAACTTTTTGAAGTGTTTCTCTTTCAGGTTCCTTGTTGGAATTTACTATATAAAAAACTATATGAGCTTTTCTAACAGCTTTTTCAATCTCCGATTTTAAACTTCCTTCCTTTCCTTCTATTCCTGGCATATCTATAAGATTTATATTCTCATATTTAAAATGTTTAACTTCTCTCGTAAAATCCTTGCGACCATCCCCTATGCTTGCTCCATCACCACATATAAGTGCTTCTATTAATGTGCTTTTTCCAGCATTTGTTTCTCCAAAAAAACCTATACATAATCCATCCCAAACTAATTCTTCATCAAGATCTCTAATTTTTTCTTCAAACCTTGAAAGTCCTTTCAAAATCACCTTCCTTATTGAATCAAAGCTTTTTTTAATAGATTCAAATGAGGAAATTGAAGGAAAAGATGGAGAAAACCTTTCCATTTCTTTAAGCAAATTTAATGTAATCTTAATTTCAGTTTTTAGAAAATCTCTAAATTTTAATAAATCTTCTTTTGGAACTTTTTTTCTAAACAAAAATAACCTTGAAAAAACACTATTTATAAAATTTATAAATTTTTTAATCATTTTAATACCTCTTCAAGTTTTGCTTCGTAATTTTTAATTTTAACAAGAATTTCTTCAAGATTTCGGATATTATTTTCCAAATCAGAAACTTTTTTAATTTCCTCAATTTGAGCATACCCAATACCTTCCATAATTTTCTCTTGATTTATTTCCTCAAAAACTTTTTTAAATACATCTTCAATCCAATCCAAAACTTTTTGTTTTTCATTCTTAAATTCTTCATCTTCAACTATTTCCAATATTGTTCCTCCTACATCTCCTATAATGCCCAAAGCTGTACCAAATCCTTTCATCCATTCAGCTAACTTCACTGCTTCCCAAGGTTTAAATTTATAACTAATACTTAATAAATCTCTTGCTTTTAAAATAGCATTTCTATTTATACTCATTAAAAGCTTTGAGCTAATTCCAAATATCTTTTTAAAGAATTCAGCGGAAAAATCACTAAAACTAATATAGAAATTAAAAATATTTTCAAATTTTTTTAGAATATCTTCTCTTATATCTTCAAGTCTTTGAAAATTCCTCTGAATTATTAACTCAATCTCTCTTTTAAGTACTGAGCCATCTTCTCCAATTTCGGCACGCAAAACAGTGGCAAAATCTTTCTTATTACAACTACCTATCTTGTATATTTTCTTCTTTCTTAAATTTTCTAATCCTTCCCTTGTATCTGCTATAACATTTGTTATTTCTTCTATAAAAGTTTCTATTGATTTATTTAACTCTTGATATTGGCTTTTCAAAATTTTTAATTCGCTCTCCATTCTATTTCTATTATTTTTAATTTCTTCACTCAACCTCATAATTATATCTTTAATTACACTTAAACCTGATTCATTTTGAAGTCTATCTTTTGCTTTTTCTATAAACATATTTAAAACATTTTCAAGATTGTCTATTCTTGAAATTTTCCTATAATCCTTTTCCCTCTTAAACCATTCTGACAAACCAAGTTGATATGGATCTGCTGAAATGCACACTATCCTATCAAAATTTTTAATATTCAATTCGTTAGAAAGCACCTTTTTAACTTCATCACTCTTTATTTTACACATTCTTTGAAATTCTTTATCATTTTCTAAGTCAATTCCTGTTGTATCCATTTTGTTAATCACAATAATAGTCGCTTCAATTTTTTTTAAATCATTCATTAACCACCTTATAACTGGCAAATGAGATTCCTTTATTGGATTAGTTGCCTCAACTATATATATTATAACATCAGCCTCTGAAATATATTCCCTTGTCCTTTTATCGTGTATCTCAAGATTTTTGGCAAATAGCCCAGGTGTATCCACTATAAGATAGTCTTTATATTCATAAACTTTTACCCTGTCCGTTGTAGGTTCAGGTGAAATGGGTATATCAAGAGATTTTATTAAAGCAGATAAAATAGAAGATTTACCATCTGAGAAAGCTCCAAAAAATGCTATGTGAAATTTCTCACCTTCCACCTTTTCAATTCCCGAATCAACCTTCTTCATCAAGTCATTATATAGATCTTCATTTTCATTACCTAAGACTTCTTTAATCTCTTCAAGTAAGGACTTTATATCTTTTAGTTTTTTTATAATTTTTTCTTTTTCTTTGGAGAACAACACCATAGCCTAAAATTTTAAAGCTAAAAACAGCCTTAAACTTTTAAAAATTGATTTTAATCCTAACCTTACAAATTATT
>JAVVGK010000153.1:0-3804 GCA_032249175.1 Candidatus Hydrothermia bacterium | reverse complement strand
GAATAATGATAGGGTATTTAATAACACCAAAAATTAAACAAATTCTTGAAAATAACAACATCATTTTTATAAATTCTTATGAGCTTGAATTGTAAAAAACTTACTTTAATTATCCTTTAAAATTTTCAGAAATTGGATGCTATTCTAATTAAGTCAGGGATAGTTAATTATAAAGAAGCACTTGAAATTCAAAAAATTATTCACAATTTAAGAAAAAATGAAGAGATTCCAAATACTTTATGGTTATTAGAGCATGAGCCTGTAATAACATTTGGCAGAAGAGGTAAATTAGAAAATTTAATTGTTCCAGAAAATTATTTAAAAGAAGTAGGTATTAATATCTATTATGTTGAAAGGGGAGGTGATGTAACTTATCATGGACCCGGACAATTGATAGGTTATTTATTTTTTAGAATTAATGGATTGAGTGAGATTAGAAACTTTGTAAGGAATTTAGAAAAAGCTATTATTCTTGGACTTAAAGAATTAAATATAAATGCTAAACAAATTGAAAATTATACAGGTGTTTGGGTTGGTAATAATAAAATTTGTGCTATTGGAATAGCGGTTAAGGATTGGATTACTTTTCATGGATTTGCTCTTTATATTGATCCAATATATGAGCATTTTAACTTAATTGTCCCTTGTGGTATAAAGGATAAAGGTATTACAAGCATTTATAAAGAAGTTGGTATAAAAGAGAGGAAATTAGTTGAAAATTCAATTATCAGTGGATTTGAGAGAGTTTTTAACCTGAAATTTAAAGAGATTGAGCTTTCTGAAATTTTAAAAAAGGAGGTTGAAGTATATGGAAATAAAGGAGCTTGATATTTTCGGATGGGAAAAAGTTTATATTAAAGAGATATATGGAAATTTTATAGCTATTATTGCTATTCATAGCACGAAAAAAGGTCCAGCACTTGGAGGATGTAGATTTTATCATTATGAAAATCATAGGGCAAAGTCTGCATTAGCTCTTGAAGATGTTTTAAGGCTTTCAAGGGGTATGACCTATAAAGCAGTTGCTGGAAATCTTCCACTTGGAGGAGGAAAAGCGGTAATTATATCTGAATTTTATGAGCTATTACCTGATGTTAGAAGAAGTCTTTTTGAAAGTTTTGGAGATTTTGTTGAGCAATTAAAAGGAAGTTATATAACAGCAGAAGATGTAGGAACTCGTGTTGAAGACATGAAAATTGTAAGTGAAAGAACAAAACATGTTGTAGGATTGCCTGAATCTATGGGAGGACTTGGAGACCCTTCACCTGTAACAGCCATTGGTGTCTTTACTGCTATAAATTACATTACTGAAAAAATTTTAAATAAGGAGCCTTCAAAAACTAAAATTTTACTTCAAGGTATAGGAAAAGTTGGAAGTTATCTTTTAGAGCATTTATATAATGAAGGTTATCAAATTTATATTTCTGATGTTAGTCCAAAAGCTGTTGAAAATGCCTTAAACAAATATAAAAATTTAAAATATGTTCCACCTGATGAGATATTTGATAATGAATTTGATATTTTTTCTCCGAATGCCCTTGGTAAAGTAATAAATAGTAAAAATGTTGAAAAAATTAAGCATAAAGCAATTGTAGGTGCTGCTAATAATCAAATTGAAAATTATGAAGTTGCTCAAAAATTACAAGATAGAGGAATAATATATGCACCTGATTATGCTATAAATCTTGGAGGTTTAACGCTTGTTTATTATGAGTACGAATTAAGAATTGGAAAGCAAACTGATCAAGAAACTGCCAAGAAAATTGCTATTGAAAAAACAAAAGAAAATGTTATAAAAAATTTAAATGAAATTTTTGAAATTGTAAATAGAACAAATAAAAGTCCTGCTATTGTAGCAGATGAAATTTTTGAAAATAGGCTTAAATGAAAAAACTTGGTATTGTATGTGGGGGAGGACCAGCACCTGGAATAAATTCAGTAATTAGGGCAGTTGTAATAGAAGCAAGAAATAGAAATTTAGAAGTTATTGGTTTTTTAGATGGGTTTTCTCATCTAAGTAAAAAAGAAATTGTTTATAAAAATTTGGAAATTGAAGATGTTAGTAGAATTCATCATTATGGTGGCTCAATAATAGGAACATCAAGAGGAAATTCAAGCGATGAAGAAGTTTTTAATACATATTTAAGTTTAATAAATTCGGGCATAAATTATCTTGTATCAATTGGAGGAGATGGAACAGCAAGCATGATATATAAAATATCAAAGCTTGATAAGGATAAAAAAATAAAATTTGCTCACATTCCAAAAACCATAGATAATGACTTTCCTCTTCCACCAAGTAGTAGAACATTTGGTTTTGAAACCGCAAGAAATCTTGGTATGGAGCTTGTTTTAAATTTAATAGAGGATGCTAAAATTTTAAAAAGATGGTTTTTTGTTCAAGTTATGGGAAGAAGTTCAGGACATTTAGCAATTGGTATCGGTAAGAGTTCAGGAGCAACTTTAACAATTATTCCAGAAGAATTTCAAAATTATGAAAAAATTCCCTTAAAACTTTTATTAGATATTTTAGAAGGCTCAATTATTAAACGTTTAGCATATAATAAGCCTTATGGTGTTGCTATTTTAGCGGAAGGTTTGTCTTTAAAATTGGAAAATTTAAATCTACAAAATTATCATTCAATCTCTGAATTTCCTCTTGCTGAATTATTAGCAAATGAAATTGAAAATAGACTTAAAAAAAGAAATATAAATATAAGAATTATTCCTCAAAATATTGGGTATGTTTTAAGAAATGCTCATCCTATTGCTTTTGATATTTCTTATACTATAACACTTGGATATGGTGCAGTAAAATTTTTACTATCTGATAATAATATCCACTGCGCAGTTATTACATTAAGAGGTGAAAAAATAGAGCCAATTGATATAAATGAGTTTATAAAAGATGATAAAGTTAAAATAAGATATGTTGATTTGAAAGGTGAAGTATATGAATCTGCTTACCATTATATGATTAGACTTAAAAAGGAAGATTTTGAGAACGAAGAATTTCTTTTAAAGCTCTGTGATGTTTCTAAAATGGAAAAAGAAGAATTTATAAAGAATTTTAAATGGACAACAGAATTTCCACCAATATGATAATTTTATTTATATCTTGTTCTGATAGTTTAATGGAAAGATTATGGAAAACTGCAAGTTTATGGAGAGCAGGTGAAAATGTTAAAAAAGTTGATATTGCAAGGGATAGTTTGAAAAAATGCCCACAAGTTGTCCCTTGGCTATTTAATAATAAAATTGGTAAAAGGGATAGATTTTCACTTAGAGCTATTAGAGATATGTTTATGGATAATTATCAGAGGACAATCCCATATTTAAAATTTGTTTTACTTTCAAATGACACTTTAAAGGTTAAAGATGCTTTGTATTTGGTAAATGAATGGAAGGTTAAAGAAATTACAGATGTTTTATGGCAATTATTAAGTAGGTATGATGATAAACCTCACATTTTATCATCTATTATAAGAGCAATAGGAAATTCAAATGATAGTAATTATGGAAAATATCTTCTTGAATATATTGATAATGAAGATGAACTTGTCCGATTTAGAGCTATACAATCACTTGGAAAATTACGATATTATCCTTCAATTCCTCATATAATTCCTCATCTTAAAGATAGTTTATTTTCAATAAGATATATTTCTTGTTATGCCTTAAACGAAATGAGAGACAGCTCTCTAAAAGAAATTGAAAAATTTTTAAAAGTTTCGAATGACGAGCTTTTTAACTACTTTGCTTATTTAACAATAAATGGAAATTGTCTTTTTAAGTAGTTTTTTT
>JAVVGK010000152.1:0-3816 GCA_032249175.1 Candidatus Hydrothermia bacterium | reverse complement strand
AGTTAAACAAGAAGGTTTAAAAAAAGAAGTTTTTGTGGAGTACATTAGAAATTCAGACTATGGCTTAGATGCTCTACTAGCGATTACAGGTTTTTCAGAAGAAAGCCTACTTCGCTTATACACTTTTATTTCTGTAACAAATGATGACAAACTAAATAAAATTGTCAATAGAGAGAAATGGTTAAATAAAAATTTGCCAAAAAGTTGGACATTAGATAAAATTAAATCATATATAAAAAAGGAAGAATTTTTTGCAGAAGGAATAATAAATATATTTTTTGAAGGCTCAACAGTTCCAATTTTAGGAAGAGTTTTACCTCTTTTTGAATTCAAAAAACTTGATATAAACAAATTTAATTTTTCTTTGGAATCTCTTATAGACACAATAGTTCGCTATAAAGTTAAAGGTTCTTATTCAGCAAGTAAGGAAAACAATCCTGAAGCAATTATTGAGAAAGTTTTGAAAGAACTTGGATGCTCTTTCGAAAAAGGAGAATTAGATAAAATACCAAGAACGCTTGATTTCATAATTCCAAGTAAAAGAGAACCCAAAATTGTCATTGAATGTTCTTATGTTGTAACTACAAGTTCCGGTATGGGAGACAAGGCAAAGACGGAACAGCAGGTATCAAAAATGATAAAAAAACATTATCCAAAAACGTTATTTATTGGTTTTATAGATGGTATAGGATGGTATGTGAGGAAAAGCGATCTTAAGAAAATGGTCAAAGCATTTGATTTTGTGTTTACTTTTAGTAAAGATGAACTTAACAAATTTAGAAATTTATTGAAAATTGTTATGGGAAGCAAAAAAAGATGAGCGGGAAAGATATAAGCGTCTTTGTTGATAAAGTAATAGAGGGAGATGCTATAGAGGTTATGAGAGAAATTCCAGATAACTCAGTGGATATGACATTTGCTGATCCACCTTTCAACTTAGGTAAAAGATATAATAACTATCATGATAAAAAAAGGATTGATGAATATTTAGAATGGTGCAGATTGTGGCTAAAAGAAATGGTAAGAATAACAAAACCAACAGGTTCAATATTTGTCCATCACATCCCAAAGTGGCTAACTTATTTTGCTGGATTTCTTAATGAAATTGCTTATTTTAGGCACTGGATAGTGTGGGATGCAATGAGTTCTCCTCTTGGAAAAACGCTTTTACCAAGCCATTATGGTATCTTATGGTACACAAAGGAAAAAAGAGGTTTCAAATTTTATGACATTCGTTCTGCCCATCCAAGATGTAGAAATTGCGGAATTGTTTTACAGGATTATGGTGGAAAGAAGAATAAAATGCATCCTTATGGTCCTCTAATTTCAGATGTTTGGAAAGATATTCATAGAATAAAACATAAAAAGAGAAGAGATGAGCATCCTTGTCAGCTACCAATACCATTATTAGAAAGATTAATTTTGATGACTACTGATGAAGGAGATATAGTCCTTGATCCATTTGTTGGAACAGGAACAACAGCAATAGCGGCAAAACGCTTAGGTAGAAAATACATCGCTATTGATATTGATTCAAAATATGTGAAAATAGCAAGAGAAAAATTAGAAAATGTCCAACCTACAAAAATTAATAATGTTTATGTTAGCATATATCTTGGAAAAATAATTACTATTAGAGATAAGGATTGGGAAAATATAAAATTCTTGAACAAATTTTCATCTGAAAAATCAAAGATAAATAATAGAATTCCGACTTTGTTTTGAATTGTACTAACAAATTTTCAAGTGAAAGATTTCCTAATTTTATGGGGGAACTTAATTGCTAGACAATGTAATCATACAATTCCTTTCAGCTTTAAAATTTTCTTTATGAACGCTTATAATTACTTTATAATTCTGATTTCCATAATCATTTTGATTTATAGCATATTCAAACATTCATCACAGGAGATTTTAGTTGAGAAGGGAGGAGAGATTATAACAACAAGCAAATTTACATTCTCTAAAAAAGTAATTCCATCTATTGTAATTTCAATAATTTTATTTATTTTAGGAATTACTATCAGATTTGCTTCATCCCAAAATTACCTTTTAGTTTATAATTCAATTACAGGAAGTTATTATCTTTATAAAGGTGGCATAAACTTCAATTTACCATTTATAAATGAAGTTAGTATATATGATAGCAAAATAAAGGTTTTTCCTAATAGTCAAAAACCATTTACCATATGGTCTTCAAGTGCAGATGGCATTCAAATTGGTCTGGATTTGAGAATTTGGTATTCAGTAGATACATCTAATATAATAAAACTTCATAAATTGTTAGGAAATGACAATTATAGCCAAATAATTGAATCGGAAGCGAAATCAATTACAAAAATTGAACTATCAAAATATCAAGCAGTTGAAATTTGGACAACTGCTAAAAAAGAATTTTCTGAAAATATAAGAAATGCTTTAAATGAAAAATTTAGAAATTATGGAATTTACATAAATAGTGTTTCAATTGAAGAAGTTAAAGCAACGCCTGAATTTCTTAAAACAATTGAAGAAATAGCAATATCTAAACAAAAAGCAGAAAAGTTAAAATATGAAATTCAATCAGAAGAACTTGAAGCCCAAAAGAGAAAAATTCAAGCTCAATCAAAAGCACAAGAAATTGAAATTATAGCAAAAGCACTAAATCAAAATCCAAAATATATTGATTATCTTTATGTTGATAAATTATCAGATAAGGTTCAGGTTATTATATCTGATAAACCAAATTTTATAAATCTTGAAAAGAAATGAAATTTGAATTTTTAAATATAGAGTTTAAAAATCCTGTAATTTTAGCGTCAGGTCCTTGGTGGTTTGGTGAAGAATACTTCGGAAAAATAAATTTTGAAATTCTCGGTGCTATTACATTTAAAAGTTTAACGAAAAATGAAAGAATTGGAAATCCTCCTCCAAATATCCTTATTGAAGAATATGTTGTTTATAATTCAGTTGGACTAAAAAATCCTGGTGTAGATAAATTTATAAGTGAAATTTACCCAAAGTTCAAAAATTTTGAGACAATTTTAATTTGCTCAATAGCAGGACATAGTGAAGATGAATTTTTGGAAAATTTAGAAAAACTAAATAAACTTGAAAAAATATCATTATTTGAAATAAATTTATCTTGTCCAAATGTTGATGGAGGATTATTTTGCTTTAACGAGCAATCAATAAAGTACATTTTAAAGGGTGTTAAAAATATAACAAAAAAACCAATAATAGTTAAGTTTTCACCAGAAGGTAATATATTACCTTATGTTGAGTTAGCTTTAAGTTATGGAGCGGATATTATAAATTTAGCAAATAGTCCAATTGGAATAAAAATAGATATTGAAAAGAAAAAACCTTATTTTGAGAGGGTTTTTTGTGGATTTTCAGGTAAAGCTGTTAAACCAATTATTCTAAAAAAAGTTTATGAAACATATAAAACTTTTAAATGTCCTATTATTGGACTTGGTGGGATATTTGATTATAAAGATGCTCTTGAATATATATTTTCTGGTGCATTATTTGTAAGTGTTGGAAGTGCTATTTACTACGATTATAAAATCCCTGAAAAAATTATTTTTGACCTTGAAAACTATTTAAAAAATGAAAAATTAGATAATCATTTGCCATTAGTAGGTATAGCTGTGAAGTAGGTTTATTTAGGAAAAATTTTTGAAAACATTAATTAAAAGGTAAGAATTATTTACTTTGTCCAATAAATAGTGTTAAGTTATTGATAACTAGCAACTTATCAAAATTTTAGGAAATTATTGTTTTTTGGGGGGACTATTAGGGGGGCGAAGTTTTTAAGGCGAAGGCTTGATTTCA
>JAVVGK010000151.1:0-3896 GCA_032249175.1 Candidatus Hydrothermia bacterium | reverse complement strand
GGGCGGGTGGGCAAAATGAAGAAAAATAAATACTTTCAGAATTATTGGACAAGGCTAAAATTTTTAGGAATTATCCTTTAAAATTTTAGGAATGTCTAAAAGATTTTTTGGGTTATTTTTATTATTTGGTTGTATAAATCCTTATGAAGGAATTTTATATCATTACCCAAAGGGTTGTAAGTTAAAAGTTATTACGACAATTACTATTTTGTACGATTTTGTAAAGGAAATAGGAGGAGATAGAATTTGCGTTGAAAGTTTAGTTCCTGTTGGTGGGGATCCACATACTTATGAGCCTATTCCCTCTGATATAATTAGAATTTCAAAAGCTGATATTATTATAGCAAATGGTCATCATCTTGAAAATTGGCTCTTAAAGTTAATTTCAAACAAAAGAGAAAATGCTATATACTTTGAAGTTGCTAAAAATATTGAGCCATCTAATAATGATCCACATCTTTGGATGGATGTTATTCTTGCTATGGAGTATGTCAAGAATATAAGAGATTTTTTGATTTCCACTGATCCAGACGGCAAGGAGATTTATAATAAAAATTATGAAAAATATGTAAAAAAACTTAAAAAATTAGATGAATTCATAAGGTGTGTTGTTTCAAAAATTCCAAATGAAGATAGAAAGCTTATTACAACCCACGATGCTTATAGCTATTTTTCAAAAAGATATGGTTTTGAATTCATAGGTAGTATATGGGGAATATCAACTGAGGATGAGCCTTCTGCCAAAGAAATAAAGAAGCTTATTGACTTAATAAAGCAAAAGAAAGCAAAAGCAGTCTTTATTGAGACAACGGTTAATCCAAGAATTATGGAAAGTATAGCGAAAGAAACAAAAATAAGGATTGGTAAAAAGCTTTATGGCGATTCGGTCGGGAAAGAAGGTTCCAATGCAGAAACTTATATAAAAATGCAAATTCATAATATAAAGGCAATATATGAGGGCTTAACGGGAAAAAACTATAATGGAGAATGCGATGAAAAGCTTAAAGATAGCGAATTTAACAGTATATTATGAATTAAACCCTATTTTAATAGATGTAAATTTAGAATTTGAAGAAGGGAAAATATATGGTATTATTGGACCTAATGGTGCAGGTAAAAGCACATTATTCAAATCAATTTTAGGACTTACAAAAGCAGAAAGTGGAGAAATAGAATTTTTCAATAATAAATCATTTAAAGAGGTTAGAGAAAAAATAGCTTATGTACCACAGAAGGAAATTGTAGATTGGGACTTTCCTATAACTGTTTTTGAAGTAGTTTTAATGGGTAGATATGTTCATCTTGGTTTATTAAAAAGACCATCAAAACAAGATAAAGAAATTGCCATAAATGCTCTTAAAAAGTTAAATATTTATCATTTAAGAAACAGGCAAATTTCTGAGCTTTCAGGAGGGCAACAACAAAGAGTTTTAATTGCAAGAGCAATTTGCCAAAATGCAGATATTTACTTACTTGATGAACCATTTGCTAATGTTGATGTTTTAACAGAAAGAAATTTATTTGAAATTTTTTATGAGCTTAAAAGTAATAACAAAACAATTATCATAATTGACCATGATTTAGCAAGAGTTAAAAATTATGACGAATTAATTTTATTAAATAGAACAATAATAGCCATAGGCAAACCAAATGAAGTCTTAACAAATGAAAATCTATTTGAACTTTATAGTGAGAAGCTTGTAGGTATTTAGTTATGTTTGAGCCACTTCATTATCAATTTTTTATTAAGGCATTATTTACTTCAATAATCATTGCTATTACAAGCTCTTTTATTTCTCCGTTTTTAATTAGTAAAAGATGGTCATTATTAGGAGATGCTATTTCACATGCAGTTCTTCCTGGTATTGCAATTGCTTATATTTTAAAAATTCCTTTCTTTATTGGAGCAGTTTTTAGTGCAATTTTAACTGCTATATTTGTTGGCTTTATAGAGAGTAAAAC
The DNA here is from genome assembly GCA_032249175.1 of Candidatus Hydrothermia bacterium. GTDB lineage: Bacteria > Hydrothermota > Hydrothermia > LBFQ01 > DSFT01 > DSFT01. The sequence goes on along the minus strand of JAVVGK010000151.1, from coordinate 1,934 downwards.
CAAAATTAAAGGTGATACTGCACTTGGAATAGGACTAAGTGGTGCTTTTGCTCTTGGTGTAGCAATTATGAGTTTGATAAGGTCAAAGGACATAGATTTATATCACATTTTATTTGGAAATGTTATTGCTATTAGAAATTCTGATATTATTTTAGTTTCATTGATTGCGGTTATTGTTATATTTTCAATTGCTCTATTTTTTAAAGAATTTGTTCTTTGGACATTTAATCAAACACTTTTTAAACTTTATGGTTTTCCTGATAGTTTATTTAGGTACTTTATGATTATTTTGGTTTCTATAAGTGTTGTTTCTGCTGTTGTAGCAGTTGGTATTATATTAGCAGTAGCACTTTTAATTATTCCATCAGCTATTGGTTATTTGATTTTTAAAAGAATTTCAGATATTATTAAGTTCGGAATTTTAATAAGCTCAACTTCGGTTATTCTTGGACTTTACAGCTCATATTATCTTAATGTTGCAAGTGGTCCAGCAATCGTTGTAATTTTAACGATATTTTTTATTTTAGTAATGATTATTTCTCCAAAAGAAGGTATAATTATTAAAATTTTAAGGAATTACAAAAGAAGGAAAATGATAGAATGGCAAGATAAATTAAAATTACTTTATGAACTTTCAGAAAATGGTTTAAAAGTTTCAGATATAAAAAATGTGGAAATTTCAAAATTTATTAAACTTGGAATAGTTGAAATTGAGGAAGATAAAATTAAATTCACAGAAAAAGGTAAAGTTTTAGTTATGAATATAATAAAGGCTCATGAATTATGGGAGGCTTATCTTAGAAGTCATAATGTTGCTGAAAAATTAGAGCATTATACAGATGAAGAAATAATAAATGTTCTTAATGAAATTATAAGGGGGCGATAACCCCCTATCTATTTATAAATTTTATATAGTTTTGACCAAGTTTTATAATATAAAGTCCTTTATAGCTTGAAAGGTCAAGAGATTTTCCATTAAGGAAAATTGATTTGTACATTCTCCCATCAGGCTTATAAATGTAAATATAACCCTTGTAAGTTCTATCAAAGTAAATAGTGTTGTTTATTATTTTATATGACAAGTTAGATTCAGGAATTGAAACATTAGTTTGCTGAAGTGTCTTTGTATAAACATTAGCCAAAGTTGTTGGAAAAGCACCAAAGCCAGTTACATAAAAAACTACATAACTTGTATCAAGTTTAATTAACCAGAAACCATAGTTTTCACGAAATCTAAACTTATATCTATCGTAAGCTAAAATAGAATCCATTGGAATGCCAGAAATAGTAGATGTCGTTTTTACTTTATATCTAATTTCAACTCTGCTATAAACTGTATCCGCATTTTTTGAAATTAGGTTTCCTGGTGATGACCTATACCAAACAGTATCAGGAATTGCATCATCATCAACACTTGGAATTGGATAAGGTGTATTTAATAGTACTATACAAGTATCTATTCCTTGCCATGTATTTTGAAGTATTTTATAAACGACAATTCCTCCATAGACAGCGGCAGAATCATTTCTTACATATTGAAATGTAGTATCATATCTACCACTTGGGAAGCTATCTGAAACGATTTTTTCAACCCTAAATGCTACATTTGGAGCATCACAATAAGGTGTTATTGCTGGCTCTACTGAGAATATACTATCTCTTGAAGTTCCATTTCCATAAAGCACTCCTGTAAGCTGATATAAATACCAATTTCCAACAACTCCTCCAAGATATTCAGGACCTATTGAAGCGATAGAAGGATTTTGAGCTTTTGGGAGATATATTTTAGTTGGTAATTTATCCCATCCTCTCTCAAACACCAAAGAAATTAACAGCTCAACCATAGCAAAAATTTTAAAGCATAAATTTCGGTTGCATTTGCATTGTCCAATAATTCTGAAATATAGATTATTTCTTATTTTTCCCCACCCACT
>JAVVGK010000150.1:0-3907 GCA_032249175.1 Candidatus Hydrothermia bacterium | reverse complement strand
ACTTTAAAATTTTCAATCTTATGAATAAACTTATAACTTCTGAATTTGAAGAGGAATTAAAAGAAAGTTATTTAAAATATGCTTTAAGTGTAATTATAAGTAGAGCTATACCTGATGCAAGAGATGGTTTAAAGCCTGTTCAAAGGAGAATTTTATATGCGATGTACGATATGGGATTATTACCTAATAGACCATTTAGAAAATCAGCAACAGTTGTTGGTGAAGTAATAGGAAAATATCATCCTCATGGCGACCAAGCGGTTTATGATGCACTCGTTAGGCTCGCACAAAATTTTCATATGAGATACCCTCTTATTGAGGGGCAGGGGAACTTTGGCTCAATTGATGGTGACCCACCAGCAGCTTACCGATACACTGAAGCAAGACTTGAAAAAATAACCTTAGAGCTTTTAAATAACATAGATGAAGATGTTGTGGATTTTGTTGATAATTTTGATGGAAGATATAAGGAGCCAGTTTTATTACCTGCTGGTTTTCCTAATTTATTAGTAAATGGAGCAGTTGGAATAGCTGTTGGTATGGGAACAAGTATTCCACCACACAACTTAGCTGAAATTATTGATGGAACAATAGCATATATTGATAATCCAAACATTACAATTGAAGAGCTATTGAAATTTATAAAAGGTCCTGATTTTCCAACAGGAGGAATAATTGTTGGAAGAAAGGGGATTTATGAAGCATATAAAACGGGGAAAGGAAAAATAACATTAAGAGCAAAATATGAAATTGAGGAAAAAGATATTATAATAAAAGAAATTCCTTATCTCGTTAATAAAGCAGAATTAATTAGCAAAATTGCACAACTTGTAAGAGAAGGTGTTATTGAGGGAATTTCTGATATTAGAGATGAATCAGATAAAGAAGGCTTAAGAATTGTTATTGAGGTTAAAAGGGGTTATGAGCCACAAATTGTTTTAAATCAATTGATGAAACATACAAAACTTCAAGATACATTTAGCATAAATATGATAGCTATCTTAAATAATCAACCTAAGCTTTTTAACTTAAAGGAGCTAATAGAAGTTTTTGTGAAATTCAGAGAGGAAGTAATAACAAGAAGAACGAAATTTAGATTAAATAAGGCGAAATTAAGAATGCACATTTTAGAAGGCTTTTTAAAAGCAATTGAAAATTTAGATGAAATAATTGAGATAATTAGAAATAGTGAAGATGTTCAAAGTGCAAGGGAAAAACTAATAAATAAATTTAATTTTACACTTGAGCAAGTAAATGCCATTTTAGAAATTAAACTTCAAAACTTAACGAAGCTTGAAAGAGAAAAAATTTTAAAAGAATATAAAGAGCTTGAAGAGGAAGTCAAAATTTATGAAAAATTGCTAAAAGACAAAAAAGAGCTTTATAAGGTTATGAAAGAAGAATTAATAAAAATTAAAGAAAAATTTGCGGATAAAAGAAGGACAAAAATTATAGATAGTGAAAAAGATGAAATTAGTTTAGAAATTGAAGATTTAATACAAAAGGAAGATGTTATTGTTTTAATAACAAATGGAGGCTATATTAAAAGAATGTCCTTAAAAAGCTTTAAGAGTCAAAATCGTGGAACAAAAGGAAAAACTGGAATAACTATGAATGATAATGATTTTCCATATAGGATTTGCGTTTGTAATACACATTCACAATTATTTTTTATAACAAATAAGGGAAGAATTTTTTGGATGAAAGCTTATAAGATACCTGAAATGAGTTTAACAAGTAAAGGTAGGTCTATAAATCAATTTTTAACATTAAAAGAAAATGAAAAAGTTATTGATATTTTACCAGATGTAGATGCAAGATTTATCGTTATTTTTACAAGATTTGGAAGAATTAAAAGAGTTAAAATAGATGAAGTTTTAAAAGGTAGAATGGGAAGTTATATTATTAAACTAAAAGAAAATGATGAGGTAGTTAAATGTTTATTTACTATTGGTGAGGAAGATATATTAATAGCAAAAGAAGATGGAAAAGTTTTAAGAATTAAGCAGAATGATATTCCTATTCAAAGTAGGAAAGGTAGTGGTGTTAAAGGAACAAGTGGAAAAAATATCATATCAGGTTGTGTTATTTTACCAAATTCAAAAGTTATAACAATTACAAATAAAGGTTATGGTAAAAAAGTTAAAGAAAGTGAAATACCTACTTTAAAAAGACCCGCTAAGGGGGTTTATATTTTAAAAGCAAATGAAAAAATAGGCTCTCTAATTGAAGTTGTAGATAGTTTTGCCCAAAATGAAAATTTAATAATAATTACAAAAAATGGAATGGCTTTAAGAATAGATATTTCAAATTTACAAGAATATTCACGAAATGCAGGGGGTGTTAAACTTATAGATTTATCTGAAAATGACTTGATTGCATGTGTTGGAATTATTAGGTAAGTTTTTAAACTTCTAAAAGAATTTTCTTTTGAGGAGCTTTAATCCAAAACCCTTCAAGATCATAAAATTCTCTTGCTTCTTTCGTAAATAAATGGATAATTACATCTACATAATCAAGGGATAACCATTTACTTCCCCTTCCATCTTCTCTAAATGGCTCAAATTCCTTTTCTATATTTTCAGCAATCGCTATTAAATGCTCAGGTGTCCAACCACTCGCTAAAATAAAATAATCAGCAATGTTCGTTATTCCTTTAAGCTCAATAATAACAATATCAAATCCTTTCTTTTCAATAATTAATTCAATAATTCTATCCAATTCCATCAAAAATTCTTTTAATTTTCTTTGATTTTGAAGCACTTTTAATAATTTCTATAAATTTTTCTTTATTTTTTGAAGATGTTGGAATTAAAGACTTACTTGATACATCAACATTTTCATTTTTCTTAGGGTCTTGCTCCGCTCTTAAACTTTCCCCTGTTGCCCAAGAACTCATTTTATATTTTCTCCAATTATCTAAAAGCTTTTGTTTATCAAGAATTAATTCTTCTCTTGAAAAGTATCCTCCTTCAATATTTGGAAGCATAACAATCGCATCTGTTGGACAAACTTGAACACACATTTCACATTTCATACAAGCATTTAAATCTAATATAAATTCTTTTGGATATGTAATTTTCTTTTTTGAGCCATCTGGCATTTCTTTTTCCTCAACTGCTCTTATAATTGTAATAATTTGTGATGGGCATATATTTTGACACAATAAACATGCTATACAATTTATATTGCCTTCTTCATCTTCACTAATACCAAATGTCCCACCTCTATAACGAGTAGGAATTTCTCTTACTTCAATTGGATAATTAGCAGTTAAGGGCTGTTTTATAAAATTTTTAATATTCACTATAAGAGGTTTTAAAACATCAAGCATAGTGAAATTTTAAAGCTCATTTTTTAATAGGGACAAGTGATAAAATTGAAATTTTAATAAAATCTCCAATTACAAATGGCAGAAAACCCATTTTAAAAGCATTTTCAAATCCTACAAAAAATCCAAGCCATAAACTTCCTATTGTTAAAACAAAAAAGCTTGAAATTAGTAAAGCAAAGAACCTTGGAATATAATTTAATAGAAATTTTAAAATTACGATAGCAAAAATCCAAGATAGAATATATCCACCTGTCGGACCTAAAATAACACCTATTCCACCTCTAAAATTAGCAAATACAGGAAGTCCAAAAGCACCTTCTAATATATAAGTTAAAACACTATAAATAGCCCAATCTTTTGGAAGAATAAGTCCAAGTAGGAATATAGCAAATGTTTGTCCTGTTATTGGAACAGGTGTAAATGGTAAATTTATAGATATTTGAGCTGATATAAAGATAATTAAACTTGAAAAAAGGACAAGCAATACCCTATAAATTAGTGAGCAACTTAACCAAACATTTTCAATTACTCTGACCATATGAAAATTTTAAGGGATAAATTGAAATTTAAATT
>JAVVGK010000149.1:0-3924 GCA_032249175.1 Candidatus Hydrothermia bacterium | reverse complement strand
GAAAATATAAAGTTTAACTTAAATAGACTCTTAAAGGAGGTTGGAATATGATAACACTAAGTAATTTAAAACCAAAGAAAGGGGCAAATTTTGAAAAGGTTAGGGTTGGAAGAGGAATAGGCTCAGGACTTGGAAAGACTGCGGGAAGAGGTCAAAAAGGTCAGAAATCAAGAGAAGGTGATCCAAAAGAGCCTTGGTTTGAGGGTGGTCAAACTCCAATATATAGAAGGCTACCAAAACGAGGATTTAATAATCCATTTTCAATTGAATATCAAGAAGTTAATCTTGATAAAATAGATAAAAAATTTAAAGAAGGAGAAATTGTAAATAAACAAACACTTTTTGAAAGAAGGCTAATTGAGAATCCTAAAAAACCAGTCAAAATCCTCGCAAGAGGAAATCTTACAAAATCGCTCATATTTGAAGGCATAGATAAGTTTTCAAAAAAAGCCCTTGAAATTATAAAATCATCAAATTCAACAATAAAGGAGTAAAAAATTATGATGAATTCAATAATGAACATTTTTAAAATTGATGAATTAAGACAAAAAATTCTTTTTACACTTTTGATAATTCTTGTTTTTAGAATAGGAACTCACATTCCACTACCAGGTATAAATGCTTCTGCTCTTGCTCAGTTTTTTGAGACTTTAAGAGGGACTGTTTTTGGAATTTATGATATTTTCGTAGGAGGAGCTTTGTCAAGAGCTTCTATATTTGCTCTTGGAATAATGCCTTATATCTCTGCATCAATTATAATGCAACTGCTATCAAATACACTTCCAAACTTACAAAGATTACAAAGAGAAGGAGAACACGGAAGAAGAGTTATAAATCAATATTCAAGATTATTAACTGTTCTAATAGCAAGTGTTCAGGCATTTGGTATAACTTCATTTCTTCAAACATTAAAAACCCAAACAGGAATTCCTATTGTTCCAAATCCTGGTTTGTTATTCACAATAACAACTGTAATAACACTTGTTGGTGGTGCTATTTTCGTAATGTGGCTTGGAGAGCAAATTGATGAAAGAGGAATAGGAAGAGGCTCATCAGTCCTTATTTTAATAGGTTCACTTGATACATTTCCTGCAGAAATAAGAGCGGTTAGTAATTTATTACTTTCTGGAACAATAACATGGATAAATGTTTTAATTTTCTTAGTTTTCTTTATTCTAATAACATCAGCAGTTGTAGTTATAACAGAGGTTCAAAGAAGAATACCTATTCATTATGCTAAAAGGGTGGTAGGTAAGGCAGTTGTTGGAGGTCAAACAACATATCTGCCATTAACAGTAAATGTTGCAGGCGTTATACCTATTATATTTGCACAAAGTGTTCTTATCTTTCCACAAACAATATCTACCATGTTTCCAAACACTCAAATTCAAGTTATATTTCAAACTTATTTTTCACCAGGAACTTTAATATATGATATTTTATATGGGATTTTAATTCTATTCTTTGCTTACTTTTACACATCAATTGTCCTAAATCCAAAAGATATAGCAGATAATTTACAAAGATATGGAGGATTTATTCCGGGTATAAGACCTGGTGATGCAACAGCACAATATATAGACCATGTAATGTCAAGAATTCTTCTACCTGCTTCAATTTTCTTTATATTTATAGCAATTGCTCCTTATCATTTATCAAAGTTATTAAATATACCATTTTACTTTGGAGGAACAAGAATTTTAATTATTGTAGGTGTTATACTTGATTTAGTAAATCAAATAAACTCATACCTTATTATGAAGCAATATGATGCCTTAATTAAGAAAGGTAAAATAAGAGGATGGAGAACTTCATAGCCTTAACAATTGATATATATTGCTTCATTATATTTCTTAGTGCTATTTTAAGTTGGTTTGATTTAGATAGAAATAATGATGTGGTTAGATTTATTGATAGTTTATCGGATATTGTTTTAAGACCAATAAGGAATTTTCTTTTTGAAAAACTAAAATGGTCATTACCTATTGACATTTCCCCAATTATCGCTATATTCCTTTTACAACTTATAAAAGCTATAATTCTTAAAATAATATGATTTGGAAATTAAAAGAAGGAGTAATTGAATTTGAAGATAAACCAATAATTATGGGTATTTTAAATATAACACCAGATTCGTTTTATAAAAATTCAAGAGTTATGGATATTAAAGAAGCTGTAAATAGAGCAATTAAATTTATTCAAGAAGGTGCTAAAATTATAGATATTGGAGGTCAATCTACAAGACCATTTTCTGATGAAATTCCAGAGGATGAAGAAATTAAAAGAGTTATTCCAGTTATTAAGGCAATTAAAAATGAAATTCCAAAAGATATTTACATTTCAATTGATACTTATCGCTCAAATGTAGCAAAGTTAGCACTTGAAAGTGGAGCTAACATAGTAAATGATATATCAGGTTTGATGTTTGATAAAAATATGGTAAAAGTAATAAAAGATTATGAATGTGGAGTAGTAGTAATGCATATTCGTGGAAAACCTAAAAACATGCAAGAAAATCCATATTATGAAGATACAATAAAGGAGATTAAAGAAGAGTTGAATTTAAGAATAGAATATGCTCTAAATAATGGAATTAAAAAAAATCAAATTGTAATAGACCCTGGTATTGGTTTTGGTAAAAGGGTTTATGATAATTTAATTATTTTAAAATATATAGATGAATTTTTTGATTTTGAATTGCCGATTTTAGTTGGTCATTCAAGAAAATCATTTATTGGAAAGGTTCTAAATTTGGAAAATCCAGAGGATAGGCTAATTGGCTCAGTAGTTGTTAGCTCTTACTTAACATTAAAAGGTATAAATATAATAAGAACACATGATGTTAAAGAAACAAAACAAACAATAGATATGATTTATGCAATTCTTAATCCTGAAAATTACTTATGAAAGTTTCAATAATTTCACCTGCTTATAATGAAGAAGAAAACATTCCATTTTTAATTGAAGAATTTATCAAATTTAAAGAAAATAATAATCTAAATGATTGGGAACTTATAATTGTAGATGATGGGAGCCATGATAAAACTTATGAAAAAGCAGTTGAATTATCAAGAAATAGGGATGACATCTTAGTTGTTAAACTTCCATATAATAAAGGTAAAACAGATGCTATAAAGGAAGGGTTTAGATTTTCAAGGGGAGAAATTATTATTATATTTGATGCTGACTTACAATTTTCATTTGAAGATGCTTATAGAATTGCTAAAAAAATTGAAGATGAAAATTGGGATTTAGTAGCAGGTTATAAAGTTGGTAAATATGAAAAACGATTCGTTTCATTTGTATATAATTTTTTATCAAGAATTTTTTTTAATATAAAGGTTAGAGATATGAATGCTTTAAAAGGTATGAAAAGGATAGTTCTTGAAAGCATCCCATTAAGGAAAGAATGGCATAGATATATTATTCCTATTGCACATCATTATAAATTCAAAATTACAGAAATTCCTGTTAAATTATATCCCAGAAGGGCAGGTATTAGTAAGTATAGAGGAAAATTAAGAATTTTGATAGGTTTTATGGACTTATTAGCGGTAAAGTTCTTATTAACATTTAAAGAAAAGCCATTATTGCTATTTGGAACCTTAGGTTTTTTATTTTTATTTATTGGTTTTTTAATTGGTTTATTAGCAGTTATTTTAAGATTTATTTTTGAATTTGGTTATAGACCACTTGCTTACTTAGTAATTTTATTTGTCCTTTCAGGATTACTTTTAATCTCTATGGGATTTATAGCAGAGCTTATTGCTTATTATGAAGAAAATAAAAAGTAATTAAGTGATTGATTGTCAAGAACTTAAAAGTGGGCGTTTATAAGTCATAGGCTTAAATATGAAGCTATTGATTTAAGAGAGAGATTAAAGGCATAAAAATGAGTATTTATAAGGCGAAGGCTTATTTTTA
>JAVVGK010000148.1:0-3927 GCA_032249175.1 Candidatus Hydrothermia bacterium | reverse complement strand
TTTAAATTTTAGAAAACTTTAAATAATTTTCCAATATAATCATAGCAGATAAATCATCATTATTTTTTTCTTTAAATATCTTGCTCGTCATTCTTTCATCAAATAATATCACTTCTAAATGAAATTCTTTTTCAATTTTTTCTTTAAGCTTATAAACATCTTTTGTAATTTCAATTTCTTTGCCACTTAATGAAAGAGGAAGTCCAATTACAATTTTTTTTATATCTTTTTGACTTATAATTTCTTTTAACTTTTCAAAAATTTCTGATGTCTTAATAATGCCATAAGGAATTACAATTTTATTTTCTTTATCAGTTATAGCTATTCCACATTTTTTTCTACCATAATCAATAGCTAAAATTCTCATGTTTTCCTTACCTTACAAATATAAAATGGCTCAAATTCACCAAATTTTAAATAAATTCCATAATTCAAATAATCCCTGTAATAATCATTAAAATTTAATAAAATGTTTTCAACCTTGGCATTATTATATTTTCTAACTAAATAATCTATAACCTCTTCATTTTCCTCATAAGTAATTGTACAAGTGGAATAAATTAAATAACCACCTTCTTTTAAACACCTAAAAGCACTTTCAATTAAATTTTTTTGTAATTTTGAAAATTCCTTAACTTTTTTATAATTAAACCATTTTATAACTTCTTTATTCTTGTGTAAAGTTCCAATAGCAGAACAAGGAGCATCAACTAAAACCTTATCAAAATAATTTTCATAATAATTATGAAAAATTTCTCCCTTGTATTGCGTTATTATAACATTTAAACATCCCATCCTATCAACATTAAATGCCAAAACTGATGTCCTATCTATATCAACATCATTAGCAATTATAACGCCTTTATTATTCATAATTTGAGAAATTAATGTTGTTTTAGAACCAGGTGCTGCACACAAATCCAAAATAATTTCATTTTCTTTCGCCTCTAATAAAATAGCTGGTATCATGGAAGATAATTCTTGAACATAAATATATCCAAGGTAATGCTCAATTGTCTTGCCAATTTCATAAGGATAATACTCTACCCTAAAAGCAAAATTTATATAATCAATTTTTGAAAGTATAAATCCTTTATTTGTCAATCTATTATAAACATCATCAACACTTGCTTTAATTGTATTTATTCTTATTACTGGTCTTAATGGGAATTTTGCCCATTCAATGAACTTTTCAAAATCATCACCATAATGATTTTTTATTGCTTTAACTAAATCATTATTTTTAATTTCCATATCTATTTTCAGCTTTCTTTAATCTATCAACAATAGCTCTTCCTATGCCCTTCTCTTCAACAAGTTGAGCAAAGATCATATCAACATTCATTTTATCATAAAAATACAATTTTTCAAATAAGTTTTTAGCAATTTCTCTATAATCTCCATTTTCACTGAAATAATCATAAATAACATTTCCAAAATTAACATTTTCTTTTTTCGCTGTTAAAACAACAACTTTATCATAATTTTTTATTTCATCTTTAATTTCTTCTAACTTTTTAAATGTTTTTAATTTTGTAATTGGAGAATAATGATATTTAAATTGTCCTGGACTTTTTACTTTTTGAGAAATTTTAACATTTTTGTTTAAAACCCTTTCTATTTCTTCAATTTCAATAGCTCCAATTCTTAAAATATAAACCTCATCATTTTCAATATAAACGATTGTTGATTCTATTCCAAATTCGGTTTTTCCTCCATCTAATATAATTTCAATACTATCTTTAAACTGCTCATAAACCATTTGGGCAGTTGTTGGACTTAAATATCCAAATTTATTAGCACTTGGCGCTGCTATTGGAACATCTGAATACTTAATTAACTTTAAAGCGATTTCATTCTTTGGCATTCTAATAGCAACTGTTTCAAGTCCTCCTGTCGTAATATAAGGGACAATTTCAGATTTCTTAAAAACAATTGTAAGAGGTCCAGGCCAAAATTTTTCAATTAATTTTTTAGCAATATCATTAAATTCAATTGTTAATTTTTCTAACCATTTAATATCATCAATATGAACAATTAAAGGGTCAAATAAAGGTCTTTCTTTAATTTCAAAAATTTTAATAACAGCATCCTTATTTAAGGCATTTGCACCAAGACCATAAACAGTTTCTGTTGGAAAAGCAACTAATCCACCATTTTTTATAATTTCACTTGCTTTTCTTATATTTTCTTCATTAGCTTTTAATATCATAATGTTTCTTTACTAACAAAAATTTTAACTTTTGAGCCTTTTGGAACTTTACTATTAACACCTGGTGAAATATCAAGAACAATATCACTTTCCATTCCTTTAACTAAACTATATTCAACTTCCACTTCAAAACCATAACTCTTTAATATATCCTCTGCTTCATCTCTTTTTTTCCCTATAACATTAGGAACAGAAACAAATTCAATCCCACCACTAACAATTAAAAAAACTTTTCTATTTTTCTTTACTTTATAATTAGGATTTGGATTTTGCTCCATAACTACACCTTTTGGATAAATGCTTGAAGGAATAATTGTATCAATAATAGGATTTAAATGATATTCTTTTAAAATTTTACTCGCTGAATCAACATTCATTCCTATAACCTTAGGCATTATAACTTCCTCATTCTTTCTTACAATAAAAGGCATAATTAAAAGGTCTAATAATAACCAAAAAATTATTCCTAAGAATACCATTCCTAAAAAGTAATATAAAATATTTTCAAGAATGTTTTTCATTCATAATCCTTTCTTTTTTAAGTTTTCCGCTTTTTCTATTGCTTTAAGTGCTTCTTCATTTCTTTTTAGTTCTTTTAATATATTTGCTTTTAATTCATAAGCTTCTGATGTTTCTTTAACTGATATGGTTTTTTCTATCCAATTCAAAGCATCTTTGTAATTTTTTTTCTCAAAGTTTAAAATGCTTATGAAATATAAAACTTGATATTCATTTGGTTTTATTTCATTTGCTTTTAAAAGGGTTTTTAAGGCTAAATCGTAATTTTTAACTTTCATATAAGAAATTGATAAATTATAATATGTTTCAAATTTTGTACTGTCATATTTTAAAGATTTTTCATAATTTAAAATCGCATTATTATAATCTCCAAGCTCAAAGTTAATTTCTGCTAATTGGAAAAACATTTCAGGTTTTGTGCTATCAATTTTTATAGCACTTTCAAGAAGTTGCTTTGCTTTTTTAAGATTTTCTTTATAATTTATCGTATCATTTTTTAAGAGGAAATTTTGGGCATCATCATAATAGAAAAGTGATAAAAAGTACTTTGCTTTTGGGTCATTCGGGTTTTTTTCATTATAAGTTTCTAATAGTTTTTTAGATTTATTTAAAAATTCCAATTTCTTATTTTCATCTTTTTCTTTTTGAGCTAAAATTTGATATGAGCTTGATAATATCTGATAAGCATTAGCATTATTTGAATCAATGTTAATGATAAATTCTGAAATTTTTATAGCATTTTCATAGTTCTCTTCATTATAAAATTGAATAGCAGAATTTACAAGAGCAATAAGAAATTGCTCAAAATTCATTAAGTTTTGACCACTTATAGATAATTTTTTCTCAAATTCTTTCTTTTGATAAAATTTTGGATTTTTATTATATCCCTCAAGGAAAGATAAGCCTGCATTCTTATAATCACTTAATCTTGTATAAATATAACCAAGCCATAAATATGGCTCTGCATTATTTGGCTCCTCATCTTTCCACTTTTGAGCATTTTCAAGAGCTTTTTGCCAATTTTCTTGCTGAACATATATTTTTGTTGAAGTTGAACTAACACCTGCATAAGCAAAAGAAACAAGAAAAATTATTGATAAATATCTCATAGTTTGAAAATTTTAAAGTCTATTCAATAATTTAAAAATTTAGATAAATTAGAAAATTATAGATTTGGGGGCGAAAGTAATCCGAAG
>JAVVGK010000147.1:0-4023 GCA_032249175.1 Candidatus Hydrothermia bacterium | reverse complement strand
GTGGGTGGGAAAAATAAGAAATAATCTATATTTTAGAATTACTAGACAAAGCAATAAAACACTTTAATTATACTTTATAATTATAGCTATGACTGAAACAACCAGGCCCTGGTTTAAAAAGTATGAGCCGAATGTTCCATATTCATTAAATTATGAAGAAGTTCCACTATTTAAAATTCTTGAAGATAGCGCTGTTAAATATCCAAAAAAAACCGCAATCACATTTTATAATTATTCTATAACTTATGAAGAATTATTAAAAAAAGTTGAGTCCTTGAAAACTGCTCTTTATGATTTAGGGATTAGAAAGGGTGATAGGGTTGCTTTAATGCTTCCAAATACTCCGCATTACATTATTTCTTATTTTGCAGTTTTAAAACTTGGAGCAATTGTTGTTCAAATGAATCCATTATATTCAAAGTCTGAGATGGAATTTATATTAAAAGATAGTTCAGCCAAAGCATTAATCACTTTGGATTTATTTTTAGATAAAGTTCTTCAAGTAAAAGATAATATTCCGACGAAAATTTTTATTATTGGTAGAGTTAAGGAATTTTTAAACTTTCCATTAAATTTCCTTTATTCTTTAAAAACAATTTTTTCAAAAATTCCTCCAATTCCAAACGATTTTCATGTTTTTTCAAGTTTATTATATACCAATCCTAAAATTATTGATGTTCAAATAAATCCGAAGGAAGATGTTGCAGTTTTACAATATACTGGTGGAACAACAGGAAGACCAAAAGGAGCAATGCTAACGCATTTTAATTTATATGCTAATGTAAAGCAATTACTTGCTTGGACTACAAATATAGATTATGGTAATGAAAGAACCCTAATCGTTATTCCACTTTTTCATGTTTATGCTATGACGGTTGGTATGAATTATACGCTTGCTATTGGTGGAAATGTGGTCTTACTTCCAAAATTTGATTTAAAACAAGTAATTGAAGAAATTGAAAAATATAAAATTACTAATTTTCCTGGTGTTCCCGCTATTTATAACGCAATAAATAACTATGAAGAAATTAGTAAATACAATTTAACAAGTATAAAACTTTGCCTTTCAGGAGCTGCACCCTTACCTATTCAAGTTAAACAACAATTTGAAAAAATAACAGGTGCTAAGCTAATAGAAGGATATGGTTTATCAGAAGCTTCTCCTGTTACACATGCTAATCCAATATATGGTGAAAATAGAGAAGGCTCTATTGGTCTTCCTTTACCTGATACTGATGCGAAAATTGTAGATTTAAAAACAGGTGAGGAATTACCCCCAGGAAAAGAAGGAGAGCTTATTATTAATGGACCACAAGTGATGAAAGGATATTGGAATAATGAGGAAGAAACAAAACAGGTATTGAAAGATGGTTGGTTATTTACAGGTGATATTGCTAAAATGGATGAGGATGGATATTTTTATATTGTAGATAGGAAAAAAGATATGATAATTGTCCATGGATTTAATGTTTATCCAAGAAACATTGAAGAAGTTTTATATAAGCATCCAAAAATAAAAGAAGCAGCAGTAGTTGGAATAAAAAAACCAGAGATAGCAGATGAGATTGTAAAAGCTTATGTTGTAGTTAAAGAAGGGGAAACATTAACGAAGGAAGAATTATTAAGCTATTTAAAAGAGCATCTAACTTATTATGAGATTCCAAGTGAAATTGAATTCACAAGTGAAATCCCAAAAAGCTTAATAGGAAAACCATTAAGGAGAGTTTTAAGAGAAAAGGATAGTTCTTAAAGCTTGATTTATAAAAAGGAGGAAAATATATGAATATATTGAAGTTTTTAGATGAATTAAATGAAAAGCAAAGAGAAGCTGTTTTAACAACAGAAGGACCAGTTTTGGTTTTGGCAGGAGCGGGAAGTGGAAAGACAAAGGTCTTAACATATAGAGTTGCTTATATTCTTGCTAAAAAATTAGCAGATGCTGAAAATATCATTGCATTAACATTTACTAATAAAGCAGCAGGAGAAATGAAGGAAAGAATTAGAAAAATACTTGGCTCTTTATCAAAAGATATTTGGATACATACATTTCATGCTATGTGTTTAAGAATTTTGAAAGAGCATGCTGAAAAGGTTGGTTATCCAAAGAATTTTGTCGTTTATGATAGAGATGACCAATTTAGAATTATTAGGAGTTTAATTAAAGATAAGGATTTAAAAGCGGGTGAAGTTCTTGATATTTTAATGGATTATAAAAGTAGAAGAATAGATAATTTAAGCTCTGAATATATGGAAATTTATAATGCTTATCAAGAACGTTTAAAGAAATATAGAGCTATGGATTTTGAAGACTTAATGTTAAGGACATTAGATTTATTTAATCAATATCCTGAAATTAGAGATTACTATGCTAAAAAATTCCTTTATATTCATGTTGATGAATATCAGGATACAAACCATATCCAATATCAACTTTTAAAAAACCTTTTAATTTACCACAATAATATATTTGCTGTTGGTGATGAAGACCAAAGTATATATTCGTTTAGAGGTGCTGATTTTAGAATTATTTTAAATTTTGAAAAGGATTTTCCAAATGCTAAAATTATATTTTTAGAGCAGAATTATCGCTCAACGAAAAAAATTTTAAAATTAGCAAATAGAGTAATTAAATTTAATTATGAAAGAAGAGATAAAGTTTTATGGACAAATAATCCAGAGGGTAAAGAACCAGAAGTTTTGGAAAATTACGATGAAATTGAGGAAGCAGAAAAAATTGCTAAAATTATTGTAAGTTCAAAAAGACCATATTCTGATTTTGCAATTTTATTTAGGATAAATGCACTTTCAAAATCCATAGAAGAAGTATTTAATAAATATAAAATTCCTTATAATGTCATTGGTGGAGAAAAATTTTATGAAAGAAGAGAGATAAAGGATTTAATAGCATATTTAAGGTTGATTTATAATCCAAAAGACAACATATCTCTTGAAAGAGCTATAAATACACCTCCAAGAGGCATAGGTGAAACGACATTTGAAATAATAAAGAAAATAGCAGAGGAGAATAATGTATCATATTATGAGGCATTAAGACCAGCCTTAAAATTTATAAATAGAAAAAAGGCTGTCGAAGGAATTATAGAATTTTTAAATATATTTGAAAAATTATTAAATTATTCAAAGAATTTAAGTGTTAAGGAGCTTGCTAAAAAGGTCATTCTTGAAACAAATTATATTGAATATATTGAAAAAAATGAAAGTACGCAATTGGCAAGAGAAAGGATAGAAAATATAGAAGAATTTATAAATTCACTTGAAATTTACAATAATCTTGAAGAATTTGTTGAAGATATTTCCGTTAAGATGGAAAATGAAGTAGATTTAAAAAATAATTGTGTTTCCGTAATGACAATACATTCCGCAAAAGGTCTTGAATTTCCTGTTGTTTTTGTAATTGGATTAGAGGAAGATGTACTGCCTCATCATTTAAGTATAGATGAAGGTAATTTAGAAGAAGAAAGAAGATTATTTTATGTTGCCATTACAAGAGCAAAGGAAGAGTTATATTTATCTTATTGTAAAACGAGATTTTTAAAAGGAAGAAAGGAGCTTCAAATTTCAAGATTTTTAGAGGAAATTGGTTATAAAAATGGAAAAATTATATGGGACAATATCTCAGATTTAAGTTTAACTTATAGAATAGGTGATTTAGTCAAACATCATAAGTTCGGAATTGGTAGAGTTTTAGGAATAAATAAGAATAGAATTACAGTTTTATTTAATGAATATGGCGTTAAAACATTATCCTTGGAATTTGTTAAGCTTGAAAGAATAGTTAAGTAAAATTAAAAGTTTTTTCTTTTGCTTTGTCCAATAAATAGTGTTAAGTGATTGGTAATCAATAAGTTATGAAAATTTTAAGGAATTATTGGTTTTATTGGGGGGTTATTTAAGGGGGCGAAAGCCCCCTGCCAAAAAATGGGTATTTATAAGGCTAAGCCTTATTATCAGGGTGGGTGGGAAAAATAAGAAATAATCTATATTTTAGAATTACTAGACAAA
>JAVVGK010000146.1:0-4028 GCA_032249175.1 Candidatus Hydrothermia bacterium | reverse complement strand
TGTTTTTATCGTCCCTATAAGGGATTGAAACTATTTCCATGAGGAATTGTGTCCATTTCTCACTATGTTAGTTTTTATCGTTCCTATAAGGGATTGAAACTTACTTTCTATTACTTAAAAGCTCATAATAATAATTCTCAATTTGTTTTGAGACAGATTCCCAACTATACTTTTCAATAACTATTTTATAAGCATTTTCAACTACTTTATTTACGAAGTTTTTATTTCTCAAAACCATAATAATTTTATCTGCTAAATTTTTATAATTTTCATTTTCAAAAAGAAATCCATTAACTTCATCTTTTACAATTTGTCTGTATCCTTCAATATCAGAAGCAATAACAGGAATTTTTGAAGCCATAGCTTCAAGCAAAACAATTCCAAAACTTTCCTTTTCAGTAGCAGGAGAAACGAAAACATCACAACTAACATAGAATTTTGGAAGCTCATCATATCCAACCTTACCTACAAAAATTACTTTATCTTCAATATTCTTATTTAAATACTGCTCGTATAAAATTTTAAAAGGACCATCTCCTACAACAATTAACTTAACATCACTTATGAATTTAATAATTTCATTTAAAGCCAAAATAAGATATTTTAAACCTTTCCTTGGCTCTATTCTTCCTACAAACAAAATTTTTTTAGAATTATCCTTAACTAACCATTCAATTTTTTCATTATTTGGATTAAATCTATGAACATCAACACCATTAGGTATTATTCTATATTCTCCATCAAAATATCTACTTATACTTCTTTTAGCAACTTCTGAAACTGCTATTCTCCCATGAAGTTTTTTAAAATAATTTTCCAAATAACCTTTAAATATCCTATAAAGTAAAACCTCATCATGAGCAGAATGAAATGTAGCAACATTTATTGACCTTGAATACTTTAAGGCAAGCATTGGCAAAACAGGAGCAATTGGTCCGTGAATATGAATAATATCATAATTATTTTTTTGAACAATTTCTTTAACAAGTTTATTCAATTTTGGAGATAAAGTTATTGAGCCTATTGATTTATTGATGGGAATTTTAAAAGCCCTTCCAACTCTAATAACATAATCAGGGTCTTTATAACTAATCCCTGAATTAAAATTAGCAGTTAAAATATAAGTTAAATGTCCTCTTTTCCTTAAATATCTTGCTAAACTATCAATATGCTCACTAATTCCACCTGGATATGGATAAAATATATCAGAAACAAATAAAATTTTTAAACTTTTCATTTTCTCCTACTTGAAATAATAAGTCCAAAGATACCAACAATAATAGCAATAATTGAAAATATATGAGCAATTCTTATACCAAGAAATTTGTCTGTATCAAATCTTTGAAATTCAATAAAAAATCTAATTATTCCGTAGTTTAAAAGATATAGCGATAAAACCTGACCATCATTTTTATAAAACTTTGAATTCCTAAAATATAAAAGAATAACAAAATTTATATAATTTAAGATGCTTTCATACCAAAATGTTGGATGAAAATACTCATAATTTTCAAATCCCTTTATTCTATTTTCATAAGGAATATATATTGCCCATGGCACATCTGTTGGAGGTCCATAAGCTTCTTTATTAAAGAAATTTCCCCATCTTCCAATAGCTTGACCAAGTGCTAAATATGGCATTATCATATCTGCTAACTTTAAAAAATTCCAATTTTTTATCTTACAAATAATATATCCACCAATTAATCCTCCAATTATCCCACCATAAATAGCAAGACCTCCATGCCAAATTGCTATAATTTCAAATGGATTTTTAGAATAGTAATCCCAATTAGGAATAACATGGTAAATCCTTGCTCCAATTATTGCTATAATAATTGTCCAAAATGCTGCATCTTCAAACTCCTTATAATTTATATTTATTTTAAATTTTTCAAAATCCCTTTTCAGAAAAAATAAAGCAAGAGCAATAGCTATAATGTACATTAGTCCATAATATCTAATTTGTAATTCACCAATTTTAAAAATTGTTGGATTGATGTTTAAATCCTTCAAGGAAAAGTAAAGAACAAATTCAAGAGCAAGTCCTAAAATAAGAATGAGAAGCATTTCTAAAATTTTAATGCCTATTTTTACCTTACAGAGCAATGCAACCTTTTAGCTTTAAAATTTGTCTAATTTAAATATGAATGAAAGTGAAAAAATAAAACTTTTTAACTCTATAATAGAAAATTACTCTGAGTATGTTTATAATATGATTTACTATACTATCTTAGATGAGGAAGATGCGAAAGATTTAACACAAGAAGTTTTTTATAAAATTTGGAAGGGTCTTGATAGTTTTAGAAATGAGTCAAGTCTTAAAACTTGGATTTTTAGAATTACTCAAAATCATTTGAAAAATTACCTAAAAAGTAAAAAAATTAAGAAAATTTTATCACTTGAATTTTTATTTGAAGAAAAAAATCGTGATTTTGAAAGTAAAGATTATTACTTATCTCAAAGAATTGAAAGTTTATTATCAAGACTTCCAGAAGATTATAGAAGGGTTTTAGTTCTTTTCTATATAGATGGATTTAACATAAAAGAAATATCTGAAATTTTAGGAACAAAGGAAGGAACGATAAAATCAAAATTACATAGAGCAAGAGAAAAACTTAAAAGTTTAATTATGAGGTTTGGCTATGAAAGTTAAAATGAAACCAATTCCAGAGGATTTAAAACAAAGCTTATATAAAATTCCATATTTAAAAAGAAGAAAATTTCATTTATTGAAAATTTCTCCTGTCTTTTTAGTAATTTTAATGGTTTTATTTCTTCTAATTTTAAGTAATAACAGAAATAAACAAATTACTTATTATTACGGCGAATTAGATTATGTTGGACCAAGAGAAGGTGAAGTTTTGGCACCTGATGAATTTTCAATAATATCAAAAGAGCCAATTGAAGTTTATGTAAATTCAAAATTAATAGAGCCAAAAACAGAAAACAATTTTTATATATATGAGGAAACACTAAAAGAAGGTGAATACAAGTTAGAAATAATTAAAGATAATGAAAGGAAAGAAATAAAATTCTATGTTGTGGATAATTCTTCAAGTTGAAATAAAAAGTTTTGTTGGAGATACAATTGCGTTTGATAGTAAAGTTCTGAAAGTTATTCCATCAGATAAAGCGGATATTTTAGGAAATAAAATTATCGCAAAATCACCAGGAAGAATTATCGTAATAACCGAAAAAGGTAAAACATCGGTTTTTATAAGAAAATTCAAAAGGATTAAATTGCCTTATGATAGTTTAGTTTTGAATGTTGGAGATAGTTTAGTTTTAAATTTTGGAAATTATCAATATGAAATAAAACCAAAGTTTTTAGGATTTATTAAAAATAATAAACTTTACATAACGAATCCTGGAAGTGGCATTTTGATTGCTAAAAATGATGAAAGCTTTGGAGTAATAAAAATTTATTCAATTGGAAAAAATAAAAAGCGAGTAAATTTATCTTTACCTGATAAAATTATTATGGAAAAGGATGAAAGAAGGGTTTTTAATGGTTATAAAATTTCAAGCTCTTCGGATAAAGTTAAAATAATTTCTGATACAATAATTGCCTTAAATTATGGTATAGCAAGAATTTTTTTCTCTTATGAAGATGATACAATATATGGATATAAAAATGTTATTTTTATTATAAAGCCAAAAGTTATGGAAATTATTGGAAAACCTGGTGATAAAATAAAAGTTGAAGGAAAAAATATAAAAATTCTCAAATCCGTAGGTTTCGCCAAATTAGAAAATGGTTATTTAACTTGTAATGAAAGATGTTTTGGTTTATTGGAAGTTGATAATAGAAAAGTTCCTTTTCTATTTCATAAGGATGCTTATAAGGAAGATGATGACAAGGATTTCATTATTATAAGAAATTCTATTAAAGTTCCTAAATTTTTTGAAATTATTGAAGTTTTTCCAAAGGAAAAGTTGGAAATTTCAAATAATGAAATTATAGTAAAAGAAAATGGATTATCTTTTTCAATTGTTAAAACAAGAAGAGGAATTACTATTATTAA
>JAVVGK010000145.1:0-4114 GCA_032249175.1 Candidatus Hydrothermia bacterium | reverse complement strand
TATTATTTAGTAGGGGTGATGATGGACTTGTTAGATTTTGGATTTATTATGAAAATTGGTTTTATTTTCTTAAAGAGATTGGAGAATATGGCTTTGGGTATGGTCATTATGAAAAACTTGGAGATTATTTATTTTATACAGTTGGAAATAAGTTGATAGTTTATAATATAAAGTCAGAAGCAAAAATAAATGAAAGGGAATTTCCAAGTGAAATTTTATCACTTGAAGCAAATAATGATGTTGTTTATGTTTATTATGGTAAAATTAAGCAAGGTGTTAAAATTTTTGATAATGAAATTGTTTATGACCTTGCTGATATTTACGATAAATTGCCATCAATAAAAACGAGGATAGATTTAGATGAAGGATTTATTATCGTTCATGAAGGACAAATTATATATGCTTTTGAGAATAATAAAGCTTTTTCAAAGGTTTGGGAATATGAAATTCCTACCGAAAATTCCATTACTTTAATTAAAAATTTCATTCTTATGAAAGATAGTATTCATTATCTGTACGATTTTGAAAAAAATTCTGTAATTTTATCACTCTCTGATGAATTGGCATTTTCAAATAATGATAATTTTCTAATTACATTTGACAAAGCAAACAATTTAAAAATGTACGATTTAAATGATTATAAACTGAGGAAGTCTGTAAAAATGAATGATAATGTTTATTCTATTGCTTTTAATGATAATTATTTATTTCTTGGCTCGGACGGCTATATTTTGATTTATAAACTTAAAGAAAGAATTGCTTTTAAGGAATTTGAAACAATTAAGAAATTAAAGAAAATTGAAGTTTCAAAAGAGAAAATTGAAATTCTTAAAGTTTTTGAAAATTACTTATTTGCTTATAGTAATGGTGTCTTAAAAGTCTTTACTTTGGAAAAATTTGAAGAGATTTATTCAATTAAAGCCAATTTGAAGGATTTCTTTTATAATGATTTACTATTTTTGATTTTTGAAGATAAAATTGATATTTGTAAATTAAATGGACAAGTTCAAAAAACAGTAGAATTAAAACCAACTTCATACTTACTAAATGGTAAAAAAGTGCTTTTTGGGACAAAAGATGGTAAAGTTGTTATTTTAGAAAATGATGAAATTAGAGAATATAGTGTATCAAATAGTGAAATTAAGTTTATTTCAAAATATAAGAATTATTACCTTTTATGTGATAAATTTGGTGTTTATTTATTTATTGATGTTTGGGAAATTAAGCAAATTTTATCATATAATCCTTCAAAACCAATAACTGGCATTAAAAAGTTTGATGATTATCTTTCTATTGCTTATTTAAATGGTCAAATTAAAACTTATCATAGGGATGGAAGTTTAAAATCAGTTATGAAAACGAAAGGTTTTGAAGATAAGGAAATTGTAATAGATAATGGAATTAAGTTTTTAGCATTTGATGATGGATATATTATTCTAAAAGGCAATAAGGTTTATGGTTCAAAGAATTGGAGAGATTATGTTTATTTTGTAGATGGTTATGATATTATAATGAGTGATAATTATTACGATTTTTATGAAGAGCCTTCACTTTTTGATGAGTTAAATTCTTTATGAGCTTTTCAAAAGAGGAAATTGAAAAAATTATTAAGGAAATTATTGAAGTTTTAAAAGATTTGTATAGGATATGGATTAGAAATAATAGAGAAAAAATATCAGTAATTCCAAGTAAGGAAAAATTAAATGTGGGTGTTATTCAATTTAAATTATTGGAGGAGGAATTTGAGAAGCTTAAAAACATTATTATAAATTTAAGTAGAAATCCTCATATTCACATTAGGAAGGAGTTTTTGTTTTCTCCTGTTTATGAAGTAGAAGAAATTTCCCCTCAAATGCTAAATTATTTAATTAGCTCAAAAAGTGAAAGCTCTACAATATATGCCTCAAAGAAAATTATTTCAAATGACATATATGAGAATAGATTTGTAAAAGGGGTTTTAATAAGAATTTTAGAGGGAATTAAAAAGCTTTTAAAAGATTTGGAGGAGTTAAAGGGTAATGAGAAATATAAGAAAGAAATAAATGAAATGATTACAAAGGTTGAAAAGAGAATAAGGGAAATGAATTTTCTTTTAAATTTGGAATTTATTAGTGATATTAAGCCTGAATTTGAAATTAGGATAACTCCAATAATTATGAATAATCCTTATTATAATGCTATTTATAGGTTTTTTATAAAATGGCAAAGTTTATGTTTTCCTTTTGAAGCAAAAGATTTAAATTTACAATCGCTTGATGAATGGAGACTTTATGAGCTTTGGGTATTTGTTAAAATATATAAAAAATTAAGAGAAAAGTTTGGAGAACCAAAGGAAATGGATTTATTTAAAATTGATGGAAATAGAATAAAATTAAAAATTGGTGAAATTGAAGAAAATAAATATGAAAGTGCTAAAATTGAATGGGAAAATTACTCATTATATTATCAAAGGCAATTTGAATATAATAAAACAGGCATAGGCAGTTATACAATAAAGGTAAGACCTGATGTAGTAATAGAGAAAAGAGAGAATAGTAAAATTAAAATGATAATTTTTGATGCTAAAAAGATGGAAGCTGAGGATTTAGTCAAAGATAGAGAAGATATAGAATTATCAACAGATAGATTAAATGAATATATAGAAAATTTATTTAGCGATAAAATAGATAAGGAAACAGCAAAATCTAAACTAATTCAATATGTAAAGGGCTTAATTAAATTAGACAGAAGAACAGCAATAGCTCAATTACATCAATATAAGGAATGTATTGTAGATTTTGATAATAATGGTGAAAGGATTGTAAAAGGTGCTTATGCTATAATTCCAAGAAAAGGAAATGTAGAAGATGAAGAATATATGAAATTTTTTGAAGATAATTATAGAACTGAATGGGGATTTGGTGCTTTTGTGTTTGATGTTTTAAATGATGATGAGTTAAATAAGGAGTTGGAAAAGGTTTTAATGGTTGTGAATGGAGTTTAAAATTTTAGGGGTTTAAAAAGGGAGGGAGATATATGTTTGCTGGCTTAGGATGTAATAAAAAAGTGATTTTGTTATCTACTATATACTATCCTGTATGGGATAGATCTCCGCAGGGATATTGGAAAGAAAGAGATTTGAAATGTTCTCAACTACCGCAGCAAGCTCAATTTTATGATGAGGTGAAAAATCTTGATTATCCAACATTAGGAATAGGGATATACACGTCCCAACATGGTAACCCGAAATTTTCCTATTTAATAGTTGAAAAATATGATATCAAACCAGCAAATAATGATGAGAGGATTATTTTCCATTTTCGTAATGTTGGAGATTCAATTAGAACTAGTCAAGATTTAATAAATGATTTACCATCATCAAATAAACTTCCTCCACCTGCCCCCCCTGATCCTTTTTTTATATCAACAATAGATATAACTGATCTCTTGTCCATTCTTCAAGATTTAGGAGAAATACCTCCAAAAGCATGGGAAATTTTTTGCCTTTCAGAATTGTTAAAATCTGTTGGTAAATTCAATATATTTTACGACATCACCATCCTTGAAAAATTCTATTATTCTATAAATTCTGGAAATAAATTTGTAATCCTTTCAGGTCCAACGGGAACAGGCAAAACACTCTTAGGGATGATTTATGCTTATATAAAAAGTCAAAATCAAGCCGCATTTCAAGTTAAAAATCTTCCTAATTTTTTACAACTTGTTAATGTTTCTAATAATGAAAATGAGCTAAAATATGGACTTATGAAAAATCCATATCTTTGCTTTGTAAGAGTTCAGCCAAACTGGGTTTCACCAAAAGATATTATTGGGTATTATAATCCATTTAGTAATCGTTTTATTGAAGGTCAAATTTTTTATCTTTTATACTATGCCTCAAAAGATAAAGATAATAACTACTTCTTAATTCTTGATGAAATGAACCTCTCACATCCTGAATGGTATCTTTCTGATATTATAAGTGCTATGGAAACAGGAGGTGCAATATATATTCATGATAATATAATCCCTTATCCAAAAAACCTGTTCATTATAGGAACGATAAATCTTGATGAAACCACAAAGGAATTAAGTCCAAGACTAAAAAGTAGAGCATTTTATATTGAAATGAGAG
>JAVVGK010000144.1:0-4133 GCA_032249175.1 Candidatus Hydrothermia bacterium | reverse complement strand
TTTTGCTCCTTCAAAAAGACCCAAAACTTAAAAATTATCCAAAACTTTTAAAAGCTGTTGAAAGTTATAAAAAAGAATTAGATATTTTAGTGGGTTGAAATAAAGCTTAATTTCAGGACGATTAGCAATGCAGGATTATCCCCCTCCCATACCTTAAAATTTCAAAATGCTTAAATATATCTTTTTATTTTTATCCTTGGGTTTAGAATTCTGCTCAAAATCTGATAATTGCTATGATGTAAATTTTAGTTATTTCGTTTCTACAAATCCAACTGATTCATCTTATAGTTTAAGAGCAAAGAATGTTATTGTTAAGGTTATTGATAGTAAAAATAATGTTCTTTCAGATACTACTGATTCACTTGGAAGATTTAGCATTATTGGTAATATATGCTTTCCATATCGCGCAAGAGTTGAATCCTTAGATGGAACGAAGTTTCAACAAATGCAGTCAAGTGCTTCTGATAAAGAAGGTTGTAAGAATTGTCATTATCCAAATGGCTCAGCGGGAGGTTATATCTATTTTTCTCCATGATATTTCTTTTATTTTTAGATGTCTTTGAAATTGTTAATCAAAAGTCAAAAATCATTTTTTGGACAAATGCTTCTTTTCATAAAGTAGTAGGTAGAGCAGAGGAAATCTATTCAACTATAAAATACGATAGTAATTCAATAAGTGGTTATGTGAAGGTTCTTTCAAAGTCCTTAAAAACTGATAATGCTGTTAGAGATGCTCAAATGTATAGAACTATAAATGCTAACAAATACGAATTTATAGAATTCATTCCCGAAAGTATTAGCAATGGTTTTATATTTGGCAAATTTAAACTTTCTGGTTTGGAAAAAAATATATCTGTTCCAATTTCTTTGAAGTTTAATGAAAATAATGCTTATGTAAGTGGCTTATTTTTTATATTGCTTTCTGATTTTAAATTAGAAAGACCTAAGTTTGGATTTCTTCAAGTTTCAGATACAATTTACATAGAATTCAATTTAATTTACCAAAGAAAATAAATTAGCTTGCCAAACATTTTATAAGCCTAAAACCCAAAATGTAGTGAAAATGCTAAAAAGTCAAAACTATTAAAATAATAATAGTATCTTGCCATAATTTCAAGGTTTGGTATGTAAAATAAAGAAATACCACCACCAATTCTACTTTGATTATTTTCGCTTGAAAAGTCATAGGAAAGTACAGCATGAATACCTCTTTTGAAAATGTACCTTAAAATAGTTGTTAAAACATTAAAATCTGGATACCTTGAATATTCTAAAAGAGTTGAAATTCCATTGCTCAAACCGAATCCTCCATATCCTCCAAAAACATAGTTATTTTCATCTTTATAAATACCTGTTAATCCCAAAAGAGCATTATATCTTTCTTTAAGATGAAAAATTTTAAAATTATTTGTAGTAATAACTTGATTTTCAGGTAAGAAAAGTGGGAAATTTCCCCAGCTATTCATAATGCTAAATGAAATTTGATAAGTTTCATAAGCATAACCAATTTCAAATCCTCCAGTTTCAAACCTATTGAAATATCTATCAATAATTCTATTATCAAGATAATCTCTTGTAAAATATGTATGGTCTTCATATCTTAAACCATAATTTGGAAGGAATAAACCTCCTTTTATATATGTGTTTAAAAAGAATATATTCCAAAGAACGGCAAAAGCTTCATATAATCCTCTTAAACCTAATTTGGCATAAATATCAATTGAGCTTGTTGGTTTGTAATTTATATAAAAATTTGTTTGCATAGGGAATATATATGAGCTATCCCTAATTCTTAAATAAAAAATTCTAATATCTGAGCCATAAAAAATAGAATTGTTAATTTTGTATTCAATTAAATCTTCTTTTTTCTTGTTATATATTGGAAGATAAATTTGCGTTTGTCCCCAACCATTTTCATTTCTTAAACCTGAACCCTGAGTATTGAAATGACAACTAATACAAGCAACACCATATATTATTGTAAATTCAGGAAGTGATAAAATAGAAATTAACATAATTGAAATTTTAAAGCAGTATAAAAATGATTTTAGAATTATTCAACAGCACAAAAATTGGCTTTTTAATTCCTTTAAAATTTTGAGTATGGAGCAAATAACAAGACCTTTTGGTTGGAATGTCTCTAAAATTGATTTCTTAATTATGTACATAACATTTTTTATTGCTCTTTTTTTCTTTTTTTATGGATTTTATAGGCATTTTAAAGTTTGGTCAATTGGCAAAAGAGCAAAAATAAATATAAATTTTCTATCTTATATTATTAATGCTCTCTTTCAAAGGAAAGTTTCAGAAAGAAAATTCGGCATATTTTCTCATATTCTAATTTTTTGGTCCTTTCTAATTCTTACAATTACAACTGCTCTTGTTGGAATTCAGATGGATTTTGGTATTAAATTTATATATGGTAATTTTTACTTATTCTTGTCATTTATTTCTGATTTAGCAGGTATTTTATTAATAATTGCTTTGATTTTAGCATTATTTAGAAGATTGTTTTTTTTGCCAAGTTATTTAAGAAATATCCTTGAAGATAATTTAATTTTGATTTTGCTTTTGGCTTTGGCAGTTCAGGGATTTCTTATTGAAGGTTTAAGAATTGCTTATTTTAAGATGGAATTTGAAAAAGTTTCATTTGTCGGTTATTTAATCTCAAATTTATTTTATAATTTTTCAAAGGAAGAGATTTCATTTCTTCATAGAATTTTATGGAATATTCATGCTTGGACAACGATGTTATTTATTGCTTATATCCCATATTCAAAGCTTTTTCACATTTTTACTTCTACATTAAATTTAATTTTCTATCAAAAACAACCTTCTGCTAAACATGATGTTAAGACTAATTTAATTGAAATTATGAATAAGGAGAGTTTTAGTGAAGATGAAATTAAAGCAGGCTATAAATATATTTATGATTTGCCTTGGTTTAAAATTCTAATGGTTGATGCTTGTACGATTTGTGGAAGATGTACAAGTGTTTGTCCTGCTTATTTAACTAATAAGCCATTAGACCCAAAACGAATAGTTCTTGATACAAGAGATTATGCTTATGAATATATTGAAAATAAAGAGGATAAAGTTTTGGGATTGGTTGTTGGTGAGGATGCTTTATGGTCTTGTACAAGCTGTGGAGCTTGTGTTCATGCTTGTCCTGTTGGTATTAATCAACTTGATTTAATAATAAATTATAGAAGGGGACTTGTTGAGGATAATAATTATCCTTCGCAATTAAATAATAGTTATAGAGGAATGGAAAATCAATTTAATCCTTGGAATGCTCCCAAAAATGAAAGATATAAATTTGCCAAAGAATTGAATTTAATTATATTAAAAGAAAATCCAAATTATGAATTTGATTATTTGCTTTGGATGGGTTGTGCTGGTGTTTATGATAGTAAAAGTCAAAGAACAATTAAAGCACTTGTAAATATATTAAATAAAGCAAATGTGAAATTTGCTGTTCTTGGAGATGAAGAAAAATGCACAGGAGATAGTGCAAGAAGAACAGGAAATGAATTATTATTTCAAACGCTTGCTTATGAAAATGTTCAAACATTTAAAAAATATAACATTAATAAAATTATAACAATTTGTCCTCATTGTTATAACACACTAAAAAATGAGTATGAATTTTTTGGAATTAAACTTGAAGTTTATCATCATTCTGAATTTATTTTAAGTTTAATAAATGAAGGAAAAATTAAAGTTAATAAAATCGCTCAAAAAATTATATTTCATGACCCTTGTTATCTTTCAAGGCATAATAATATTGTAAATGAGCCAAGGGAAATTTTAAGTAATGTTGGAAGTTTAATTGAAGCTGATAGAAATAAGAAAAATAGTTTTTGTTGTGGAGCAGGAGGTGGAAGAATGTGGATGGAAGAAAAAATCGGTAAAAAGATAAATATAGAAAGAACAGAAGAATTATTAAATAAGAATCCTGATTTAATTGCTGTTGCTTGTCCATTTTGTAATATCATGATTTCCGATGGAGTGAATAGAAAGAATGCTAATGTTAATGTTGTTGATATAGCAGTTATTGTAAGTGAAAATTTAACTTAATTTACTCTTTCAATTCTTCAACAATTTCAATATCAAAACTTTTAGCAATCTCA
>JAVVGK010000143.1:0-4149 GCA_032249175.1 Candidatus Hydrothermia bacterium | reverse complement strand
AAACAAAATCAAAAACATTATCTTTAAATGGTATCTTATGAATGCTTGATTGGACTAATGGAAATTTTAGTTCTTTGGCAACTTTTAAACCTTCAAATGAATAATCAAATCCAATAACTTTATAATGTTTTAAATGCTCCATTTTTAAACCCACTCCACATCCCGCATCCAAAACAAGACCATTTATCTTATACTCGCCCGCAAGTCTTTTTAGGTATAAAATCTCAATATAATTTGACCATTGCCAACTAAATGGCAAGTTTTTCCCTTTTGTTGTATAAATTTCATCAAAAAATTGTTTTACCTCTTCCATATTTTGAAATTTTAAAGCAGTGATATTATTTTTTTAAACAAATTTCTCTGATAATACTCGTACCTATATAACTTATAAAATGTTTGTGTCCAATAGGTTTTATATTCACTTTCACCTTTCATAAAATTAAATTCTTTAAAACCTTGATTTAAATAATGTTTTAACACAAACCATATAGAAATTCTTGTAGGCATGTAATAATGATATTTTTCATTATAACCTGTAATCCACCAAAATGCTATTTTTTCTTTTTTTATTATTACATTTATAGAAGCAATTTCATCATTTATTTTCAAGACAAATATATCTAACATATTATTTTTTTCAAATACTTTTAAAGCTTTAAGGATTGAATCCTGAAAAGCCTTATCATTATATAATGTCCAAGTATGCTTTCTTATGAGGAATGTAATTAAAATTTCAAAATATCTTTCAAGATTATTATCCACAAAAAATTCATAATTTGTTTTTCTTAATCTATTTTCTGCTTTCTTTAAATTCCTTCTGCTATTATAACTAAAACTTTTTAATAACTTCTCTTCACTATTCAACTCTTCAAGGTTAATATAATAAACCTTTGAAAATGAAACATAATCAGGTTTTATACTTAATTGGTCTAATGTTTTTTTAATTTTTGAAAATTCTAATATATTCTTAAAAATTGCTTTTGTATAAATTTCCTTTTTTAATAATTCTTCCAATTCAAAAGCAGAAATATCTTCATCCCACCAATCCACTACATCATCAATTATATAATTTAGCCTTCTTATTCTTCCAACTTTCCTAATTACAAAATTCCCAATTTCATTAACATTAGAATATCTATTCCTTACATAATTTTTAAAAATTTCAAAAATTTCACTATTATTAAATAAATTATAACTGCTCATTTTGAAATTTTAAAGTAAAAAATAAACCTCATAATAGAAAGCACTACAATTCCAAAAAGATAACCTAATGCTGTTCCTTCCTTTGAATATAAATTCGTAAATAAGGCTATAAAATATATCGTTGAAATGTTATAAATAATATAACTAATTAAATTTAAATCACTTCTACCTTTGGCATCTATATAAACTTGAAATACTCCGCTCATTGCTTCAATTAAAGAGCATAATGACAAAATAATCAGAACATTATATCCATTTATATACTCCTTACCTAATAAGTATAATAATTGCTTTCCAAAAATGATAAACATCAATAAAAAAATAAAATTCACTAATATATTCAAAAACATAAATTTATACATTAGTTTTTTTGATTCAGTTATTTTATTTTGGGCTATTAAATGAACTAATCGCGGATTTAAAACACTACTAAATGAAAGATTTATAGACCATAACATATTAGATAAAAAATTTGCCCCTCTGTATATACCTGCTTCTAAGGAATTCTTTGAACTTCCAAGAATTACAACACCTATATTATCTGCTATATATGAAAACACATATCTTAAAAATGTAGGAAAAGAATATCTAAACCATTCCTTAAATTCATATTTTTTCTCAAACTTTAAAAATTCTTTTAATTTTTTAAGTGAATAAAAACTTAATTGAAAAAAGGAAACAATAGATTTAAAGACTAATGAAAGTGTAATACCAACTTCTTTAAATGGCAAAAATAACCACCAAATAAAAAGAAACAAAATTCTTGAAATGTTAGGACTGATGTTATTTGAAATGGAAATCTCTTTAAATTTTTCAAGACCTGTTAAAAATGAAGAAAGATAATTAGAAAAAATGATAAATGGTATAGAAAAACTATAAAAAAACAAAAATTTTGAATATTCTAATGAATTAAGAAAAATTTGACTTATGAATTTTGAAAAGAATAAAAAAGGTAAAGTGAGAATAATAGAAAGTGAAAAAGCATAAACAATACAAATTTTAATAATGCCTGATAAAAAACTATATTCATTTCTTGAAATATAATAAGCGGTATATCTTCTTAAACCTGCTGTTAAAAATCCTGAAAGTGGAATAACTATTAGATTTATAAAATTTGTAGCAACTGAATACCTTCCAAAATCCTCAGGACTTACCATCTTAATAACCATTATTCCTGAAACAAAATTTAGAATTTGAGATATTAAATAACTTGAAAATACAATAAAAACATTCCCTAACAAAAGTTTGAAATTTTAATGCTTATTAAATTCTCCTCTACTTCTTTCTTTCAAATACAAAGCAGAGTGGAACTCCGTCCCTCTTTACTTCATAAATTAAGGAATAATTGCTGTCTTTTAAAAACCTATCTGCTATGCCCCATCTCTTTATAGCTATTGTGTAATCTACATCGTCATTTGAAAAGTAAAATTTATATTTATGGCTATAATATATCGGGTCTCCAACACCATGAGCAAATACAACATAAAGCTTCTTATTTGTTAAATCCCTATTTTTTATAAGATAATTAAAAGCTTCTTTTTGACAAGCACCCCAATAATCCGTTTCAAATTTATTAGAAGCACCTTTTAATCCTCCTACAAGCTCATTAAAGTAAATATATTCATAAGGATGTAACTTCTTTAAGTCATATATTAACTTTAAACCGAAAATTCCAAAAATCAATATAATTACAAATTTTGCTATTTTATTTTTAGAATTTCTTAAAAACTCAATAAAGCCAAAAGCTGACAAACAACTTAAAAGTACTTGATAAAATAAAATCTGCCTTAATTCATCGTATAAATGAGGTCTGATAATTAAAAATAACATTGTTATAAAAAGAACAATTAGCCACATAAAAGCATTTATTAAATTCCATCTCTTAAAATACAATAAATTAAGAATTAAACCTAAAAATATAGGGATAGGTGTAATGGCAAAGTACCAAGCGAATATATAGAAAGCAACTGAGTGACCAGGATATACATCTTTACCTGCTGTAAGAAATGGAGCATGAAATGGATACTTTGAGCTAATTTTTATCAATTCTGACATACCTTGAAAATAATTCTTTCCAAGATAAGGCCAGGTAATAAGTGTTAAAAAGCTTGAAGACATAAAAATAATAATAACTTCAAAAATTCTATAAGTTATAAATGTTTTAAAAGATTCTTGTGGTTTGTTGTAAATATAGATAGGAGATAAATGGGATATATCGTATAGCCTATGAATCGTGAGCTTTGAGTTAGAAAAAAAAGGGAATAAGAATAAGGATTTTCATTATTGAAGGTTTATTAAAAGTAAATATAATCATACAAATTGTAGTAAAATAGAAAGTGGCAAAAGGAATGTCTTTTAGATTTGTTGGCATGTGTCCAATTATTCTTGGAGTAAGCAGTATAAAAATAACTCCTAATATCGCATATAATGGAATTTTGTATATTCTATAAAACAAAGTATATGAAATTGCTATAAGCAAAAAACCATTAAATAATAAGTTAAGCAGATGAATATTTTCAAAATCAATTTGGGGAAATTGTTTTGAAGAAAGGAAATTTAAAAACACATTACCTATTCCTAAAATTGCAGGATATAAATGATTATAAGCAAATGTTAGTCCTCCTTTTATAGTGTTAAAGTAAGTATCTTCAGAAACTCTACCTAATAAATATCCTACTAAATAACGCCCTCTGTGTATTTCTATTTCTTCATCCCAAGTAATTCCATAATGTTTATAAGTGAATATAGAAAACAAAGTAAATAAGGATAATAAGAGTAATAACCATCTCATAATTTGTATGCTCTAAAATTTTAAAGTCTTAAATGGTGTTAAGTAATTAAAAATCAAGCATTTATAAGATTTTAATTAAACTGTTGAATTTAGGCAAAAAAATGCGGAAAGCTTGACTTTAAAATGCAATTTAAATATGCTTTGCCCAATAAATA
>JAVVGK010000142.1:0-4221 GCA_032249175.1 Candidatus Hydrothermia bacterium | reverse complement strand
ATTCTTTCATTACTTTCAGCTCTTATTTTCTCAATTTCAATTTTTAAGTTCTTTTCAACATCTAAAATTTTTTCAAGCAATTCACTTCTTATTTTTTCTATTTCTATTCTTATTGTTTTTTCAATTTCAAGTTTCTTTAATTCAAGTTTATCCTCTAAGGTCTTTTCAATTTCTATTTTTTTTTCTTCAAGTTTATTTTCTAAATTTAATTTTATTTTCCTATATAAAATTTTAATGTCTTTTTTTGTTGCTACTGAGCTTGAATAAATAATCTCTAATATAACCTCTGGATGCTTCTTTATAATTTCTAAAATTTCTTTTTCTGTCATAAAGAAAATTTTAAAGGAAAATACTTAATAACTTTTGCCTTGTCCAATAATTCTGAAACCATTTATTTTTCTATATTTCCCCTACCCACCCTGAAAATAAAGCCAATGGCTTATAAATACCTATATTTCGGCTTTGGGGGTTTGCCCCATCAAATCCTCTGAAAAATCTATATACTTACTATACAAAGCAAAAATTAGGGATAAAATTATTCCAAAAATCCAAAAACCTAAACTTATAAAGAACTTTGTTTTATCATAATAAAATTTAACAACATGTTTTCCTTTTGGAGCTTCAACTGCCATAAATGTCCAATTTGCTCTTAAAATTTTAACCTCGTCATTATCTAATTCTGCTTTCCAATAAGGATAATAATTAACACTTAAAACCAAAATCCCATCCTCATCAGTTTCATATTCTAATAAAATTTCATTTGGATTATATTTAAAAATTTTAACATTTTCATAACTTTTTTCTAAACTATAATTTTTATTTAATTTTTCAGATAAATAAACACATTTTTCAGGCTCTAAATTTTTAACATTTGAAAAAAATTCAAAACTATCCTTAAAAATTTTAACACAATGAACAATATAGGCTCTTGGTAAGTAATTTTTTAGCTCTAAAAATCCACTATCAGTTATATAATACTTAACATTTGCCATTTTTAAAAGATTTTCAAAACCTTCATTTCTCTTAATAATATAATCGTAAAATTCAATATAAAATTTGGAAACTAATGGGTCATAACCCTCAATCAACTCCAATTTATTTATAGAACCTGAATTTCTTGGGAGAGTAAGCCCTTTAAAAAATCTTGAATTTATTCTATACTCTCCTAAACTATTTGGCTTTAATTGATTGACAAAATCTGGACTATAATAACTATAAACATTTTCAAATCTCCTTATCTTTAAATATGAGCCACTAATAAGATAAAAATCAAAAAATGCCAATAAGATAACACTATATAAAAATAACTTTTCACTTAAAACTTTCTTTAAAAAACCATAAATAAGAATATATGAAATTGCCAAAAATATAAAAAATTTGAAAATTTCATTTGAAATATCAATTTCTTTTGGAGCTAATGGTAAGAACAAAATGAAAATTAGTAAAAACGCCAAAATAATGTAATTTATTTGTTTTAATGATTTTTCTTTTAAAATGCTATTTAAACCATAACAAGCAAGAATTGAAACAATAATAGGGTATATAAATAATGCTCTTGAAGGATTTCTAATACCTTTAATAATTCCACTTTCATATAAAAACTTAATGATGAAATTTTGGTCTCCAAGTGCTAAAAGAAACAAAAGAAAAGCACTTATTATTATTGAAAGAACAAATTTGTCTTTGTAATTTTTTAATGAACCATAAATGGCAAGCAGTAATCCAATTATTGTAAAGTAAAATGTCATTTCAGTATAAAAGTAATATGGACCACCTACATATTCATTTTCAATTGAGCCATAAAATTTTGGAATAATTAATGTTATTAATCTGTCAAAATGATAAGACATTTCAAGAAGAAATTTTACATCATTTTCAACCCTTTTGCTAATTGTAAATAAATCTATACCTTGAAAATAAAACGATAAAACAAAAGGTAAAAAAACTATTAGAAACAAAATAAACTTAAAAATTTCTTTTTTGTTTTCAAGAATTTTAAAAAAGAATATAATAAAAATAAGAATTAGAAGATAAATTGGTTTTTGAGGATGTCCTGAATGAAATGCAAAGCCCATAAATAAAGCGGATAAATAAGGCTTGTCATTTAGAAAATATAAAACTAATGGCACAAAAGGGATAAAGTCGTAAGTAGGTGCGTGGATAACAGTAAAAACATAGCATGTTGAAAAGGCAAAAATTATTGAGCCAAGAATAGCAATTTCATTTTTAAATTTTAATTTTTTAAAGTAAAGATAGGAAAAAATTAAGGCAAGAAGGTAATTTAAACTAATTAGTAAATTAAAAACATAAATTGAATTATTAAAAATTCCAATAAAATTTCTTATTAAAAATAATGGATTTAATTCAAAAAGTTGAACATCATTTATTGTAGGATAACCTGAAAAAAAATAAGGATTAAATAATGGTAATTTTAAGTTTTTTAATTGCTCAGTTATAAAGTAGAAATTAGGGTAGAATGATTCAATGTTATCATCAAATAAAGGATTTGACAAAAAAACAATTGGAAAAAATAAAATTAACCAAAATATAAATAGAAAAATCATTCATTTAAAAGTTTTAAAATTTCAATATTATTTATCTCCTTTGCTAAATCTAATGGTGTTTTACCTTCATTATTTTTAATATCTTTTTTAGCACCTGCTTTTAGTAATAATTTAACAATAAAATCATTTCCATTTTTTACTGCTAAATGTAAAGGTGTATTGCCATCGTTGTCCTTTATATTAACATCAGCCTTATTTTGAATTAAAAATTTAACAATATCTTCATAATTGTTTTCAATAGCAATATGTAAAATTGTTTTACCATTTTTATCTTTTGTATTTACATCTGCACCTCTATTTATTAAATCTTTAACTTTACTTAATTGACCTTTTGAAACTGCTGAAATTAATTCTTCTTGATGTCCTAATTTATATGCTTGGCAAGATATT
This sequence comes from Candidatus Hydrothermia bacterium, assembly GCA_032249175.1. Taxonomy (GTDB): domain Bacteria; phylum Hydrothermota; class Hydrothermia; order LBFQ01; family DSFT01; genus DSFT01. The sequence continues at coordinate 1,267 of JAVVGK010000142.1, read as the reverse complement.
AAAACAAAAACAATAAAAAAATTTTTCAATGCCCCCAAGGGGAATCGAACCCCTGCCTCCACCTTGAAAGAGTGGTGTCCTAGCCGCTAGACGATGGGGGCAAGTTTGAAAATTTTAAAGCATGTTAATAACCTAATTTTTTAAGTTCTTCAAATAATTTTTTTGCCTTATTATCCAAATTTTTCGGAATATCTAAGTTTAATCTTATTTTCAAGTCTCCCCTTTTTCCATAACTATTTGGCATACCTCTGTTTTTAATAATGAGCATTTCATTTATATTAAATGAACTTGGAATTTTAACTTTAAATTTTTCTCCCATAATATCTGTTAGTTCAATTTCATCCCCAAGAACAATTTGTGTTAATTTTACTTTTAAATTCATAATTAAATCATCACCAACTCTTTTATAAATCTCATGTGGTTTTTCAATAATTTCTATATATAAATCTCCATAATCACCACCTCTTGGACCTGCATCACCTTTATTCCTAATAACAATTCTTTCACCATTTTTAACACCTTTTGGAATTTCAACTTTTATTTTTTCTCTTTTCTTTACTATCCCTGTGCTATCACAATGAGAACATCTTTGATATATTTCATAACCTGTTCCTGAGCAATTTGGACAAACTGATTGCGTTTGAAAAAGAAAACCAAAAGTCCTTGAAGATTTTATAACATATCCAGAGCCAGAACAAACATGACAAGTTCTTTCTTTTCCTCCCAAACCATTACAATGCTCACATTTAACAAACCTATTATATTCAATTTCCTTTGTTGTTCCTTTTGCTATTTCTTCTAAACTTAATTCAAGTCTATATAATATACTTTTACCTTTTTCTCTACTACCTCTTCTTGTTCCTCGGACATTAAATATATTTTCAAATATATCTGAAAAGAAGTCCCCAAAAATATCTCTTAAATCCTCATAATGTCTTGAAAAGAAATCTTGAAAGTTAAAGTTGTAATTGCTATAATCAGAAAAATCAGCTGTTCCGTATGTGTCATATAGTTTTCTTTTCTCTGGATCAGATAGAACTTCATATGCCTCTGAAATTTCCTTGAATTTTTCTTCTGCTTCCTTTTTCTTTTCAGGTGGAACTTTATCAGGATGATATTTAAGAACTAATTTCCTATATGCTTCTTTAATTTCTTCTTGTGTAGCATTTGGACTAACACCTAAAATTTCATAATAATTTTTTTTGGCTTTTGCCATATTTGTAAGCTATAAATTTTAAAGCTAAATTTATTCTTGAATGTGCATTGT
>JAVVGK010000141.1:0-4255 GCA_032249175.1 Candidatus Hydrothermia bacterium | reverse complement strand
AAACTTTTCCGTTTTTTGGGTTTGGGATATAAATTGGGGCAAAAGCGAAGAAGAAATGAGAAAAATAGCCATTGAAGCCATAACTAAATGCCCATATTATTATTTTTTGAGTAGTTTTGGTAGTTTTTTAAAGTTCTTCTTTCCAAGAAAAACAATTGAAACATTTTCAATAGAAAGACATAAGATAAACTTTAGAAAGGGATATTATAGATTTAAAACACTAATAGATAAAGTTTGGGAATATCAAATATACTTGAATTGGTTTTTAAACTTTTTATTTTTTCTTATTCTTATATTTCATAGGAAGTCTGATTTGTTTTCAAATGTTTTATCAATTAATATATTATCAAATGCTATATTTCAGGCATTTTTTATTTTTGGAGATAACTGGCGTTATGGCTATCCATTTTTAAGCTCCATAGTCATTTATGTAGTCAAGAATGGCTATGAGTTTTTTAAGAGAGTATAAAACCTATATATTAACAATTTTCTTCATTTCTTTGTTTTTTAAAATACTGTTTCTTATATCTTTTCATATTTGGTCTAGTGGAGATACTTATAACTATTTTAAACTTGCCAAGCATATCCTGAATTTTGACTTAACAGGTTATAATGGTCAAAGAACACCAGGTTATCCCCTATTTATAATTTTAGGGTTCTTTAATCACAAAATTATAGTTATGTATCAAATTATTCTTGGAATGATTTTAAACTTGCTTATTTTCTTTCTATCACTTGAAATAACAAAAGATAAAGCAAAATCTTTTATCATAACCTTAATTCATATATTTAATTTAAACATTACAAACTTTGAAATTGCCTTACTTACAGAATTTCTATCTTTATTCTTTTTAGTTCTTCTCATATTCTTAATAAAGAGAAAATCCAATATAATGATTATTTCAATATGTGCTACATATCTTTTTATGATAAGACCAAATATGTTATCAGTTATTATTTTTTATTTTCTTTTCTTTATTTTTAAAAGAGAATTTAAAAAGGCTATTTTATTTATAAGCTTACCAACAATTTCTGCCTTTTTATGGTCATACATAAACCTGAAATATGTAGGGGTTTTTACTATAAGCACCATAGGTCCTCAAGGCTTGAATCATCATACCTTAAATTTTGTATATTGTGCTCCTGAAAACAACAAATACTATAAATTTATGAAAGAATTAGGTATAAATCTTTTAAGAGAATATGGTAAAGATTGGGTAAAAGCAAATATTTTTATTACTGAAACCTCTCAATTTATTAAAGATTATAAAAGTTTTTTAAAAATTCAAGAAAGTTTTGCTATTGAAACTATAAAAAATTGTCCATATCTTTATATTTATAGTGTTTTAGAAGCAGTTTTAAAGTTTTATTATACTTTGCCCTTAAAATACGAAATTTACTATGGACCTTTTAATAAAAGAACGTATTATAATTATACAAAATTCATTATTGAGCCTATATGGACTATTATGAATGTTATTATATTTTTGATTTATATTGTATTTCTTTTGCTACCAATTATAAATTTAAAGCATATAGATGAAATATGGCTTTTGGTTTTCTTCTCTTCTATATTCCAAGCTTTGTTTGTTTATTCAGACAATTGGAGATTTTCCATACCTTTCATGCCCCTTATTATAATATATGTAATAAATAAAGTTATAAAATGAGATTTTTAATTTTACTAATTTTAAGCTTTTTACAAGTTTTGATAGCTTCTTTAAATGGATTTAGCACATTTGAAGACAGTGCTAATTATATATTTATGGCAAGACATATATTTAAATTTTTGGCTATTGATACAATTAGCGGAGAGATTACAAAAGCAGGACATTTTCCACCCTTATATTCATTTTTAATATGGTTGTTTAACGAGCATTACCTCATACTTCATTCTCTTCTTCTTTTCATATCCTCTCTCTCCATTTACTTAATACTTAGAAATTTCACTTTCTCAGTAATTTTTATTTTCCAAAGTTCTATTATTTATAACTATAATTCCATAATGTCAGAAAGTTTGTTTATGACAGAAGTTTGTATTTTACTTTTAAGTCTTCTTCTTTTTGAAAAAACAAATAATTTTATTTATTTTCTGATAATGCTTTTATCTCTTTCACTAATGCCTCTTACAAGGCATATAGGTATAGTTTTTATTGCTTCTGTTTTCTTATATTTTTTAATAGTGAGAAAGTACAAAATATCATTCATTATATTACTTTCCTTTGCTCCTTATATCATATTCCTAAGCTTTGCTAATATAACAAGAGAAATCAGTCTTCATCCTACAATTTTACAAGATATAAAGAATTTTATAAAAGATTTTAGTATTTATCTATATTATAAGCCTGTTTTTCCACAAATAACAGGCTTGCTAATACTTTTTATATTCTTATATAGTCTTTTTAAACTCTATAAATTAGAAAGAAGGATATTTTTGGCAATTTCTATTATATTCTCATTTTACATGCTCTTTATTTTAATAACATCAACATTTCTTGCAGCTGGTGTAAAAAATCAATTTTCAAGATTCTTGTTAGTTCTCTTTCCATTATTTTATGTTTCTGTGATTTTATCAAAAGATAAAATTCTTAAATTTTTTATAATTTTCTCCTTAATTTTCGGATTCCTTACACTTAAAAATTTAAGTAATGAGCCATTAAGATATAGCTCAAGAATTTGGAAGAACGCTCCTTCTATAAAATTTATAAAATCCTTAAAGAAAAATTATAAAATATATTCAAATCATCCTTTTGCTATTTATCTTCTAACAAATAAACATTCATATAATCTTCCTGTAAAAATTAACTACATAACGTTCTCTGAAAATAAAAGTTATTATTTAGAATTACAAAATATGGTAAATGAAGTAAGAAATGGTACATCACTTGTTCATTTTGTAAAACGATATAACTACAAAGAGCTACCTTCAAAGGATACTTTAATTTTACTATTAAAAGACTATATGTTAGATTTTGAAGATGCTATTATATTTGTAAATTTAAAGTAATAAACCTTAAAATTTTAAGACCTGTGAAAGTCCTACATGTAGTAAATAAATTTAGAGGAGGATATGGAACTATTTTAAAGCATTTAAGAAGTATAGGAGAAGAAGTATTAGAAAGAAAAACAGAAGGGGATGTAGATTATAATAAGTACGATTTCGTAATTTTACATTCTTATTTAAAAGATTTTCCATTTAAAGAAGTAAAGACAAAAAAGATATTTTTTGCACATGGTATGGGAGGGGTATCAAAAAGATATATTCTTGGTAAGTTTGAATACAACCCTATAAGATGGTTTAAAAGGTCTCAAATAATAAGATATTTTAAACAATTTGATTATTACATTTCCGTTACGCAGTCTATGTCTAAAATGTTCAAAAAATTATATGGAATTGATAGTATTACTATATATGGAGGTATAAACTTTGAATTGTTACCAGAAATAAATAATAATAAAAGGGAAAAAGTAATAGCTTTCATAGGCAAGAGTGATTGGTTTAAAGGTAGTGATAGATTCTTCAAATTGATGAAAATGATACCAGATTTTGAAGGATATTTCATAGGTCCTTATGAAGGGAAAGTCAAGGATATTCCTAAAAATGTAAAAATGCTTGGTTTTTTAGAAAATCCTTATGAAGTGCTTTCAAAAGCTAAATTTTTAGTGGTACTCTCATATTTTGAGCCATTTTCTATTGCAACATTAGAAGCATTATATTATAATGTTCCTACTTTATGTTTAAAATCAACAGGTGGAACATGGGAAATTTTACAAATGTTAGGAATTCCATTAGGTTTTAATAATTTAAATGAAATAGCAAACTTTATAAGAAATCATGAAAACTTATATAAAGAATTTCATTTTGATAGGAAAAGATTTTTAGAATTCTTTGATATAAAAAGATTTAATAGAGACTTAAAATTTTATCTAAACCTTCTTAAAAACTCCCACTAAATATAAACCCTTTTTATAATTAAATTTAAACATAATATAATCCAAATATGCCAAAACAGGTTTTAAAGATGGAAATCTTCCAATTAAACGAGGTTTAAAATTTAAAATTGTTCCATATCTTATAAGTTTTAGTGAGTTTTTCTTTGCTAACATTTCATAATCTTCCTTCGTGAATGCCCATCTATGAAGAACAACTTTTTCATTTTCTTTTATAGGATAATACCTCTCTTCTAATCTACCTCCTAAGCGATAGTTTATAGTAATAAAAACTCCATTTCTTTTTAAAACTCTTGAAATTTCA
>JAVVGK010000140.1:0-4276 GCA_032249175.1 Candidatus Hydrothermia bacterium | reverse complement strand
TAAAGGAAATAGCAAAGCTTATTGTTGAAAAATTGGGAGGCTATGTGAAAATTGCTGATTGGAATAAGAAAGACACCATCAAGGCAAAGATTAGGAAGGCTTTAAGGGATGTGCTTATGGAAAGATTGGAAAAATATGACTATGATTATATTAGCGAAATAGTAAATGAGCTTTTGGAACAAGCGGAAAGCATTTATATTAGCTTTGTATAATAAATAATGTTAAATCCCTGATAACCAATAAGTTATGAAAATTTTAAAAAATTATTAGTTTTTATTGGGGGTTCATTTAGGAGACGAAGTTTTAAGACAAAGGCTTAAATATAGGTTGGTTGGGAAAAATGAAGAAAAATAAAAAAAATTTTGAGAAATTACTGAATTTATCGGGGGTTTTGTTAGGGGGCAAAGCCCCCTGCCTAAAAATGGGTATTTTTAAGCCATAGGCTTAATTTCAGGGTGGGTGGGAAAAATATATAATTTCATAATTACTAGACAACGTATCTTTTCTTTGCTATAAAATTTTAAAACTTGATAATAATTCTTTTTTTTCAAATTTTAGGGAAAGTAGATGTTGTTGGTTTAAAATACAATACGAAAAGTAGTTTTTTAAATGCTCTTAATTTAAGAGAAAATGCTCCTTTTCAAATGCCATTTTTTAGGAATTACTTATATAATGCTTATTTGAATGGTTTTTTAGATACATTTGAGGTTTATGGAAAATTTAGAAACGATACTATTGATTTATTATTTAAGGTTTCTGATTATCCAATTATAAGTGGGTTTAAATGGGAAATTAAAAAACCTTCAAAAGATATTGAAGATTCAATAGCAATATACAAAGGTAGGTTTTCAAGTGATTATATGAAATTTAAAATAAAGTCAGAAATTGAAAATTTTTTCATTCAAAAAGGTTATGTAAATCCGAGTATTGAAATTAAAGAGCAATTTTTAGACAATAAACGAGTTAATTTAGTAATTAGTGGAAAAGTTGGTAATAAATTTAGAATTTCAAAAATAATTTTTTATGGAAATAAAACGTTTTCAAGTAAATTGCTTAAAAATTTAATGTCAAATAAAGAAGTTAATTTTTTGAGAAGAATTTTAAGAGGTGGTTATTTTTCAGAAACTAAATTCCAAAAAGATTTAAAAACAATTGAAACATTATATAAAGATAATGGTTTTGCTGATTTTAAAATTGATTCATTTAAATTTGATTATGAAGGCAATATGGTGAAAATAAAAATTTACTTAAATGAAGGAAAACGATATTATTTTGGAAATGTTGATTTTATGGGAAATGAAAAGTTTAACAAAAATTTGCTTGAAAATGTTATTACCATTAAAAAACCTTTAAGCTTATTCTCATCAATTAAATATAAACTTGGATATGGTGTAAGCTATAATCCAAAATTATATTCAAGATTTAAAGTTATTGAAAGTTTAAATAATTTAAGTGGTCTCTATGCAGATAGTGGATATATTTATGCTCAAATTGAGCCTATTGAAGAAAAAAGGGATAGCTTTATTGACATTACATTTAAAATTAAAGAAAATTGGAAAGTTAAAGTTAGGCTTGTTAATATATATGGAAATACTAAAACTTGGGATGAGATTATAAGAAGGGAAATTTATGTTTTTCCTGGTGATTATTTTAACAGAAGTTCTTTAATGCTATCTTATAGGAATCTCTATTATCTGAATTATTTTTCAAAAATAGATGTTAATTTTAAACCTGTTATTGAAGATTCATCACTTGTAGATTTGGAAATTCATGTTGAAGAGAAACCAACTGGTCAAATTGGGGCAGGGGCAAGTTATAGTCAATTAGATGGATTATTTTTTAATGTTAATTTACAACAACCTAATTTTCTTGGTAGGGGTTGGACAGTTGGACTTTTGGCAGAATATGGAGCAAGAAGACAGAATTATCAAATATCATTTACTGAGCCATGGTTTGGAGGAAAACCAATTTTAGTAGGCATAAACATTTATAGTTTAAATAGATATTTATTTACATTTAGTCAAAGAAATACGGGAATTTCTTTAAGCTATGGAAGAAGATTATGGAATATCTTTTCAAGAATTAAATTTGATTATACATTTGAATATATTTCAGTTTATGATATTAGTCCATTATATTCAGGAACACAATTTTATGATTTTTGGACAAGTAGAAATCGCGTCTTTTCAAGTTCTCTAACAACAACATTTAGTTATGATACAAGAGATAGAATTTTTAATCCTTCAAGAGGTTATTCATTTAGTTTTCCTTGGACATTAAATGGTGGTCCTATTGGTGGTGATTTACATTTTGTAAAATTCCTACCCGAATTCCAAATCATTATTCCAAATTATAAAGATAAACTTATATCATTTTTTAGAATAAATTGGGGTTCAATATTTTCAATACTTTCAAAACAACAATTACCACCATATGAGTACTTTGCTCTTGGTGATGTTGGACCACTTGGACTTAGAGGTTATGATTTTAGAACCATCGGAACAAAAGTTGGAAATAGTATTCTTGGAGGAAGACACTTTTTTAGATTTACATTTGAAGAAAGGATAAGACCTACTGATCAGTTTTATATATCATTTTTTTATGAGACAGGAAATAGTTGGTGGGCAATAAAAACGATTGATTTTAGAAACTTATATTCTTCTATTGGAATGGGTTTTAGAGTTGAAGTTCCTATTGTTGGAATTATGGGATTTGATTTTGCTTATAGTTTAAATTATAAACAATTTAAAACGCACTTTAATTTAGGACCTTATTACTAAAATATGATTATAGCAATTGATGGACCAGCAGGCTCTGGAAAAAGTGCTATTGCTAAAAAATTAAGCTCAATTTTAAATTTAAAATATGTTGAAACAGGTGCTTTATATAGGGCGATTGCTTATTATATTTTAAAAAATAACATTCAAAATTATGAAAATTTTTCATTTTTGAAAAATTTAAAAATTGAGCAAAAATTCATAAATGGAAGTCCAAGAACATTCATAAATGATGAAGATATTACAGATTTAATAAGGAGTGAAGAAATTGGGAATTTGGCATCAATTATATCAAAATATAAGGAAGTTAGAGATTTTTTAATTGATTTACAAAGAGAACTTGCGAAAGATGGTGCTGTTGTTGAAGGTAGAGATATTTCAACAGTAGTTCTTCCTTATGCTGATTATAAATTTTTTATAACTGCGAGTGTTGAAGAAAGAGCAAAAAGAAGATATGAGCAATTAAAAGATAAAGGAATTACTTATGAAGAAGTTTTGGAAAATATAAAACTAAGAGATAAATTAGATAGTGAAAGGGAAATTTCTCCCTTGAAGATATCAAGAGAAGCTTTTGTTATTGATACTACTGATTTAAGTGAGGAAGAAGTTGTTGAGAAAATTTTAGAAATCATTAATAAAAAATTAAAAATAGGGACAATTATTTCAAGAGAGGGACAAAAATTATTAGTGTTTTCAAGTAATAAAACTTTCAGAGCATTTCCAAGAGGAAAAGTTATTAAAAAATATAAGAAAATTTATGTTGGTGATATTGTTATTGGAAAAATTGAAAATGATATTTTTATAATTGAAGATATTAAAGAAAGAAAAAATGTAATTTTAAGACCACCAATTGCTAATGTCTCAAAAGTTATACTACTCTTTACAATTGTTGAGCCTGAATTTTCTTCCATTCAACTTGATAAATTACTATGTGCTTATGAATCGCTTGGAATTGATATTATTATTGCTTTTAATAAAATTGAAATTGCTCCTAAAAATGAGCTTGAAAAATTATTAGAAATTTATAAATCTTGTGGATATGATGTTATTGGTATTAGTGTTAAGGAAAAAATTAATTTAGATAAACTTTTAAGTAAAATTAAAGGAGATTTAGTTGTTCTTGCAGGTCCAAGTGGTGTTGGTAAAAGCTCATTAATAAAAGAATTAACAGGAATGGATATTAGAATTGGTGAATTAAGTATTAAGACAAAAAGAGGAACTCAAACAACAACAGAAGTTAAATTATATTCAATTGATAATGAAACATTTATTGCTGATACACCAGGATTTTCAAAAATTGATTTAAAATTGATTATGAAAAAAGAAGATGTTAAAAATTATTTCAGAGAATTTAGAAATTATAAGTGTGCATTTAGTAATTGCTTACATATTAAGGAGGAAGGTTGTGCTATTAAATTAGCTCTTTCAGATGGAAAAATAAATGACAAGAGGTATGAGAATTATTTAAAAATTTTAAGTGAATTTGATATTTAGAATTA
>JAVVGK010000139.1:0-4278 GCA_032249175.1 Candidatus Hydrothermia bacterium | reverse complement strand
GTTGCCTTTTCCAATAGTTCTAAAATTATTTATTTTATTATACTTTTCTCACCCATCCTTAAATTAAGCCTTCGGCTTTAAAATGCCCATTTTTCGGCATCGGGGGGCTTTGCCCCCATTAAATCCCCCCCAAAAAATAATAATTTCCTGAAATTTTTAAAAGTTCTTGATTATCAATCATTTAACACTATTTATTGGACAAAGCGGAATTTTTCTCTATTTTACATTTTTTATCTCTTCAAGACATTCAGGATTTACAAGTGATGAAATATCACCAAGAGGCTCATTTAAATAAGCATTTCTTATAACTCTTCTCATTATTTTAGCATTTCTTGTTTTAGGCAAATCTGAAACAAAATAAACTTCCTTTAAAGCAAATGCCTTTCCCATTTTCTTAATAACAATATCTTTTATTTCCTCCTTTATTTTTTCTAAATTTTCATCCTTTTCCTTTAAAACAACGAAAGCAACTGGAACTTGTCCTTTAACCTCATCTGGAACTCCAATAACTGCACTTTCTTTAACTTTCGGATGCTCAACAATAATAGTTTCAATTTCAGCAGGTCCTATTCTTTTTCCTGCTATTTTTAATGTATCATCAGCCCTTCCAAGGATATAGAAAAACCCATCTTCCTCAATATAAGCTAAATCTCCATGATACCAAACATCTTTATATTTACTCCAATATGTTTCAATATATCTTTCATTTTCTTCATAAAATCCTCTTGTCATTCCAGGATTTAAATTTCTAACTACAAGATAACCAATTTCTCCTTTTATTGAATTTCCATTTTCATCAAAAACATCAGCAAAAACACCTGGATTTGGTGTATTGAAACTCATAGGTTTAAGTGGTTTAATAACAACGCATCCAAGAATTCCACCTGATATCTCAGTGCCACCTGAATAATTTATAATTGGAACTTTATTTTTTCCAATTTCTCTTAATGTCCATCTCCATGGCTCAACATTCCAAGGCTCCCCTGTTGAACCAATAATTCTTAAAGAGCTTAAATCATATTTATTAGGATTTGATTTCGGCATAATACTTCTTATAATTGTAGGAGAAATGCCAAGAATTGTAATTTTATGTTTATCAACAAGTTCAAAAATTCTATTTTCATTTGGATAATCAATAGCTCCATCGTAAATAAAAATTGTTGAATGATTTATTAAACCTCCAAATATAAGCCAAGGTCCCATCATCCAACCAATATCTGTAATCCAAGTAATAATATCATTTTCTTTTATATCAAATAAATGAAACATATCTTGTGCGGACTTTATTGGAAATCCATTATGCGTATGAAAAGCACCTTTTGGTCTTCCTGTTGTTCCAGAAGTATAAATTATCATTAGTGGTTTTTCACTATCAAATGATTTTGGTTCAAATTTCTCATCTTTACAAATCTCATCCCAAAGATAATCCTTATCTTTATTTAAATTTATGTCAATTCCTAAATTTTTATAAACAATAACAAACTTAACACTTTCGCAATCAGGTAAAGCTTTATCAAGAATATCTTTCATTTTAATAATTTTTCCTCTTCTTTTAAATCCATCAGCAGTTATAACTGCTTTTGCTTTGGATATATTTAATCTTAATTTAATTGGCTCTTCACTAAAACCTGAAAATAATGGAACAGCTATTGCTCCAATTCTACTTATTGCTAAAAGACTTATAACAACTTCTGGAATAAATGGCAAATATATGGCAACTTTATCATTTTCATTTATACCTAAATTTAAAAGTGCATTTGATAACTTATTAACTTCTTTAAGAAGCTCATTATAATTATAAATTCTTACTATTCCATCTTCATTTTCTGAAATTAAAGCAATTTTATTTGGATTATTATAATCAAGACAATTTTTTGATATATTCAATTTTCCATTTAAAAACCATTTTGGAAATTCCTTTCCATTTGAAATATCAATAACTCTATCAAATTCATTATCCCATTTGAAATTTATATCTTTGAAAAATCTTCTCCAAAACCATTCATAATCATTAAAGGATTTTTCTAAAAATTCTTCATAAGTTAGGTTTTCATCTTTTAAAACTTTATATATGTTGCTGTTTTTTATAATTTCGTCCGTAGGCTCCCATTCAATTCTTAGGTTTAGTTCCTTCATAGTAAAATTTTAAAGCTTTTTTAATCTGTTTATTTCTTTCCTTATTTCTTCTACAACTTCCTTGTTATATATTTCTTTTCTATTTTCTTTAATAACAGAAAAAACAATAAATACCTTGCCTCCATATTCCTTCTCAAATTTTTCATGTGTTTCGCTTAGCAACTCCTTCCATTTATGTATTTCTGGCGCTTGATTATATGTAATAGGTTTTATTTGTATTCCTATATATTTACCGCTTACTTCTATATAAAAATCTACATTATAAAGCCTATCCCATTCATCTGGTGCTGGCTTTATTTCTACACCTAACTCCCTCTGCAAAAGTTTATAAATTGTTTCAACCTCCGTCTGATACCCTTCAAATGTTCTATTTATCACAAGATTGTATATGTAGTTTATACAATCTTCTTCTGATACTTCATCTATTTCTGCTCTTATAACTTCAGTAATTTTGGTATAAAGTTTCCTCCCAAGGTCTTCAAGGTATTCTGATGGACTAATGTTAATTCCTTTCCTGAAAAGAAATTCCTCCAACTTCTTCAAATAAAATTCTCTCCACTCTTCAAGAGTTTTTGGAGCACATTCTCTTATCCATTCTGAAACTGGACCTACGCTCTCTTTTTTATCTAGTCCCCACTTATTTGTTGCTATATTGAGTATCCATTCCTTTGCCATTTTTATACTCCTCTTCTAATTGGATAAACCTTCTTTTTAATCTATACTCTTTTGTTCTATCTGCTCTCGCTATTCCTGATTTTATAAGATATGCATTAACAAAAATTCTGTTCTTTAAATAAACATAAGCCTGAATTGTATTCTCATCTAAAACTGAATTGCTTTCCATTTTTAGCATAATTTCTTTTTTCAGAAGATATTTTCTTAAATAATTGATAGCCTTTTCCTTATCAATAATTTCAACTCCCAAAAACTTCACAAAAAGACCTGTATCAAGCTTTAATGTATTCTCATCTACAATATCAACAACCTTATACATAACTCCCCTTTTAAAATCCATTTTTTTCTGATCTAATTTTGGTTTCATATCAGGTATATACGGTTCATAATCTACCTTTCCTAAATCAATTTCTTCTTTTCTTTTTAATATTTCCAAATCATAAAAAAGCACAGCTTGATTTATATTAAACTTTCTTTTTATAATTTCAACAAAATTCTCGTTTATTTCGTATCCTATTGCATTCCTTTGTAGTTCAAGGGCAACTTTTAATGTTGTACCACTACCTACAAATGGGTCAAGAATAGTATCATTCACAAAAGAGAACATCTTTATTAACCTTTTGGGTAATTCCTCGGGAAACATAGCTTCATGTTCTATTTGTTTCTCACCAGCAAATTTCCAATGTCCAGAAAAGTAGTCCTTCCATTCTTCCTTTGTAAGCTTTGAGCTTTCTTTTATTTCTTTTGAGACATTTTCTAATTTTCCAGGTTTTTTAAAAATTAAAATAAACTCATAATCTATTTCAATCATTCCATTAGGTGGATATGGATAAGAACCCATTACAACAGCTCCTCCTGTTGTATTCATTGTAGTTTTCTTTTGCCAAATAATTGCACCCATATAATCAAATCCAATTCTTTCACACTGACATATAATTTCTGCGTGCAAAGGTATAACTTTATATTTACCATAAAAAACAGCTCTTGCGAATTGATCGCCTATATTTATGCATAGTCTTCTTCCTGGTTTTAAAACTCTAAAACATTCGCTCCAAACCCTATATAAATCTTTCAAGTACTGGTGGAGTGTTTGACCATATCCAATTTGTCGTGGAACCCCATAATCTTTTATATGCCAGTATGGAGGAGAAGTTATTATTAAATCAACTTCTTCATCTCTCAACTCTATCATCTTTCTACTATCTCCTATTATAACCTTTGCTTTATTCATATAGAAAATTTTAAAGCCAATTTATTTTGCGTTATTTAGTAATTTGCTCGCCCATTCTATATTTAAGCCTTTGGAAGACTTCGCCTCCCTTAAATTCCTCAATAAATTCAATAATTTCCTTAAAAAATTTTATAAATTATTGCTTGCCAAATAGTTCTAAAATTACTATTAAATCAATTCTACTATAAAATTTTCAATTTGTTTGAAATTTTATTTTCAATAGCAAATTTTCAAAA
>JAVVGK010000138.1:0-4339 GCA_032249175.1 Candidatus Hydrothermia bacterium | reverse complement strand
AACTCAAAATTTTAAGGGACTTTTGGTTTTCCTTGATGCCTATCCTGAAATTCAAAATAATCAGCAAATTTTTGAACTTGATGTTATGACACCTCATTATCAAGGATATTATACTAAAAATCAAGTTCCAGGAGATTGGGAAAATCCAAATCCAATTATATTTTTAACTGTTAAAAAAGGCATTACTTTTTGCTTTAATGTTTTGTTTGATAAATATAGAGCAGAAGAGATTTTAAGAGATGATGAATTTCCCAAAAAAGCAAAAGAAATAATAAAAGAATGGATTGATAACCTTTCTAAATTATCTGTTGGAGCAGAAGAGACTTTAAGAGATGATGAGTTTCCAAAAAATGTCAAAAATTGGCTTAAAGACGCCTTAAAAGAATTTGGTATAGGAGCAAAAACGAGGCTTGGTTATGGAATTTTTGATTAAACAATTAGGAAGAATTAAAAAGTTTTCAACTTTTATAATTGCATTAGCTTTTATTCTTTCACTTTCTTGGTTTGCTGATGGTTTGAGTGGAATTATTAGTAAGTTTAGCCTTTTCTTATTTTTTATTTCATTACTTTTTCCAATTTTTAATTTGTCGTTTTGGTTTATTGGAAGTAATTTTAGAAAATTTTTAAATGATTTTATCTTGATTTTGGCTGTTTTAATTACTATCTTAACTTCTATTTCACTTTTGTTTAAACTTGTTTTTTTGGTGGTTATATTGGGTTATTCTTTAATTATTTTGTTCCTTTATATTATGGTTGTTTTTGGAATTTCAATAAAAAGCGATTCTTTTGAAATTTCTCCTGAAATGGTTTCACTTTTAAGTTTAGCTTTTTCTGTCATTAATGTTTTTTTATTTGCTCTTTTATTCTGGAAAGTTTTTGATGATAGAGATAGTTTATTAACATTTATTCAATTTTCTTTCTCTTTAAGTGTTTTTTTAATAGGTTGGCTTTATCTCAAAAATTTTGAATTTTCATTTTCGGTTAAGGAGGTTAAACCAAAAGATATTAAAGGTTTGATTATGTTTTTAAGTAATTGGGATAAAAATTCTAATAAATGTCCTTGGGAAATGCAGTTGAAAGTTTTAGAGGAATACTCTTTAATAAAATATGTTTATGTTATTGGAAGCAAAAGCTCTTATTATCAAATTTCACAATTTGAAAGTCTTGTTAAAAAGTTTTTCAAGGATATTACTATAATTTCTCATAAAGATGCTATTGATTTTGAAAATCTTGAAGAGAGTATAAAAGCAATAGAAGAAGGGTTTAAATGTTTAAAAGAAAAAAGATTAAAAGATAGTCAAATTTTGATAGAAACAACAGGAGGACAAAAAATTCAAAGCATAGCAGGAGCATTTTTTTCATCAACTTATGATAGATATTTTGTTTATGTTTCAACAAATACAAAAGAGGTTAAAGTTTTTGATGTTGTATATACAGGAGGTGAGGGATGAAGATTTTAATAGCACCTTGGGGAAATCCTTTTGGATGGAAAGAGGTGGAGTATATGTATAAGGGTAGAAAAAAATCGGATGGCAAAAAGTTTAAAGATCCATTACCACTAATAAAAGAATTAGAAAATCCCGATAAAATAATTATTGTGAGTGTTGATACATTAG
Organism: Candidatus Hydrothermia bacterium; assembly: GCA_032249175.1. Classification (GTDB taxonomy): domain Bacteria; phylum Hydrothermota; class Hydrothermia; order LBFQ01; family DSFT01; genus DSFT01. The sequence goes on along the minus strand of JAVVGK010000138.1, from coordinate 2,723 downwards.
CTGATGCTTATGTTTATGGTTTTAAAAATCCTTCTTATAATGATATAAAAAAATGTGCCGAAAATTTAATATTTAATTTCTGTCAGAAAGAATTGGGTTTTATTCCTGACAAAATTATAATTTCTTATGGATTTGGAGAATTTAGTAAAATGAAGTTTTTAGGAAGTGCTATGGATTTTTATTATGATGTTTTTAAAGAACTTTCTTTTTTCTTTACTGAATTAGAGATAAATAATAAAATTGAGGTAATTTTTGATGCTACTCATGGGATAAATTGGACAACAATTTTAACTTATAGAGCATTAAGAGAAATTCTTGAAATTTTAGCTTATGTTTATGATGTAGATTTGAAGGTTTTAAATTCAGATCCTTTTGTTGAAAATATAACATCGCTAAATATAAATGTTATTGAAAATGTTAAAATTTTGCCAAGAATTGCTGTTTATAATATTGACAAAAGACCTGTTGAGCCTTTTTCAAGTGAGCAAGATATGAGAGAGTTTGGCTCTATCTCTAATTTTCTTTATAATCTTTCTTATAATAAAGAAGAAATTTTAGTTTTTCTTGGCTCGTTTTATTTTGCTCTTCCTGTTTTTATATTAAGTTATATGCCTTGCTCTTCAAATGTTAAATTCAAGATAAACGAAATATCAAAAGAATTTGAAAGAAACATTAAGCTAAAAAATTCAGTTAAATTAGAAGTTTTAAGAGAGCTTAAATATACAGAAAACTTTGCTAATTTTTCAAAGGCTTATTTAGTTAGCTCAATTTTGGAAAAGTTTGGATTTAATAAATTGACTGATATTCCATTAAGTAAAATTGAAGAATTAAAGAATAAGGTTTTTGGAAAATTGTCAGTTGAAAGCAACAGAATTGACAAAGAAATAAAGGATGTAAAGGATTTACAAAATTTAAATAATGAATATCAAGTTTATAATGCTGTTATTAAAAGTGGAAAAACAGAAAAGGTTGACAAAAGAAACTTTTTTGCTCATGCGGGATTTGAATATAATACAATTGAGCTAAAAAAAGAAAATGGGGAGATATATGTCAGGATTTATGATAATTACAGAAGTCAAGCAGAGGCTTATATAACTGATGATTTACCAAAAATTTAAAAGGAGGTGAATTATGTATTGGAAACTTAAACTAAAAGCAATTCTTCACGACCCGCCTTATAAGGCTGTTAGTATAAAAGAACATGAAGAGAAAGCACAAGAGCTTTTTGATAAGGTTTTACAAACGACTTTTACATATGATGAATTAAATAGAGTTATTATTGCTGATAAGCTTTCCTCTGCTCAAAGTAGAATAATAGTGAAACCTCAATTTCAAGATCAAAGCAAAGAAAAGCAATTTGAAACTGAATCGCAAGTAAATTATGACAAAAGCGAATTTATAGACATTTTCTCTGAAAGAAAAGAGCCAATTCAAACTCCTGATGAAGTAAAAGTTCAGAATTTATTTAATGAATTAGGAGGATTGTCTTTTCCAAGCCCTGATGAAAGAGCAAAATTTATCTTTTTATTTTTGTGGCGATTTTATCCTGAAATTTTCCCCGAAATAAATAAACATCCTGCTGATTCAAGAGCACCAAATCATTCTATTTATGACCATTTGGTTCAAACATCTGCTATTGTTTCAGCTTTACCAAGTCCTGCCTTTTTACTTTTTACAATTGGACCTGTTCAAAGTTTCATTTCAAAAGCAAGAAAGACATCTGATTTATGGTCAGGAAGCTATATGCTTTCTTATTTGATTTGGGAAAGTATGAAAATTTTAGTTGAAGATGAAGAACTTGGACCTGATGTTATTATATTTCCAAATCTTTTTGGACAACCTCTTATTGATAGATGGCTTTGTGAATTGAAATTTAATAATCAAACTTTTAGAGACCTACTTCGTAGCCGTTTTGGAAACGAAAGTTGGTTTAGAAAGTTTATTGATAATGCTTATTCAGAAGAAAAACTCACAATTGCCAATTTACCAAATAGGTTTTTAGCAGTTATCCCTTATGATAAGAATTTAGCTGAAAGATGTGAAGAAAAATTTAGAAGTAAATTAAAAGAATTGGCTCAAAAAGTATATGATGAAATAATAAAAAGTTCCTCTCAAAGCCTAAATCTAAACCCAAATCTAAAAAACGATATAGAAAAACATCTTCTTTCATACTTTCAAGTTTATTGGGTTATAATGCCTTGGAGTAGTAATCCAATTCCCAAACCACCTTCAAAGAAGGATTTTCAAGATGAAAGAGAATATGAGAAAGCATGTGAAGAATATAAGATGAAATATGTTTTTCCTGTTCTTGAGGATTATAGAGCTTTATTCAGTGAAAATGATTTATATAAAACAATTGAGCAAATAGTTAATCATCCCTATTATAAACCTGCTAATGTTGGTTCTGCTTATTCATTACTTTTAGAACTTACTGAAAAGCTTCTTGGAGCAAGGAAAAGTGTAAGAGATTTTGAAGTATTAGAACAACCGGGTGAAAAATGTCATCTTTGTGGTGAGTTTGAGATTTTGTGGTTTGCTACTGATAGTTCTAAATGGAAAACACCTGATGGCAAAATAAAGCTTGATGAGAAAATAAAAGATTGGAATAATTACAAAGCAAAAAACGATGAGATATGGGAAAACTTATCAAAATCAAATAAAGTTTTTTTAAAAGAAGGTGAAAAACTTTGTGGTGTTTGTTTAACAAAAAGATTATTTCCAAG
>JAVVGK010000137.1:0-4354 GCA_032249175.1 Candidatus Hydrothermia bacterium | reverse complement strand
TACTATGAAGGAAGGATTTGAAAAACAAGCACAAGAGAATGAAAAAATATGGCAAGCTATTAAGGAAGGGTTTGAAAGACAAGAAAAAGAAAACCAAAGAATTTGGCAAGCTATTGAAGAATTAAGAAAAGATATGAAGGAAGGCTTTGAAAGACAGGAAAAAGAGAATGAAAAAATTTGGCAAGCAATAAAAGAAGGTTTTGAAAGACAAGAAAAAGAAAATCAAAGAATTTGGCAAGCGATTGAAGAAATGAGAAAATCCAACGAAGAGCAATTCAAAAGAATATGGCAGGCTATTGAGGAAGATAGAAAATCCAACGAAGAGCAATTTAAAAGAATATGGCAAGCAATTGAAAAGACAAATGAAAGACTTGATAAACTTATTTTAGCATTTGAAAAAGCTGAAAAGAGGAATGAGCAAACGAGAAAGCAAGTTGGAGTTTTAACTGACAATTTTGGATATTTACTTGAAGGCAGAGCAATAAGAACATTACCAAAACTACTAAAAGAAAGATATGGTTTTGAAATAACAGAGCCTTTAAGAAGAGATTTTATAGAAATAAATGGAAAATATATTGAGGTTAATATATATGGCAGAGCAAGGAAGAATGATGAAGAGTTTATAATAATTGGAGAAGCTAAAACAAGAATAACCAATAAAGCTATTATTGGATTTTTAGAGAAATGTAATAATTTTGAGGGTAAGCAATTTAGAATAATGATAGGGTATTTAATAACACCAAAAATTAAACAAATTCTTGAAAACAATAACATCATTTTTATAAATTCTTATGAGCTTGAATTGTGATATACTACTATATTTCAAAAATTCATAGAATTCTTACAAAACCTGAGAAATTAAACAAAAAAACAATTGCTATTGGAAACTTTTCTTTTGGAGGTTCTGGAAAAACACCATTTGTAATTTTCCTTTCAAATTATTTAAAAAACTACTATAAAGTTGTGATTTTAAGTAGAGGATATAAGAGAAAAGACAAAAACATCCAAATTATAAGAGATCAGAATATAGATGTTAATTTAGTGGGTGATGAGCCTTATCTCATTCATTTAAAAACAGGCTTAAAAGTTATTGTTTATAAAAATAGACTTTTAGCATCAAAATTAGCTATTGAGTTATATAATCCCGATATTTTAATTTACGATGATGCACTTCAATATTGGAAAATAGATTTTGACTATAAAATTTTACTTTTAGATTATAGGCATTTGAAAGGATGGAAAGTTTTTCCATTTGGTTTATTTAGAGAGCCTATAAGTGAAATTAGAAGAGTTGATTTTGTAATAGTTAATTTTAAGTTTGATGAGCCATTTGAAATTTCCGAATTTATGGGAAAGCCAGCAAGCATTATAAACTATAAAGTTATAAATAAGTTTGATTTTAAAGATGTTGTTGGATTTTGTGGAATAGCTGATAGTAAGAGTTTTTACAATTTATTAAAGAAATTTTATAATGTTGTTTACTTTAAAAGTTTTGGTGATCATCATTATTATACTGAAAAAAATTTAGAATTTTTAAGAAGCTTTAAGCTTCCAATAATTACTACACTTAAAGATTATGTTAAAATTAAAAATAAAGAAGGAATTTACTATTTAGATATTGAGGTTCAAATGAGTGATTTTAATAGATTTATTGATTTCTTAGGATTTCCTTTGTGCTTTAAAATTTGAATATGCGCGTTGCTATTGTAAGTGCTGTTAGAACACCCATAGGTAAAATTCTTGGAAATCTTTCAAAATTTAAAGCTGTTGAGCTTGGAGCTATTGTTATTAGAGAAGCTACAAAAAGAGCTAATATAGAACCAGAAATTATTGATCTTGTAATTATGGGACAAGTTTTACAAGGTGGAAATGGTCAAAACCCAGCAAGACAATCAGCAATTTTAGGAGGTATTAAGAGCAATATCCCTGCTTTTACAATAAATATGGTTTGTGGCTCTGGTTTAAAAGCAATAATGTTGGGAGCACAAGCTATAAAATCAGGTGATGCGGATATTGTAGTAGCAGGTGGAATGGAAAGTATGACAAATACACCTCATGCTGTTTATTTAAGAAATGGTATTAAATATGGAAATGTTGAGATGATTGATTTGATGATATATGATGGATTATCTTGTCAGTTTAATAATAATGTTCATATGGGTCATTTAGCAGAATATACTGCTGAAAAAGCTAATATAACAAGAGAAGAAATGGACCAATTAGCATATGAAAGCCACAAAAAAGCTATAAGGGCAATTGATAATGGTTATTTTAAGGATGAGATTGTTCCTATTGAAGTAGATGGGAAAATTATTGATACAGATGAAACACCAAGAAGAGATACAAGTTTAGAAAAATTACTAAGTTTAAAACCTGCTTTTAAGAAAGATGGAAAAGTAACTGCGGGAAATGCACCACCTTTAAGTGATGGAGCAAGTGCTGTTATATTAGTATCTGAAAGAAAACTTAAAGAATTAAATTTAAAACCATTAGCTTGGATTTTAGACTATACTGAATACTTCACTGAGCCGAAAGATTTATTTTTCGCACCAATTGGAGCGTTTAAAAAACTCATGAATAAGCTAAATATAAAGGATATAAATGAATTTGATTTGATTGAATTAAATGAAGCTTTTGCTAGTCAAGTTCTTGCAGACTATAAGGAACTGATGTGGGATTGGGATAAATTTAATATAAATGGAGGTGCTATTGCTCTTGGACATCCTATTGGAGCAAGTGGTGCAAGGATTCTTACAACATTAATTTATTCTTTAAGAAGATTAAATAAGAAAATCGGAATTGCTGGACTTTGCCTTGGGGGTGGTGGAAGTGTTGCTATGGCTATTAGCACAGACACTTGAAGATTATCAAAAACAACTTGAGCAAATAAACTATTTAATTTCTGAAAATCAAAAAAAACTTGATGAACTTACAAAAGAAGAAAAAAATTTATTATTAGAAATTTCAATAATAAACTCAAAAATTCAATTATATGAGGAGAAATTGGAAATCCTTAATAACCAAATTAACAAATTAAATGAAGAAATTGAGCTTTTAAATAAAAAGAAAAAAATTTTAAATGAGGAAATTAACCAAACTAAGCAAAAACTAAATAAAACTGCTAAACTTCTATATAAAATTCCAAAACGAAATATATGGGAATTAATTTTGGAAACTGGTTCATTTTACGAATCTTATAGAATACAAGTTAGTTTAATGTCAATTTTAAGATATTACAAATTAACTGCGGATAATCTAAGAGAAAAAGAAAGAAATTTAGAATATGTGAAACTTGAAATTGATAAAAATTTAAAATTGTTAGAGAAGAGTAGAGAAGAGCAGAAAATTGCTTTAAATGAATTAAATGATTTAAAAAATAAAAAGCAAAATTATCTTAATAAAGTAAGGTTAAATAAATCTGAAAAATTAGCTTATTTAAATGAGCTTGAAAAATCAAAGCAAAAACTTGAAAAACTGATAAATGAACTTTCTAAAAAGAGAAATGAAAAGAAATCAAATGCTATTTCACTTATTATTCCTGTAAATGGTAAAATTGTGAATGATTTTGGTTATGTTTATGATAATGTTTATGGAACAAGGATAAAAAATAATGGTATTGATATAAAAGCTCCTAAGAATAGTCCCGTTAGAGCAGCAGAAAGTGGAGAAGTTGTTTATGTTGGATTTATTGAAGGTTATGGAAATATAATAATTATTGAGCATTCAGGATTTTGGACAATATATAGTCAAATTATTGGAATAAATGTTAAAAAAGGTGATAAAGTAATAAAAGGACAACAAATTGCCAAAGTTGGCGATGAATTATTTCACTTTGAATTAAGAATAGGTAAAGAGGCAGTTGATCCAAAACCTTACTTTACATCTCAATTTTAATTTATTTTTTATCTATTGAGATTTTTCCTGCTCCAATTAAGGCAATTGTTAAATAAATTATTAAAAATAAAATTGGCTTTTCAGCTTCTAAAATTGATTGTTTTAAAATAAAAAGATGTAAATAAGAAGCAAATAAGAAGTTAATCACTAAAATAATGGCTGAAATTCTTGTCCATAAGCCAATCATTACGAATATAGCAAATAAGGTTTCAGCAAGTATAGAAGCCCAAGTGAAAATTTCAGGAAATGGAAGTCCAATTTTCTTAACTAATAAATAATGTGGCTTTTGAATTTTAGGAATTCCATGAAAGATAAATAATAATAGACTTGGAAAAACTCTTAAAATTAAAAGTCCCACATCACGCATTCCGAAAATTTTAAAGCTTTAAATTACCAAGCACTGCGTTGTCTAGTAATTCTAAAATATAGATTATTTCTTATTTTTCCCACCCACCCTGAA
>JAVVGK010000136.1:0-4391 GCA_032249175.1 Candidatus Hydrothermia bacterium | reverse complement strand
GATTTATCTGCTATGATTATATTGGAAAATTATTTAAAGTTTTCTAAAATTTAAATAATACTTGCGGGAGTTGAAGGAAAATGAAGTTCAGAAAGACTTTTATAATTTACATAGCAAAAATGATAAACCTGCTTAAATAATTCTTCATATTCATCAGAATTTATTGTTGATTTTTTAATTTCAACATCTAAAGCATGTGGAAAGCCAGGTTTTCCTCTTTTTGAATTTACTAAACCATCTGATAAAATAAACCCTTGCTCTTTTCTAATTCTAATAAATAACCCTCTTTCTGGGATATAATATTTATTACTTGTATCAAAAATGCGAAAAATTGAATATAAATTTATATAAATTATAGCATATTCTTTATCTTTAAAAATTTCTTCAATAGCTGAAATTTCTTCTTTTGAAGGTTTAAGGCGGAAATGAAATGAGATTTTGTTAATATCTTTTAATTTACTTTTTAATTCATTTAATAAACTATCTAAATTTATATCTGGTCCAAATGAGGAAATTAAAAGACCATTATTTTGGAATAACTTTACTCTATATTCTTTATATCCTTTACCTATAATTTTCTTTATAATTCCTATAACATAGCAATCAAAATTAGTTTCTATAATCCAAGGAACACCACCAAGCTTACAATAAACATTAAGGCATATATTCGAAATGGCATAATTATTATTAATTTTTGAATATCTAACAATTTGAACTGGCACTTTTGATTTCTTTTTAAAATTTTTAGCGGTTTGATAATCTTGACTATTCCCAACTACCCATATAATTATTTGGTAATTATTAAAATTCAGTCCATTTAAATGCGTTGGATTAACTATTTGAAGTTGTATGTTTTGTTTAAAAAGTTTTTGAAATTCATCTTGAAAATCTTGTTTAAAGTAATTTACATTATTTATTGAGCTAACCAAAATTCCATTTATTCCTCTGTTTAATGGCTGATAGGGTTTATTATTTTTTAATTCATTATATAATTTCTGTCCTAAATCTAAAGAATGCTCACGACCAAAAATATTACGAATAACCAAAATTGGAGGCTCAAAAAATTTATAGCATAAATTCTTCATTTTCACCAATCGGTACATGATAAGGCTCCTTCTTTATTTTAGCCTTTAAATCGCCTGGCTCAACTATCAATTCTATGATTTCTATTTTAGAAACAAAATTTTTAATATCTTCAAAAATTTTTCTACCTAAATTTTCATTTATTTCCATATTGCTTGATTTTGTAGAGTTTTGATTTTGAATGCTTTTTTGCTTAAACTCACCTTGTATTATTTTTACTTTATTATAAATATCTTCACCAAACTTTTCCTTAATAGCTTTTGGAGATAGAGGCTTATCATTATTATCAGTTATTTTAAATTTTCTATCAACTACTAAGAAAAATTTTAAATCGCCATTAACATTTAAATAAATCACTCTTAACTTAAAGCCACGGTATAAAAGAATATTATCATCTATTTTTTGATAATTTTTTTCATAAACTACAATATCAAATTTTTTCTCATTCAACTCATGATTTTGCTTTAACTTTTCCATAATTGAAAATTTTAAAATATGACTTATTAATTTTGATATATTTCTATTTTTAAAAGCCAACCATTTTTCTTTGAATCCCTCTTTTTCTAAATCTCTTTTAAAAGTTGAAATTCCTTTACCATAAGCATCTATAAAATTACCAATTTTATAAAAAGTTATACCCTTGAACCTACCTCTTAAATCCTTTAAAATATCTTCTCCTTTCCTTATTTTCTTTGCCATTACCCTAAATTTTCCATCAGGTAATTCAATCTCAAACATATTTAAATAAATAGACATCTTTTTACCTCCCATTTAAACTAACTAAAATGATTTCATCTTGATATTCTAACAATTCACCTTCTGTATTATCACCGAAAACATAAGCATTACCAATACCCACATTTATATTAGATGGGTATAATTTTAATTCATTTAGATTTATAGGTTTTAAGCTCTCTAAATCTTTTAAATAATCATATAAGTACTTTTTATATTTTTGAGCAAACACTTTACTATTTGAAATGTATTCAATAGCTAAAATCTCATTATTTTCATTAGTAATAATAAAACCATTAAATTCTTCATTTATATCAAAATCAACATCATATTTTACTCTTTGAGCATATTCTAAGAAATTCTCTGTTTTTGAATGAATATTTTCATGAAATAAAAGTTTTTGAACATTTTCCCAAACCTCTTCTTGATTATCCCTTATTCTTCTTATTCTTCTTGGAACATATACCTCACGAGCCTCCATTTCAATTCCTATCCTCTCATAATATTTTGAAATAATTCTTTCTATAATCCTTGCCATTTCTTCCCTATTATATTCCTTTTTTTCAATAACTTCTCTAAATTCAGGTGGTAAATAATCTGCCAAATGAGTTTTAAAGCTTAATAAATAAAGTTCTTCTAAATCTTTTTTATATATAAACCACCATTCCTCCCTATCTGAAAGAGGAATATCATCTAATAATGAATTGAGCTTATTTAGTCTTTTTCTACTTATAAACCATATCCTATTCTTTCTTAAAAAAGAAACAAACTCAAATAGCAAATTCTTAATTTTTTGACTTTCTAAAATAACATTTTCTATACTAATAAGACCTAAAAACAAATCAAATAAATAATTAGCAAATACTATAAGCTCTGAAATTACAACTCTTCTTTGCTCATTAGATACAATTTGATTTATATGATATATAACCCAAACAACAAGCCTAAAAAATTCGGAAATACTTATTGCTCTTTCAGAATTCTCCTTTAAAATAACTATTCTTTCAGCATCTTTAATTATTGAAAAATTTTCCTTAACTATCTCTGAAAGCCTACGAATATACTCATGATAATAATACCATCTATGTTTTTCTATACAAAAAACAGGAATATCATATTTACCACTTTTTATAATGATGCTCATTTTTGGTTTTCTATTTTGCTTTCCTCCTACAAAAACATCATCAGCTGTAACAACAACAGGAATTTTTCCTTTATATTCTATAATGAGAGTATTTACATTTTCTGTCTCCGAAACACTTAATAAATTTTTCTCCATAGCTTCAATAAGAGATATATAGTTATCGTAGGATTTATAGTAGAAGAATTCAACATTATTTACCCTCTTTACAACCTTCCTGTCATTTATAAGTTCTTTTAACCTTTCCATTTTTTAACCTCCTTTTGTGAAGTTCTAAAATTTTAAAGCATGTAAATTTAAAATTTCAAGAGGATAATTTTGTGTGATATTCCCAATTTTTTTATTTTTTATGATTAATTTTTATAAAATTTATGTGATAATGGTAAATTAAGAAAAAATGACTTCTTGCAATCCTTACAAAGAAATCGTTTTTTATTCTTAGAATAACCATTAACTACGATATTTTTACTCATACAAAATGGACAATTTATAAAAAAATTTCTTTCCGAAAGAATTTCTTTTAAAGAAGCATTATAAACTTTTTTAGCAATTCTTAAAACATCCTTTCTCAAATCCATATCAAAATTCTTTAAAATGGATTTATAATCATATCTACAAATAATATCAAAATTCGTTATAAAGTAATAATCTTGGCTATATGAAATTTTTTTATATGCTTTTTTATATGCTTTTTTAAAATAAGAAATCGCAATTTTTAAATTCCTAAAACTCTTAAAACCCAAATATTCCATAAATTTTGAAAATGCTGATGTTTTATTTTCTATTATATTTCTAATTTCATAAGGATTTATAGAATATGCTACCGCTAATCTTCTTAAATCTCTTCTATAATCCATAACATTATTTGATTGATAAAGACCACTATTTTCGCCAAAATTAAACCATACTATATCATTAAAAATTACACCTACATAAAATAATGTATTAAAAAATGAGCTTCTTGAAAATGCTAAAATATAAATATCTTCAATCTCAGCATTCATAGCCTTAAAAATTTCATTAACAATTTCCAAACCTTTTTCATCTTTATATAACATTTCCCTTACTACATATAAATAATTTTTGTTTTTTTCTAAAATAGCTTTTAAAATTAAAATATATGAAAGCTCATTTATTTTATCTTCAAGCTCTTCTTCAAGTAATTGATTTATTAAGTTTCTTGATTTTTGAAATTGACCTAAAATTAAGTATAAGTGTGCTAAAATCACTTGAAAAAATAATTTATTTTCTTGCTTTAAATTTTTTATAATTTCTTCATAATATTCAAAATTCTCTACATTTATAGGTAAAATGCCATTTTTAAAAAAATCCATTTCAGTTTTTAATTCATTAGAAAAAGAAAATAATGTTTCATCCCAAAATGACATTATTCAACTTTCTTTCTTATTTCATCTGCTCTTTGTTTTAAACC
>JAVVGK010000135.1:0-4405 GCA_032249175.1 Candidatus Hydrothermia bacterium | reverse complement strand
CTTCTTATTTTTTCTAATCTCATAGATTTTAAAATTTTAAAGCAGTTGTTATTTGTCTTGTCCAATAATTCTGAAATTATTTATTTTATTATATTTTCCCCGCCCACCCTATAAATAAGCCTTCGGCTTAAAAATACCCATTTTTCGGCAGGGGGCTTTCGCCCCCTAACAAACCCCCCCAATAAAAGCTATAATTTTTTAAAATTTTCATAACTTATTGATTATCAACCACTTAACACTATTTATTGGACAAAGCGGTTATTAAATGGATTGTCTAATAATTTTGGAATTGTTTATTTTTCTATGTTTTACCACCCACCCTGGAATCAAGCCTTCCGCTTTAAAAAAGCCCATTTTTTGACTTGGGGTCTTCGCCCCCTTAAAGTCCCCCGTAAAATAAATAATTTCCTAAAATTTTGATAAGTTGCTGATTATCAATCACTTAAACATTTTGTCCAACTAAATCAAGGATTTTTATAAAGATATTTGATTAAGATATTACTTATTAAATTGTAGTTTATAGGACCTTTGAAATGATGAATGATATTGCCTTGTTTGTCTATTATAATTGTTTCTGGAACACCTGTTATTCCATAATCTACACTTATTGGACTATCTTTGGAATATAAGTTTAAGAACTTTAAATTGTAATCTCTAATAAATTTAAGAGCATTTTCTCTCTTATCCCATATGTTAATACCAATTAAAATAACACTATCTTTTAAGTTATCATATATTTTATTAAGTTCATTTGCCTCTTCTTTACAAGGCTCACACCAACTTGCCCAAAAATTTAGAATTATTATCTTTCCTTTAAAATCATCTAGACTTAAACTATCATTTAAATTATCAATTCTTGGCAGTTTAAAATAAGCTGATTTTCTTATCAATTTTGAATTTTCAGGTTTTTTTGTTTGTAAAGCAAAAATTAAAAATACAAATAAAATAATTATAGTTGATAGAATTATAAAAATTTTAAAGGGTTGTTTTGTCAAGGATAAATTTTAAAGTGCCTTTTAAAACTTCAAACGATAACCAATACCAATTGTATAAGTATTTTCTTTTCTTTCACCAAAAGCAGATAAATTTGGTTTTAAAAAGTATTGAACTCTTAAATTGTAAGCATCTGGATTTTGAATATCTGTACTTAACTTTAAATATAATTTTTCAGTTATATAACTTCCAAGTGTTATAAGAGCATTATTTCCAATAGGTGTGAATGTTAATTCATCAAAATTGAATTTTTTTCTTATATTTCTTGTTAGAACTTGTTGAGCTAAATTTATACCTCTCTCACTAAATCCCCCACTTAAAACTAAATTTAAAATTTCAAATTGACTTCTACCCTTTTTTGAAAACAATTCAAAATATGGATTTTCAAGTGTTCCCATAACATGAGCAGTAATTGTATCATCATAAATTTCCGCTTCACCAATTATATCAAGATTTATCTCATTTCTCACAACATTTATTTTTCCTTCAATTATCTTAAAATTTTTATTTAATGTGTATAAATAAACATTTCCTTTTATAATGTTAAAAGAACCTTCAAAGTATTGTCCAACATCACTTGTTTTTTGTAGAATTAAGTTCGCTGACAATTCCGCATCAACAAGCTCATTACTGAAAAAAATTCTTCTATTGGCAGTTATTGTTATATAATATCTTAAAGGATTTGGTGCTTCTGATTGATTTTTTGCCTTATATCCAACAGGATAATTTACATACCCTTGATCAATATTCAAATTACCTTCAATACTTAAACTTGGAAACTTGCCTGATAATTTCAAAAAACCACTTATAAAGAATTCTGTCCAATCATCCAAAGAAAAATAAAATTTACTCATTTCCATCGTTAAATCAAAATTTATATCTTTAAACTTATTTGAAAAAACAATAAAACCATTTATTTTCAAAATTCCAGATTTGGAATTATTTAATATAAAGTCATTAACTTTAATAGTATTTTTATAAAAAGTTAATGAGCCATCTAAACTTTTAAATTCAATTTCAAAGGGTGTAAAAGCCAAATTCTTTGAATGAATTTTAGCATTTCCTGAAAGTGATGGTGAAGTTAAAGAGCCTGAAATTTTTGCTTTTCCTTCAATATAACCTTCATCAATAACAACATTAGGAAATAAAAAAGGCTCAATAATATCAACAGGAAATCCATTAAACGAAACTTCCCCACTTATATTACCTTCTTCAAGTGTTATGGAAAATGGATTTAATTTTAAAACTGATGATAAAATTAAATTACCTTCAAATGTCCCATTTTTATCAGAAATTTTAAAGTAATCAACATTTATTTGCTTATCATAATAATAAATTGAAGAATATAACTCATTAAATAAAAATTTTTTAAATTGAGCATTATTTAAATCTATATTCAAGAATAGTTTTGGATTTGATAAGTCCCCTTTAATTCTCAAAGCAACATATCCATCAAATCTAACACTATCAATTTTAAAAACTTTTAATAACTTTTCATAATCAAAATTTGAGCTAATAAAAGTTAAATCAACATTTTGGCTATCCAAAACCAATTCAAAAATTATATTTTCATTTCTCGCTTTTAAATAATTATAATTTTTATAACTTTCAAATAATCCATCTTCAAACTTAATTATTGTATCACCATTTAGAAAAACGAAATTGAAATTTGATTTTATTGTATCTTTTAAAATGATATTTCCAAAAACATTTAATTTTCCATATTTACTAAAAGCAATTATTGAAAAATCACCTTCATCTTGATGTTTTTTAAAGAAAATATATGAGCTATCTAAAATTAAACTATCGTTTGTTTTTAAACTTAATAATTTTGTTTGAAAATTAATGAAACTATCAATTAAATGAATTTTATAAATGCCACTTTCAAGATGATAATTTTCATAAGACAATTTAGAAAAATTACCATCACCAAAAATTTCAAAATGATTTTTTTCAATTTTTAAATTTCCAAGAAAATTACAAGAGCCTTTTATAAAATTGTTAAATTTCCCTAAATTTATATAACTTAAATTTAAATTTAAATTCCCTTTTTGTTTCTCTAAATTATAACTGCCAACAATTTCACCAACCACATTTTTATCATTTATTATGAGTTTTGAAATTTCAAAATTTTTGTAATTCTTTGAATATATTGTTCCACTTAAATTTTCAAAATTGAAAGTATCATAAATAACTTTCGTATTGCTAAATGTTATATTCAAATTACTATTGAAATTACCATAAATGTTAAAATTTCCTGTAATTTCAATAACTTTATCAGGCTTTAATTTTGATATTTTCGCATTTATATTAAAGCTTGTATCAAAAACAAAACCACTTAATAAAATTTTTCCATTAAGAAAATTAAATTTTCCTTCATATATAAAAATTGTATCATTCTTAAACTTTAAGCTGATATTGAAATTGTAAATTCTATTACTTTCAAATGTCAAGCTATCTCCAACGCTAAATAACTTTAAACTTTCTGTTTCAATTTTGCTAATGATATTATAAAAGTTAAATGTCTTAAATTTTATAAATTTTGAATTTAAAATAATAACTTTTTCATTCGGGAAAAATTCAAAGTTTAATTTCTCAGCTCTTAAACTATCAGCATATAAATCAGAAATTGTAAAAATACTATCAGAGTAAATTTTTATTTGTGAATTTAAGCTATCTAAATTTTGATGAATTGTTTTATTTTCAGATAAATTGTAGGCATTTAATTTTATTAAAATTGCTTTTCCATCTGATTTTATACTTGAATAAATTTTTTGGGCATTTATATTTAAATTATTAACTATTAAATGTATTTTGTTAAATTCAATGTTTCTTATTTCAAATTTTTCAAATGAGCTTTCAGAGGATACTCCTGATGTATCTCTTTTTAAATTATTTTCAAAGCTATCAACATTAAAAACAACATTATAAGCTGAAATTTTATAAATTGTTTTTCTTCTTAATAGTTCGGAAATGGAAAATTTTATTTTTAGAGAATCACCTTTTAAAATTGTTGGAATTTCAAAATTGGATATTGAAATTTCTTTTAAGCTTATTGAAAGTGTTTTATATGTAAGTGGTTTTCCTAATTTTTTTTCTATTAAATTGCTTAAAAATTTATCTAAATTTTGAAAAAAATAAAAAATTGAAATCCCTATAATAATTAAAAGAAGTGAAAGAAGGGCAATTAAGCCCTTGGCAATTTTCTTAAACACTTGGTACAGACCTTAACTTTTCTTTTACTCCCATTTACAATAGCTG
The DNA here is from genome assembly GCA_032249175.1 of Candidatus Hydrothermia bacterium. Lineage (GTDB taxonomy): Bacteria > Hydrothermota > Hydrothermia > LBFQ01 > DSFT01 > DSFT01. The sequence goes on along the minus strand of JAVVGK010000135.1, from coordinate 151 downwards.
TAATTTTATGTAAGTTCGGTTTAAATTTTCTTGAACTCTTCTTATTTGAGTGGCTAACTCTATTTCCAAATACAACACCTTTACCACATATTTCACACTTTCTTGCCATACGAAAATTTTAAAGGATACTTTAAAATTTTTAAACTTGATT
>JAVVGK010000134.1:0-4418 GCA_032249175.1 Candidatus Hydrothermia bacterium | reverse complement strand
AAGAATGAGAAGAATTATACTTTAAAATTATAGCTCAAATGTTAGAGTTGTTCGGTAGAATAAAAAGAGGTTTATCTTATAAAATTTATAATAAAATTCAACTAAAAGAAGTTGATAAAATTTTATCTGATGTTCCTTCAAAATTTCTAATTATGGTATGGCTAACTTAGTCAAATCTCCTTTAAGGTATCCTGGAGGAAAATCAAAGGTAGTTAAGTTTCTTGCTAAATTCTTCCCTGACTTTAAAGAGTTGAGGGAGCCAATGTGTGGTGGAGCAAGCATAACATTGTACTGGGCTCAAATAAAACCTCATGCAAGATACATAATATCAGATATAAACTATGACTTGTATTGTTTTTGGAAAGAGTTAAAGGAAAATCCAGACAAACTAATAAAAGAATTATTGTGTATAAAAAATACATACAAAGATGGAAAGAGACTATTTTACGAGATATTGGAAAGAAGAGAAAGCCTAACAGATCCTTTTCAAATAGCAGTGGATTTTTATGTTTTAAACCGGATAAGTTTCTCTGGCACAGTTCATAGTGGAGGCTATTCGGAATCTGCTTTTCAAAAAAGATTTACTTATTCAAGTATTGAAAAGTTGAAAGCTGTTAGCAAAATTTTACAAAGAATTGAAATATATCATGGCGATTACGAGCAATTTCTTTTTATGGAAGGAAAAGATGTTGTGATTTTTCTTGACCCACCATATTATTCAAGCAAAGAATCAAAACTATATGGCAAAAGGGGGGATTTACATATTAACTTTGATCATGAAAGGTTATATAAAAATGTTTTGAAAACTCATCATAAAATTATCATTACATATGATAATAATCCTTATATAAAATCCCTTTACAAGAATAACTTTTATATCTTTGAATGGAAAACAAAATATGGAATGACAAATTATGGTAGAGACTCTTTGAGGGAAGGTGAGGAGTTGTTGATTGTTAATTATAGTTTAACACAATCAAATGTAATGGAATTCTTCATTTTCAAGGCATAAAAATGGGTATTTTTAAACGGAAGGCTTATTTATAGGGTGGATGGGAAAAATAAGAAATAATCTAAATTTTAGAATTACTAGACAAGGCATTTTATTTTGAACTTTAAACTTTTCACTATGATTAATATAAAAATTTTAAAAGAAAAGGGAGATATTGAATATAATGCTATATTTGAGCCTGCTGATATTGAAAATGATTTCTTATTTGTTGAGCCAAAAACATTTCTTATAAAATGGACAAATGTTCGTGATTATATAAGAAAAGTTTCAAAAATTGTTAAAGACTTTAAGTTTAAAAAGGTTGTCTTAAATTTTAAAAGTGATGAAAATATATTATTCGCAATTGAAGAACTTTACTACCAACATTATTCGTTTGATAAATATAAGTCAAAAGCTAACGATTTTAATGTTGATTATTTTATAATTTCAAAAAATGAAGATAATAATTTAGCAAAAATTATTTCAGAAGGTGTTAATTATACAAGGGACCTTGTTAATGAGCCACCAAATAAAATATATCCAGAGACATTAAAGATGGAAGCAGAAAAAATTGCCAAAAATTATAATTTTGAAATTGAGGTTTTTGATAAAAAAGAGCTTGAAAGAATGGGTTTTAATGCATTTTTGGCAGTTGCAAGTGGTTCTGATAAAGAGCCGTATTTTGTTCATATAGGATATAAAAATGGTAATCCAAAATTAAAAATCGCTATTGTTGGAAAAGCTTTAACATTTGATAGTGGTGGATTGAATATAAAAACTTATGAAGGAATGTTAGATATGAAAATTGACATGGCAGGTGCAGGAGTTGTTCTTGGATTGTTTGATATAATTGGAAAATTAAAACTAAAAAATATTGAAATTCATGGATTTTTTGCTACATGTGAGAATATGCCTTCGGGTAAAGCTATGAAACCAGGTGATGTTGTAAAAGCATATAATGGTAAAACGATTGAAATTCTTAATACTGATGCAGAAGGTAGGTTAACACTTGCGGATGTCTTATCTTATGTTTCAAAACATTATAAACATTTGGATTATATTATAGACTTCGCAACATTAACAGGAGCTATTGTTGTTGCTCTTGGAGAATATAGGGCAGGTGTTTTTACACCAAATTCTGATTTGTATAAGAAAATTGAGTATTATGGAAGTTTAGCAGAGGAAAATTATTGGTTAATGCCCTTAGATGAAAAAATTGCTCAAAATCTAAAAAGCAAAGTTGCGGATATAAAAAATACGGGGGATAGGTGGGGTGGAGCAATTTTTGCAGCATTATTTTTAAGAGAGTTCGTAGAAGAACCTAATAAATGGGCTCATATTGACATTGCTGGTGTGGCTTATAATAATGAAATTGGAGCAACAGGTTTCGGTGTTAGAACAATAATTTATTGGATCCTTGATACTTTAAAATTTTCAAAAATAGGAGGATAAAAAAATGGAAAGTTTAAGAGAAACTGTTGTAGTTATAAAAAGAACAGCAAAAATGAGGGCTGGTGGAAGAACATTTAGAATGCATGTTTGGGTTGTTGTGGGTGATGGTCAGGGAAAAGTGGGAATAGGTCATGGAAGAGCTGCTGAAACGCCAGAAGCTTATGCCAAAGCGGTAAGAAGAGCAAGAAAAAATTTGAAAGATGTGGTGATAAAAAATGGAACACTTCCTCATCCTATTTATATTAAATTCGGTGCTATAAAACTAATTATGAAACCAGCAGCACCAGGAACAGGAATTATAGCAAGCCAACCTGTTAGAGCAGTTCTTGAAATGGCAGGTTATAAGAATGTTTTAACAAAAGTTCTTGGAAAATCAACAAATCCAGTTAATTTATTAAAAGCAACAATGCTTGCTCTTGAATCTCTTAAAGATCCGGAATATGTTCTTAAATTTAGATATTCCAAATGATTTTATTAGATGAGAAAATTGACCATAATTTGGTTTATAGGGTTGCCAATTCAAATGAAGAAATTTCAATATCTGAAAAATTAAAACAAAGAATTTTACATACAAGGGCAGTCCTTGAAGAAAAGATAAAAAACAATGAAATTATATATGGTGTTAATACAGGTTTTGGAAAATTAGCTTATAAAATTGTTAATGAAACTGAAAAACTACAATTAAATTTGATAAAATCTCATGCGGTTGGTGTTGGAGAAGAATTAGAAAGAGAAATTTCAAGGGCAATTTTATTTTTAAAGTTATATAATTTAAGTCTTGGATATAGTGGCATTAGATATGAAGTCATAGATAGATTATTATTTTTTTTGAATAATCAAGTTTATCCTGTAATTCCAAAATATGGCTCTGTTGGAGCAAGTGGAGATTTAATTCCTTTATCTCATATGGCACTAACACTTATTGGTGAGGGTTATGTATATTTAGACAAATCATTTTATCCTTCACTTATTGCTCACAAAATTTTAAATATAGAGCCTTTAAATTTAAAGGAAAAAGAGGGGCTTTCACTAATAAATGGACTTGAATTTAGTAAAGCACTTTTATCAATAAGCTTAAATGAATTTATTAGAATTTTTAAGCAGTCTATTACAATTTTTCTTCTTTCCGCTTATGCTTTTAATGCTAATAAAAAACATTATAATTTAAAGCTATCAAAATTGAATAAAAGTGAAGGTTTTTCTGAAATTTTAAGAATTTTAAATAAATATGCTGAAAATCTTGAAGGCAATAGAATTCAAGACCCTTATTCATTTAGAACTTTTCCTCAAATATATGGTGCAATATATGATAATTTAAAATTTATTGAGCAAAAAACGAATGAAGAATTAAATAGTGTTTCAGATAATCCTGTAATTATTGATGATGAAGTTATTTCATCTGGTTTATTTCAAGGTCAAGAAATTGCCTTTCTTTCAGATTTTTTAAATATGAATTTAATTAAAATGTGTCATATTTCAGAAAGGAGAACATTTCAATTATTAAAAGAATATAACTTTTTAACAAAAGAACCAGGTTTAAATAGTGGTCTTATGATGTTCCAAGTAAGTCAAGCAAGCTTATTAAATAATATGAATTTTTATCCTTATTCAATTGATAATATAACTACAAGCGAATTTCAGGAAGATGTTGTTTCATTTAGCTCAAATTCAAGTTTATATCTTTTTGAAAATGTAAAAAAATGTTATTATATTTTTGCTTATGAGCTAATTGCTTCACTTCAAGCGTTGTATTTAACAGAAAATTATAAAAATCTTCCAAAAGAATTAAGGGAAATTTATGAAGAATTAAGAAATCACAAAAGCCATCCAATAAAAATAATAGATGAAGATAGAAATTTAACAAAAGATATTGAAAATGCTATTTATCATTTAAAAAATGATAAATTATCACTTCAATTCTGCTTTGTCCAATAATTATTTCGGCCTCCCAAAGCACAAGAGACCTGACCTACTA
>JAVVGK010000133.1:0-4443 GCA_032249175.1 Candidatus Hydrothermia bacterium | reverse complement strand
AAAAATATCCCGTATTCTCTTTTATATAACCTCTGAAACATTATTCTCGGAAAATTTTAAAGGCTTTTTTAAAATTAAAATATCCTCATTTCTTATTTTTCCCTCATCCACTTTTGACAATCCATGCTGAATAACATCAACTATTTCAAAATTTTCAGATAATGCTATATCTAATATAATTTTTGATGTTTCTACTCTCTTCTCTTTTCTGTTTATTACCCAACTATGATACTTACTCACTACTACAACACAATATCTTCCCACTTTCAAAACCCTAAAAAATTCCTTAAATGACAGTTTCATCATTTTTAAATAGCACTCAACTATTTCTGCTTTCAATGAACGATGGGAAGTTTTCAAAAGCTCCACGAGTTCCTTACTTGATTGCGGTAATTCCAAATGATAGTTTTTAAATTGTAAATAGTAATTCTCTATTGAGCTAAATTTCAAGTCTTCCCAAAATTCAAGAATAACAATTGGAACCTTATTACTTTCTATATAATCTAATGCATCAAAATAAGGTGGTGATGTTAAAATGCCATCAATTGAATTATCATTAATAAATGGTATGTGAGTACTATCACCATTTATTATTTTAAATTCACCTTCATTTAGCTTAACATTTAATTTTTTAGCCAATTGTAAAGTTCCATATAATGTGAGATACCTATCTTCAACATACTTTTTAAAAGCTTCCTTAAAGCTATTTTTTATATTTTTCTCCGTATATTCAATTATTTTTTGGCTTAACAATACTACAAGAAAGTCCCTTATTGATTCATCTTCTATTTGATTTATTGCATCTTTTATGATCATAATTTCTTCCAAATGACTAATAACATTTCTTAAATGACTACCCTTACAATAGCAATGAAGATTCTCTAAAAGCTTATCTTTTTTGCTATATAGCGTAGGTTTAAAAAGTCCTTTATTATCAATATTTAAAAAGAGATTTAAAATTTCTTGCTTTAAAGTATTTAAATCTAAGTTTAAATTGCATTTCACATTTGAAATTAGACAAGCAAACTTTAGAATTTCAATACCTTTCGCATTTATCCCCATAGTCGGAGCATCAGCAATAAAAGCACCAGATCCGGAAAAAGGATCCAATATAACTTCCCCTTCATTTACTTTTAAAAGATTTATAAGGAATCTTGAAACTCTTGGATCACCTTTACCCTTATATTTATGTAAATAGTGTAAAAATGGTTTCCTTAAATCAGTTCCTGCCCAATCTATAAAATCCCCTATATGTTTCTTACCTAACCCTAAATGTGGAGCCCTGTAATGATTATATTTTATATGGCTTATCAAATCCTCAATTCCTTTTTCAATTCCTTTTTCCTTTTGAGTAAGGTATTCTTGGTAATTTCTTACATTCTTAGGAGTAATAGCTACATCAGGAAGTTTTTTTATATCTGTAATAAATTCAAAAATCGTTTGTATGGGAAAAATTCTTACAAATAACATTTCTTCATCTAATAAATCAAAAATTTGATAAAGATTATCACTAAATAATTCAAGTTGTTTTTTTAACTTTTCAACTTTTTCATAACCTTTAATAATCAAATATATTTCTCTAAAAAAAGCGGGTCTTTTGATAAGTTTCTTAATATCAAGATCCATAACTCTTGATATATAACCTTGAATCTCACCAAGATAAACATTACGAGTTATTATATGTATTACTTCATCAGTCAATTTATTAAACGGATAACTTTTAAATAGAGCAGGAATAGTTCTTACAGGCTCTACAAAATTATCTAATATGGATTCTAATTCGTACTTTGCCAAAACAACCTCATCAGGGTGTCTTAAATCAAATTTGACTTTACCAAGAATGATTATTTCATCCATTATAGTTGAAAAGATCACAGGGTTTTATTTTGAATTGTAATTTCGTAGGATCGGGAGTTCCTCCTTTCCTTTGCATAGTTATCCTTCCTATATATAGGCTACCTTTTGGAGAAAGCTTAACATCACCTCTTCCAAAGAAATTCTTGACAGTATTAATATCCCTTAATGTCCATGTTGTTGTATTGTCAGCCCTATTATATCTTGTGACTAACATCCAATCTGCAGCAAATCCTCCCCTACCTTGCAAAATATCGCTAACAATCAAAATTTTATTTTCTCTAAAAAATGATATAATTTCTTCAACTAAATCTTCTTTTAATTCATCCAAAAAAACCCTTCTGCTATCTCTTAATTTACTTTGACTTACTCTTAACATTTTAGGATATGAAGAAGGTCTTACTTCACCTGTAAATAATTTAAGAGCTAGAGCTATTCTATCATTAAATCCCCACATTTTCTGGTATGAATCCACTGATCTTTTATCAACTTGATTGTAATCAGCATCTGAATTTGCTTTCTTCAATGATAAATTTTCAATCTTTAATAACTTACAAATGAAAATAACAACTCTAATTTGAACTTGTAAGTCAGCCTTTTTAAATTTCATAAGCTCATCATATTCCTCCTCTGTAAATCCAAAACTCCTTAACTTGGCTCTACTTAATTTTGTAGGTATTATAATAGCCTTTACTTCATCAATTTTTCTAATGTCATAGCCCATTATTTTCAACCATAGCTGAGCTTCTCTATCTCTCTTCCAATTATTAAATTTTTCACAAATATTCCTCTCATTTGCAAATCCCCCTCTTGCAGTTCTTGAACCAAATTGGAAGTTATACATAAAAAATAAAAAGTATTATTCTCTTTTATATAACCTCTGAAACACTCTTCCCTTGTAAGAAATATAATAAATAATCTGGTCCCCCTGCTTTTGCATCAGTTCCACTCATATTAAATCCACCAAATGGATGAACACCTACAATAGCACCTGTGCATTTTCTATTTATATATAAGTTTCCGATCATAAGTTCTCGCTTTGCTTTTTCAATTTTATATCTATCTCTACAAAATACAGCACCTGTTAAACCATATTCACTATCATTTGCTATTTCAATAGCTTCATCAAAATCCTTTGCTTTTATAATTGAAAGAACTGGACCAAAAATTTCTTCCTGAGCAATTTTTGCTTTTGGTGAAACATCTTTAAATATCGTAGGCTCAATATAAAATCCATCTATTCCAATATCAGCCTTTTTTCCACCTAAAATTAATTTTCCTTCATTTTTACCAATTTCAATATATCCAAGAATTTTCTTTTCAGCACCCGCATTTATAACTGCATTAAAATTATAATTTTCAGTAGATGGACCAATTGTTAATTTTTTTGTCCATTCAACAACCCCTTCAACAACTTCATCATAAATATCCTCAACAATTATCAACCTACTACAAGCTGAACATTTTTGACCTTGAAATCCAAAAGCACTTATTACAATTTGATTAAATAAATAATCATCAATTTTAGCTGAAACATCAACAATTATAGGATCTTTCCCCCCCATTTCCGCTATCACTCTTTTAAGAAATTTTTGACCAGGTCTAACCTTGGAAGCAAGTTCATAAATTCTTATTCCTACTTCCTTTGAACCTGTAAATGCTATCATTCTAACAAGCGGATGCTCCACTAAATAATCACCAATAACACCACCAGGTCCCGGAATATAGTTTATAACACCATCAGGAATACCAACCTCCCTCAAAATTTCTATTAACTTATATCCAACAGCAGGAGAATCACTTGCAGGCTTTAAAACAACAGTATTTCCAGCAACAAGTGCAGCAACAGTCATGCCCGTTAAAATAGCTAACGGAAAGTTCCAAGGTGGAATTACCGCTACTACACCAAGAGGAATATAATAATAAGTATTATTTTCACTTGGTAAATAATATAAACCATTCTTTATATGCCTTTCAATATCAAGCATTTCCCTTGCGTAATATTCACAGAAATCAATTGCTTCTGCTACATCAGCATCTGCTTCAAGCCAATTTTTTGAAACTTCATAACTCATAAGCGAAACAATCTCAAATCTCCTTTCTCTCATTAATTTAGCAGCTTTTAGTAAAATATTTGCTCTTTCTTCAACTGGTAATTTGCTCCAAGACTTAAAAGCTTTATAGGCACTTTCAATAGCCTTATCAACATCACTAACATCAGCAGATGAAACATCAGCCACTATTATATTTTTATCATTAGGACTTATGCTTTTAAAGGTTTCATTTTTGTAAATTTCCTTGCCATCGATAAAGAGAGGTATTCTTAATGGAAATTGCTCTTTATGTTTATTTATCCATTCTCTTAAAGCTTTTTCATTTTCAGGTTTTTTATAGTCTGTATAAGGTTCAGGAGTGAATGGTCTTAACATATGAAAATTTTAAAGCAGAGGAAATATGGATTGTCTAATAATTCTGAAATTACAATTATTTCTTATTTTCTCTACCCACCCTATATTTAAGCTTTCGGCTTTAAAAAACCCCGTTTTTGACTTGAGGGCTTCGTACCTCTTAAATCCCCCCATTAAATCA
>JAVVGK010000132.1:0-4570 GCA_032249175.1 Candidatus Hydrothermia bacterium | reverse complement strand
TTTTTAAAAATTATAGTTTTCATTGGGGGTTCATTTAGGGGGCGAAAGTAAGCCGAAGGCTTAATTTAAGGTTGGTTGGGCAAAATAAGAAATAATCGTAATTTCAGAATTATTGGACAATGCAAAATGGGACTTTTCTTGTACTTTATAATTTTGGCTATGTCTGTTAATTTATTTTATAATTTTGATGGGGATTTTAAGTTTCAAACGGAAGATGGTAAGGAATTTATTATGGATGAAAGATCACCCAAACCTATGCAACTATTACTTATAGCCCTCTTAGGATGCACTGCAATTGATATTGTTGATATATTGAATAAGATGAAAGTTAAATATGAAAAATTTAAAATTAGCGCTGAGGGAAAGAGAAGAGAAGAATATCCAAGAAAGTTTGAACATATTAAAATCACTTATAGTTTTTATGGGGAAAATTTAGAGCAATATAAAGAAAAAATTGAAAGAGCAGTTTATCTTTCACAAGAAAAGTACTGCTCTGTAAAAGCAAGTTTAAATGCTGTTGTAGAATATGAGATTAAATTAAATGATATTTGAAATTTACAAAGCAAATAAAAAAATTGGATATATTGAATTTCAAGATGAATATAAAATTTTTCTTCCTGATAAATACTATTGGCTAAATAATTTTTTAATTTCTTTATTAAAAGAGCCAATTTACTATAACAATAAATTATTAGAGCCATTCAGTTATGAGCATCTTATTGCCATAATTGAGCAGTTTGAAATAATAAAGAATTCAAATTTAAAGTGGAACTTATTTATTAGTGTTGTTGGTGGTGATATTAGGGACATTAAAATTATTAGGAAATAACTAAGAATTTACTATTTTTAACTATTGAAAATCACATTTAAATAAATTTTTAAAACCTTTAAAGTATCTTTGAATTTCTTAATATGGCTTTTTTTTAAATTATAAATAACAGGAATATCAATATAACCAACTTTATAACCTTTCTTTATCGCTTTTATAATAAATTCCGTTTCAAAATCAAATCCATTAGAATTAATTTTTAAATTTTTTATAACATCAATTCTTATAGCTCTATATCCACTTTGAGCATCAGGAATGTTCTTTAAGCATAAAATTGATATAAAGGCGGAATTGAACCTATTAGAAATATATCTATCAATAGGCATTTTTTTTATATTCATTTCCTTTCTACGAGAGCCAATTACAATATCAAAAAATTTTAATTTTTCCACAAATAGTGGAATATATTCTATTGGATGCTGATTATCTGCATCAATTGTAATAACACAATCATAATTATTCATTATAGCATAATCAAAGCCAATTTTTAGTGAATAACCTTTACCAAAATTTTTTTCATTTTTAATATAATTAACATTTGAACTTTGAATAATCTCACTTGTTCCATCAGAAGAGCCATCATCTATAAATAAGAATTCATAATTATTTAATTTTCTAATAGCTGAAATAAATTGTAAAATTTGAGGAAACTCATTATATGTTGGGACAATAATTAGTGTTTTAATAAATGGGCGGGAGAGGACTTGAACCTCTGACCTCTGCCTTGTAAGGGCAGCGCTCTCACCAACTGAGCTACCCGCCCTAAAAGAAGCTTGAAATTTTAAAGCATTAATTATAGCCTTAAAATTTTCAGGCTATGCTACTTACCCTTATCATTTTACCAACTTTAACAATAATAACAGCTTTTTTAATTTTTTATATTTTTAGCTTTTTATTTAGCACTTTAAATATAAATAACACTTTTTTAAAGGCTTTAATTCAATCATTTGTCATTCTAATATCTGCTCCACTATCTGCTATTCTTGTAATTTATGTTGAAAGGAAAGTCGCTGCAAGAATACATTCAAGAATGGGTCCATACCTTGTAGGCTATCCTCATGGATACTTACAACTTATAGCAGATGCTATTAAAATGCTAATTAAAGAAGATATTATTCCAAAAAATGCAGACAAATTCCTTTTTAATTTAGCTCCTATTATTTTTACATCAGCAAGTATAATGGCATTTTCCGTTGTTCCATTAGATGAGAAAATTGTTTTTGTTAATTGGGACTTATCTATTTTGTTTCTATTTGCTATTGGCTCAATACCGATATTAGCTTCCGTAATAGCAGGTTGGTCATCAAATTCAAAATATCCTTTAATTTCTGCTATTAGAACTGCTGGTGTTTTGCTTGCTTACGAAATTCCATTAGTTTTGTCAGTTCTTTCAATAGTAGTTTTGGCTAATAGTTTTAACTTAGTGGAAATTGTGAAAGCTCAAAAAAACATGCCATTTATATTTATTCCGATTATTGGTCAAGTTTCATTTATTATATTTCTCTTATGTTCCTTAGCAGAAACGAATAGAGCTCCATTTGATATATCAGAAGCTGAAAGTGAAATTGTCTCAGGTGTAAATGTTGAATATTCAGGAATGAAATTTGGATTATTCTATCTTGCTGAATATTTATTTATTACAATTAGCTCAATTTTAATAACATTATTATTTCTTGGTGGGTGGAATGGACCTTCAATTTTACCTCCATTTATTTGGACAATAATTAAAGTTTATTTTGTTTATATTTTTCTACTTTTTATAAGGTGGAGTTATATGAGATTAAGGCTTGATCAACTTATTGAGTTATCTTGGAAATGGCTAATTCCATTATCATTTATAAACTTCATTTTAGCAGTTCTGTATAAATTTTATTTTGGAGGTTAAAAATGAGTGGGATTGATATTATTATTCTTGTAATTATAGCTTTTGGTTTAATAAATGGTCTAAGGAGTGGATTTATTTCAGAGTTAATTGCTCTAATTTCTTTAATTATTGGGATTTTATTTGGCTTGAAATTTTATGGTATATTGATGCCCTATTTAGGAAATAATGAGACATTATCAATACTTGGAATGTTTATAATTTCATACTTTCTAAGTCAATTTATTCTTAATTTAATTTTAAAACCATTTAGAATGATAACAGGAAAGACTGCTATAAATAGCATTTTAGGTGGAATATTTGGTGCAATTGAAATGACTTTATTTTTAAGTATTATTGCTTATGGTATAAGATGGAATGATTTTTATGCTCAGCTTTCCCAAAAGAGCCAAATCCTAAAAATTATTGAAAAATCAACATTTCCTATATTTGATAGTTTATTTAAAAAATGAAAGAGATAATATTTAGCTTTTTAACAGGTTTTATTACAGGTTTTATATTTTCATTTTTAAAACTTCCAATCCCCGCTCCTCAAAGCTTAGCAGGTATTATGGGAATTGTTGGAATTTTTTTAGGTTATTTTTTTTATGTTTTACTATTTAAGAGATAATGTGTGGAAGATTTGTAAGATTTAGAAAAGTTGAGGAAATTATTGATTATTATAAAATTGATGAAGTTATAAATAGCTTAGAGCCATCTTATAATATAGCACCAGGTTCAGATATCTTAGCTATAATGATGGAAGATAATAAAAGAAAACTAAAAAGTTTCAAATGGGGATTTGTGCCATCTTGGAATAAAAATTTAAAACCTGTCATAAATGCAAGAATTGAAACAATTTATCAAAAACCATATTTTAAAAGTTTTATAAAAAATAGAATTTTAATAGTGGCAGATGGATTTTTTGAATGGAAAGAAAAACAACCATATTTTATTTATAGGAACGATAAAAAACCTATGCTTTTTGCAGGCATTTACTCTGAGGAAACATGTGCTATTATTACAACAGAGCCAAACGAAAAATTTAAAGTTATTCACGATAGAATGCCTGCTATTGTTCTTGATGAAGACTTTGAAAATTATTTTAAAGATGAAAATTTTCTTAAATTTTTAAAACCAATTCCATCTGAAATGATAGATTTTTGTAAAGTTTCAAAAGCTGTAAATAATCCAAAGAATAATTATAAAGAAATTATAAATTGTATATAATGGAAGCTGTTATTTTATGTGCTGGATTTGGAAGAAGATTAAGACCAATAACAAAAACAATACCAAAACCATTAATAAAATATAATAATGAAACAATTTTGAAGCACATTATTTTAAAACTATTTTCAATAGGCGTTAATAAATTTTTCATAAATGGACATTATCTTTCTTATAAAATAAGGAATTTTTTAAATGGAATATATGGAGTTGAAATTGTTTTTCATGAAGAATTGGAAATTTTAGGAACAGGAGGAGGTATTTATAGCTTTAAAAATTTTTTAAAAAATGACTTTTTCATTATTCATAATGGTGATATTGTTCATAAAATTGATATTTTAAAAGCTATTGATTTTCATATTAAAAATAATGCTTTTGGAACGCTCATTTTAAAAGATGATTATCAAAATAATGTTATTGTTGAAAATTTAAGAATTTTGGATTTTAAAAAAGGCAACTACAAAAATGCTTGGACATTTACAGGAATAAGTATCGTTTCAATAGAATTTTTAAATTATCTTAATTACAAATGTTCGTTAATTGAAGGATTTAAAAAAGCAATTTTAGATAATAAACTGATTTTAGCTTACATAACAAATGAGCCTTGGTTTGATATTCTGAAAGAATTTATTAGGAATGAAGAAAAATAAATA
>JAVVGK010000131.1:0-4591 GCA_032249175.1 Candidatus Hydrothermia bacterium | reverse complement strand
AATATCGGATGCTTTGAGGGAAGTTTGGGGTGAATATGATAGGATTTGAAATAATTTGACAATTTGAAACGGAAAAATTTGTGCTTTATAATTTTGGCACTTGATGAGGGGCAGGGCAGGAAAGTCCAAGTGCAAGTGGTTTAGCCAATCTTTCAATCACAACCAAAGCCCCGGGGCAAGGAGGAAGTACAATAACATATATCTAAATAAAAAAAGGAGGTTTCAAGATGAGAGTAGTAAAACTTTCTAAGAAGAATATGTTTGTGGCAGTAGCAGCTGGTGCTTGCTGCCATTGTTGTTGTCATACAAGCTGTCACTGCTAATTTTTTAACTTAGCCCTGCCCCTCCTAATAAAAACAAAGGAGGTTTAATATGGCTTTAAAAATAAAAGAAGGATATGAAATTTTTGAGGAAAAAGAGGGTGTGTTTCAGATAAGGTGTAAAAGTGATGTAATAATTGTTGAATTTTTTGAAGAGGAAAAAAGAAGTATCTTTTTAAAAGCATTAGAAATAATAAGAAATTCAGAAGTTAATTTTTCTAAGTTAAGGGAAATCCTTGAAAATGAATTTGATAAAACAAAGGTTTTAGATGTCTTGGATAAGATGTTAGAGAATGAAATTATTGTTGAATATAACTTAAAATTTGAAGTTTCTAATTGGCTTAAAGACCAAAATACATTCGTTTTAAGAAATAATTTAAAAGACTATTACAATATTCTTGAAAAATCAAAAATAACTATTATTGGTGAAACATCACTTGTTAAACTAATAAATGACAATTTAATTATGAGTGGATTTAAAAATGTTAAAACAGTTTATGGATTTCCACAAGAATTTTTTGATATATTGAATGAATCTGATTTTATAATCGTTGATGCAGATAAATATAATCCTTCATTTCTTTATGAATTTAACAAAAAAGCTTATGAAATGAAAAAACCTTGGCTTATTAGCATGGGTATAGATGAAACAATAATAAGTATTGGTCCTATTTTTACTTATGATAGTTTATGTTTTGAATGCTTAATGAGGAGAATAAAAAGTAATTTAGAGTTTTTTGTTTATTTTGAAAGTTTTGAAAAGTACCTAATTGAAAAAAGAAAATCTGCGACTAATAGTGGTGCTCCTCTTGTTGTTTATAATTTTATTTCAAGTATTGTTACAATTGAAACAATAAAATTTTTAACTCAATTTTCGTTTCCTGTAATATATAGAAATTTCTTGACCATTGATTTTACCACTTACGATGTCAAGATAAATCATGTCTTAAAAGTTCCAGCTTGCCCAATTTGTTCAAAAGACACAAGTTTAAGACCATTACCTTGGATTCCTGACCTTTCAACAATTGGAGGTGATTAATGGAAGAAGTTGTATTAAAGAAATTTCTTAAAACATTGTCTCCATTTACTGGGATAGCGAGATTTGTAAGCGGTGGAGATTACATAAATGGTGATGCTTACTATCATAGTTATGGAGCTATAAATTCAGATATTAGTATTATTGTTGGTAAACCCTTAGCTTTTAAGATATCGTTAAGAAGTTCAGGTGGTGGTTTAACGATAAATGAGGCATTATTTTCAACATTTGGAGAACTTGTTGAGAGATATTCCTCATGTTTTTACAATAAAAATGACTTAATTTTCTCTTCTTATAAGAGAATAAAGGATAAAGCAATTGATATAAATGAAATATCTTTATTTCATGAAGAACAATATAAACAAGAAAAATTTCCATTTATTAAATTAGATGAAAATTTAGAAATTCATTGGACATATTGTTATGACATAACAGAAAATGAATACAAACTCTATCCAGCAAGACTTGTATATATGCCATTTTTAGAGAAAGAACCAAATATAGGTTTTACTACTTCAAATGGCTTATCAAATCATACGAATTTCTTTAGAGCAGTATTAAATGGATTATATGAAATTATTGAAAGGGATGCATTTATGTTAGCTTGGGCAGGCCATTTAGATCTTCCTAAAATAAAAATAAATAAAGAGCTTGAAAGTTATATAAGAAAAATATTTCCTCCAAATTATGAGTTTCATTTTATTGATATTACTAGTGATTTAGGAATACCATCAATCTGGGTTATTGTAAAAATAAGGACTGATTTCGGTGATTGTATATTTAGTACAACTTCATGTAGAGGTACTTATAGTTTAGCAATAAAGAAAGTTTTAAAAGAGGTTGGACAAGTTGGAACATATATAAGGGCATTAGTTAATGAGAGAAGGAAGAATGGTTGGAATCCAAGTTTTGAAGATGTTAAATCTTTTGATGATTGTATGGCATTTTACAATATAAAGAAAGAATATATTGAACCTGCTTTTGGTAAGTATTTAAATAAAGAACCAGATCTAGAAGTAAATTTTAATGAAAATGAAAAAGAATTAAAAGAAAAAGATGAAATTTTAAGTGAAATTAAAAGAATTATAAAAATTTTCAAACAGAAACATTATAATGTTTTAATAAAAGATATGACAAGTCCTGATATTAGAGAACTTGGATTTTATGTGGTTAGAATTATATCTCCTCAACTTGTTCCAATTCATGCTGAATATAAATATCCGCTTCTAGGCTCAAGAAGGATATACGAACTAACTGGAAAACATTTTTATCAATTAAATAAGTTTCCTTATCCTTTCCCATAAAAGGAGGTGAATGATGGATGTAAAGAAGATACTAAATAAATATAGAGTTGGATTTCCAAGACTTGATATTGAAAACTCACAAGCTTTAACATTCCACGAAAATAGTAAATTAAATGATTTAGATTCTCAAATACTTGGAAGAAATATAGCTTATTTCTTGCTACCACAAATGGTTAAGAATATATCGAGACCTATAAAACCCTATCCATATGCTAATGTAATTGAACTTCCAAAACCAATAGAAATAAATGAAAGTTTTGATAAATTGGTAAAAAATAGAAAAAGCACAAGACAATTTATTCAATATAGGTTAACAAGAGAAGAAATTTCAACTTTTTTATATTATACATATGGTAAAACTTGGAAAGAAATTGTTTATAATGAAATACCTTTTGACCATAGAACTGTTCCTTCTGCGGGAGGTTTATATCCCTTAGAAATATATTTGATTTTACTAAATTCCGAAATAGAAAGTGGAGTTTATCATTACAGAGCGGATTTACATGCACTTGAATTCATAAATGAAAAATTTAAAACTTATGATGATATAAAATATGCGTTTTACATAGAATATACTATTGAAACAGAAAATATAAGTGCAATTTTAATAATGACGATTTTCTTTGAAAGAATTATGCTTAAATATGGAGAAAGAGGTTATAGATTTGCTGTTATGGAAGCTGGTTTTGCTTCTCAAAATTTACATCTTGCTATTGAAGCATTGGGTCTTGGCATGTGTATGATAGGTGGATATAATGATTATAAACTTGAAAATGAAATTTTAAATATAAATCCGAATTTTGAGTCTGTTATAAATGTTGCAGTTATAGGGAAACCAAAAATTGAAATTGATTTAGATGAATGAAGAGAAATTCACAAAATTAGTTTTGGATTTTGAAAGAGCAATTTTGGAATATAATCCAAAAAAATTAGAAGAAACTTATAATGAATTTAAAAAAATAAATTACGATGAAAAGTTTGTAAATTATTATATTGCCTTATGTGTATTTAATTTAATTTTTATGGAAGATAAATTTAATAGGATCGAATATCTTAATGAAGCTATAAACTATGTCAAAAAATCCTTAGAAGTGGATAAGAAATTTGCTGATGGATTGGGCCTTTTAGCAGGTTTGTATGCTTTGAAAGCCGGAATTAATATAAAAGAGGGTTTTTTTTATGGTCCGAAAGTTACGCAACTATTAAGGAAAGCATTAGAAATTGAACCCGATAATCCAAGATTATATTATTTTATTGGTTTGGTATACGCAGTAAAACCAACTGCATTTGGTGGCAATCCTAAGAAAGCTATTGAAGAATTTAATAAAGCTATAAGTTTATTTGAAAATGGAAAAGGAAGAAATTGGCCAATAAGATGGGGTTATATTGAGACATTATCCTTATTATCCATAGCTTATGAAAATTTAGGTTATAAAGAAAAACTAAATGAAATTTATGAAAAAATTGAAAATTATAAGAAAGAATATGCTGGTTGAAATTATTATTTTTATGATAATTCTTATTATTCTTCACGAATTATCTCACATGATATTTGCCATACTAAATGGTGGGAAAATTGTTGGAATAGGTTTTAATGTTTTTCCATTTCCATTTATTTATGTAAAAGCAATAAATGTTAAGAACTTAATTGGATATTATTTGGCGGGTCCAGTTTTTGATTTGTTAGCACTTTTTATAATTTTTTTTATGATTAAATATAAACCTCTAAAAATAGCTATCTTAATAAATGTAATTTTGAATTCAAATCCATTCTTTTCGGATTGGTTATTAATTAAAAACTATAAATGGACATTAATATGGTACCTTCATTTTTCAATATGGGGGACTCTTATTATTTTACTTTCAAAAACTGTTTAAATTCCAATATCATTTCTATAAAACTTTCCTTCAAAATCAATTATTTGTGCATA
>JAVVGK010000130.1:0-4606 GCA_032249175.1 Candidatus Hydrothermia bacterium | reverse complement strand
CATATTGAAAATTTTAAAGTATGTTGATAATTGCTTTGTCTAGTAATTCTAAAATTATTTATTTTTCTTCATTTCCCCACCCACCCTAAAAATAAGGCTTCGTCTTAAAACTTTCGCCCCATAAATAAACCCCCTATAAAAACTATAATTTTTTTAAATTTTCATAACTTATTGATTATCAATAACTTAACATTATTTATTGGACAAAGCTCTACTCTAAACTCCTTCCAATTTTCTACCTTTCCAATAAATTCTATTTGAAAGAGAAAAAATCCAAGACCTTAAAATAATCATCCCAAAAATTATAAAACCAATTGGTGTTAAAATTGTTTCTTTAATTGAAAAACCAAATTTTAAATCTGAAAGAAATTTTACAAAAAGTATTAAAATACCAACTTTCCAAAACTTTAAAAATGGTAATATAAAAAATAAGATATAAGAAATGAGTGCAAATGGTGTTAAGAATTTTCCAAACATTCTATAAGAATTTTTTGTAAGACCTTCAAGCAATTCATTAAAATTATTGTACATTTTAACACTAAAAACATCTTTTAAATCATAAAACTTAACATTAATTCCCTTCATTTTTAAATAATTTCCAATTTTAACATCTTCAAGGATTTCATTTTTAAATAAAAAATGGGGATTGTATTTTAAATAAATGTCTTTTTTAATTGCCCAAAATTGACCATTTAAACCTAAATTTATTGGAATTATTGAAAATATATATGGAACAATTGATAAAATAAATTTTCCATATCCATCAAATTTTCCAAAACCCGTAATAACACTATCATTTATATTTTCTGAAATTTTCTTTAAAATCTCTTTATCTTTAATTTCAACATCTGCATCTAAAAATAATAAAATTTCTCCACTTGAAAATTTTACAAGATTATAAAGAGCAAAATTCTTGCCAACCCAATCTTTTGGTTTATCAAATCCCTTTATAACTTTTATTTTCTCACTTTCAAAACTCTTAGCAATTTCATAAGTCCTATCTTCTGACAAATCATCATAAATTAAAACTTCATAATTTTCATAATCTAAATTTTTTACAGAATTTAAAATTCTTTCTATGTTTTTTTCTTCATTTCTTGCAGGAATTAAAATAGAAATTTTTTTGAAGTTATTTTGGTAATTTCTTTTTAATTTCTTAATTGAAAAGAACTTATAAATGACTACAAATAAAGAGAATAAATGGAAAATTAATAAAATTTTCAACTTCTATAATTCAAGCTCACTTCTAACAAGTTTCAAACCTTCAAGACATAAATTAAGAAATTCACTTAATTCCAAATTTAACAATTCTTTACATCTTAAAATCTGCTTTCTATTAGCTCCTTTTGCAAATGATTTTTCTTTAAATCTTCTTAACATAAAATCAACATCAACATAATCCAAATTTTTTTGAGGTAAAATTAAAGCACAAGCAACAATAAAACCACTTGTAGGGTCTGATAAATAAAGTGCTTTATCCATTAATGTTTCAAGGGGAACTTTATTGTTATGTGCTAAAATAGCATGCAAAATTTCTTCATCATTAAATCCCAATTCTCTTAGTATATTCACGCCCATTTCAGGATGATTTTGGGGGTCTTCATTTGTGTATTCATAGTCTAAATCATGTAAAATTCCTGCTATCTCCCATCTTTCTTCATTTTCATTAAAATAATTAGCAAGTCTTTTCATACATCCTCCAACCGCTATAACATGCTTTATAAGATTAGGCTTTTTTATATGTTGTTTAACTAAATTTATAGCCCACTCCCTATTCATTTTTTTCTCTCCTTTTTCCTTATTTTATTTAAGAATCTATCAAAACTCTTACATTCTTCATAAATTTCATTTTCATCAGGATAATTCAGACAATAAAGTAAAAAATTTTCTTTATATTTCAAACTATCGTTTAATTCTAAATACGCTAATGCCCTTAATTTATAAACATTTGAAAAATTTTCAAAAAATTTTTTATTCCTTTCTAAATAATTTAAATTTGGAAAAAATTTATACAACCATTCCATATTTAAGTTTTGTAATATAAAATCCGAATAAATTATAGCCTCATTAAATCGTTTCTTTTCATTTAACTTTTTTAACTTCATTATTTGAATTTCAATATCATCTGGAAATTTTTTTGAAGCAACTTCAAGAATTGTATCTGAAATACTTGCTAACTTTAATAAAAATTCATAAGAGCTATCACCATAATATAATGCCTTATAAATGCTTTGATAATCATTTTCATTTTTACATATATTATAGTAAATTTCATAAATTTCACCTAAATTATTTTTATTGTTCTTTAAACAATCGTAATATGCTTTTGCTTTAATGTTATTAGGATAAAATTTTAATTCTTTTTCAATAAGAGCCAATTTTTCACTATCATTTTTTGTATAACTTGAGGAAATAAAAAATGTTCCTTCTTTTGGCTTTGAGCCATCATAAACTCTAATGCCTTCAAGTTTTACATTAAATGTATCAATTATTAAATAAACTGAATAGTTAATTAAACTTTCAGGAAGATAAATTTGATAAATTTTTTCATCACTTAACTTAATAACTTTTCTTTCCTTACTATTTTTATAAGCGAAATGGACAATCAAGTACTTATCAAATTTTTTTAAAGTATCAGGAATATCAAGCAATATATTTACATAACTATTTGATTGCGAAGGATTTGGGCTAACTGAAATTTTTGGATGAATATCTACTTTTGAGCAAGATATTAAAAATAAAAAAATTATCCTTTTCATTTGAAGAAAATTAAATAAAACAAAGCATTTAAAATCAAAAATGAAAAATATATAATAAAAACACCATAAATAGCATTTTTAAGTGGAAATTCAAAAGCTTTATTTATTCCAAAAGAAAGCAGAATTAAACTTAAAATTGAAAACGGCTCAATATGAAATAACATATTTCTTAAAACTTTCAAGTAATTATTATTTGAAACAAACTCATAAGGAATTAAGTTTGAAAAATTAAGGGAGAAAAATGGGTCTTTTAAAATAATGGATAAGATAAGGACAATAAACGAGCCAATGATAATTGGTGATTTTGAATAAATTAAAATTGAAAATAATTTCTTAAAGTTAAGAGATATTTGAATTTTAGAAAAAATAAAGAATAATAAGCTGAAAGCAAGGGTTTGAATAAATAAAATTATTGGTTGAATAAAAATGCCCTTTGCTATTTCTGAAAGAATAATAATTTCAAGCGATATTGATGTTAAGTAAATTTTCTTGTAATTTTCAAGTCTTTTTTCAATTTCTTCAAGTGTTAAATCTTGCTTTTTCAAATTCTTTTTAATTTCATTAAGATTATTATCCATTTGATTTAACATAAATTCTCTATATTTATCATAATTTATTGAAATTTTTAAACTATTAAATGTAATAGTAGAAATTATGAAAAATAGCATAGAAGGTAAAATGTAATTCCTATTTGAAATTTCTTTAAAAGCATTAAAATTATATAAAACCTCAAAAAATTTTTTCAAAAAATCCATTATTTAACCAAATATAAAAGTGGGAATAAGTACATCCATATTAAATCTACAAGACACCAATATAAACCACCTATTTCTACTTGAATGTAATTCTTAGAATTATAATCTCCTCTGATAGCAAAAAATAATAAAAATGAAAATAAAACAACACCTATCAAAACGTGCAAAGCATGAATGCCTGTCATTACAAAATATAGGGAAAAGAAAATTTTTTCACCATTTGGCAGACTTTTAAAATGCTCCATATTGAAAAACAAACCATGCTCAAATTTCAAACCATATTCATAAGCTTTTATTCCAAGAAATGTTAATCCTGTAAGAATTGTAATGAAGAGAAATAAAATTAAATGGTTTTTATTGTCGTTCCTTACTGCTGATATGGATAATACCGCTGTTAATCCTCCTATAAACAAAACAATACTATTTATAAGTCCGATAATCGGTTGAAGCTCTTTTTGACCCTCATGAAAAAATGGTAAATATATTCCTCTAAATAAGAAGTAAAGTGTAAATAATCCAGCAAACAGAAGCAATTCAGTAGCAAGGAACAACCACATTCCAAGTTTAGCAGAAAAATCATCTCTATGATGTGTCTCTATATGCTCTTTAACTTGCTCCATTTTTTAACCTCCTTTTAACAAAAGGTTTAAATTCAACTTCAAGCCTTCTATAACTTCTATATCTTCATTCCAGTTTTTAATAACCCAATCATTATTTTTTTGGGCTACTAAAATTACTCTTGGCTTTGTAAATATCCATATAACCTTTTCAACCCCACTATTTATTAAATCATTAACTTTATTGCTAATATATTCCATTTCATCTTCAATTTCTGCCCTTATGTTTATCTCTATTACAACAATTGGAGCAACATCTATATACTCATCACTCTCTAACTTTCCCTTTACCTTCTCATATTCAAATATCGCTATGTCTAAATTCCTCCATCCACCCCTTATCTTATAGCCTAATTCACCACCCATAACCTTATATGATTTACTTAAATTACTCATAAGAAAATGAGCTATACTCATAACTAAATTACTATGAAAGGCACTTGCCCCCATAACAGCCTCCGGACTTACAATTCCT
>JAVVGK010000129.1:0-4622 GCA_032249175.1 Candidatus Hydrothermia bacterium | reverse complement strand
AATATTAAAGCATGGTATACACATCATAAACTTTCAATTCCCTTTATGGGATACTATCCCAGGGCCGGACCTGGCGATAAGTGTCCATACACTTTCAATTCCCTTTATGGGATACTATGTTGTAAATCTCCTTCGCAATTTTACAGAAAAAATCTTTCAATTCCCTTTATGGGATACGCTTAGCTAAATTTGTTTTTAGTTTGAAGCTTAAAATACTTTCAATTCCCTTTATGGGATACGGAGATTAAGCTTTACAAATTAAGTAAAAAGCTTTGTTGTACTTTCAATTCCCTTTATGGGATACTATTAAGTATTTGAAACATGAGTAGAATTTATTCATATTTCTTTCAATTCCCTTTATGGGATACATGGAAACTTTGAGCCGATTGATTTCAACAAAATACAAGTACTTTCAATTCCCTTTATGGGATACAGTTTTTTCACAATTCAACTTTTGATGACCATGTTGAGTTTAGTCTTTCAATTCCCTTTATGGGATACCATTAATTGATTTCTTGAGTAAACTGCAAATTCTTGACAACTTTCAATTCCCTTTATGGGATACGAGCTAAGTTAATTCCAGTCTGCTGGCTGAAAAACTGGCCTATAACTTTCAATTCCCTTTATGGGATACCAAAATTCCAATAATGAAAACAACAATACAAACGAACAAAACTTTCAATTCCCTTTATGGGATACAACAATATAATTTAATTGCTATATTTTATAACAGTGTCTTTCAATTCCCTTTATGGGATACCCATTATATTACACAAGACCTTTAGAAAATGGATTTGTCCTTTCAATTCCCTTTATGGGATACATTAGTATTTTATAAAATTAAAAATGAAGGGACAAGTCCCTTTCAATTCCCTTTATGGGATACAGTTCTTCTTTGCAAAGTTATAATTATAATGTAATCCTTCTTTCAATTCCCTTTATGGGATACAAAGCGAACTAATATTAGCTAAACCTTATTTACAGGAGCACTTTCAATTCCCTTTATGGGATACCTTAAAGGCATTACTAAGCGTCGCTCGTAGATATTACACCTTTCAATTCCCTTTATGGGATACTAATATATGTTTATGTTTTTAAGTAGTATTGCGTAAAATCTTTCAATTCCCTTTATGGGATACATAATAGCGAAGAGTTCTTTTTGGTATATTTAATAATTGCTTTCACTTTCAATTCCCTTTATGGGATACGTATATTCTTTATTTTAATTAAGGAAGATTTAGTTGTTGCTTTCAATTCCCTTTATGGGATACTTCTTAATCTTACTCTTAACTTCTTTAGTTCAGCACTTTCAATTCCCTTTATGGGATACCGGTTTTTAATTTCCCGAATAGGAATTCCAAACAGCTTTCAATTCCCTTTATGGGATACATCAAAATCACCTACTGAAGATTTAGAAAGAATAGTAAACTTTCAATTCCCTTTATGGGATACAGAAAGGCTATATTACTAAGGGGTCCAGCAGGTGTCGGTCTTTCAATTCCCTTTATGGGATACAGACCACCTATATAATATTCTCTAATTTTTCCTTCTCTCTTTCAATTCCCTTTATGGGATACATATGCAAAATATTCAATGCTAATTGATGAAATGATTAAACTTTCAATTCCCTTTATGGGATACCTATGATGCTAAGAATCCTAAACAAATAGAATTTAGTGCAATTACTTTCAATTCCCTTTATGGGATACGTTTAAGTCAAGCTTTAATCCTTCAGTCTTTTTTATTAACACTTTCAATTCCCTTTATGGGATACATATGAGCGGGAAAAACCAACTAAATACAGCCCACACTCTTTCAATTCCCTTTATGGGATACTTGGCTAAATAATTTAGGAAATATTAAATTTAGAGTAATCTTTCAATTCCCTTTATGGGATACACAATAATTTTTCTTTCTTATTCATATTGTAATTAACATTTTCTTTCAATTCCCTTTATGGGATACTTTGGCTTTATCAAAACAGATTAAGGAAGATACTTTTGACTTTCAATTCCCTTTATGGGATACACAGTGTATAAGTTTAATCTTAAAGATGCAAAGCTTGTGCTTTCAATTCCCTTTATGGGATACCCAACTAATCTTAATTCCATAACATCAAATGTTTTAATATCTTTCAATTCCCTTTATGGGATACTCAACTATAGGATTAGGGAATGCATGATACTTTTCATTGTCTTTCAATTCCCTTTATGGGATACACCGAACCCCTCGCCCCTCACAAACTCCCCTCCCTACTTTCAATTCCCTTTATGGGATACATCATGTTTTAAAATGTGCGCGCACGCTTATAAACTTTCTTTCAATTCCCTTTATGGGATACATTATTTTACAATTATACTCATATTTCTTCAACATTTCTCTTTCAATTCCCTTTATGGGATACATAGTATGAAAGCATTATCAACGTCAAGAGAATTTGTTGACTTTCAATTCCCTTTATGGGATACAAAGAGCCATAGAATAGTTAAAAGAATGTCATTTTTGTCTTTCAATTCCCTTTATGGGATACTTAATTAATCCTTTTTCTCTTAAAATTCCTACAATTACATCTTTCAATTCCCTTTATGGGATACGATAATTCTGGTTCGATGGATTGGTGGTCAAAAAACTTAACTTTCAATTCCCTTTATGGGATACATAGTAAACAAAATGAACAATCTGAAGAAAATAATCTACCTTTCAATTCCCTTTATGGGATACGGCAGAAATTTCTTGAGTATATCAGAGAAAGAGAACCGTATCTTTCAATTCCCTTTATGGGATACGATTGGGGCAAAGAAACTGAAGGAATTTTAAAAACAGGCTTTCAATTCCCTTTATGGGATACAGTTCAGGAAAAGTTAGAAAAAGCAGATAAACTCTTAAACTTTCAATTCCCTTTATGGGATACTAGGATGCCTATTAAGAGGCAGCCTGGATTTTTTTATCTTTCAATTCCCTTTATGGGATACAGTATTTTTAACCCAATGTTCTGGTTTAATTACGCCAGGTCCTGCCTTTCAATTCCCTTTATGGGATACATACGGGGTGAGTATATAACATGGTGACCGAAACTTCTTTCAATTCCCTTTATGGGATACTTCAACAATATATCTGTATGAATCACTGTATTCTATTGTAACTACTTTCAATTCCCTTTATGGGATACTAGTATCACCTGTGTAATCCGTTCTTAAGCTCTAGGGCACTTTCAATTCCCTTTATGGGATACTGAATTAAACTTTGGCTCATGGTTCAAATTTAATTTTAAAACTTTCAATTCCCTTTATGGGATACAGCATTCTGATATTGGCATTTACAGCAATGAATATATACTTTCAATTCCCTTTATGGGATACTTAAAAATTACATATTTTTATATTATATAAAATAAAAAACTTTCAATTCCCTTTATGGGATAATACTTTCTTCAATTCATTGTTCCGTTCCTTATTTTGTCTTTCAATTCCCTTTATGGGATACAAAAAAGGAGACTAAAAGGCTTAGAAAAAGTATCAGCTGCCTTTCAATTCCCTTTATGGGATACAAGCCTATCCATGAAAATGAACAGAAAATAGAGTGCTACTGCTTTCAATTCCCTTTATGGGATACTAGAGCAACAGGTACAACTACACTTACACCTTACAAATCTTTCAATTCCCTTTATGGGATACATGTTGTTTCTTTACAAAATAAGAAAGCTAGGAGAAGAAGCAACTTTCAATTCCCTTTATGGGATACATAATAATGAAAACGAAAATGAAGAAGATGAGAATAACTTTCAATTCCCTTTATGGGATACTCAAAAAATGATATTTGTCTTTTTATTTTTATTGGTTTAGTCTTTCAATTCCCTTTATGGGATACCCGGAAAAAAATTTTGATGATATTCTTAAAGAAAATACCTTTCAATTCCCTTTATGGGATACTTATACAATTTTCTGAAAGAAAATAATTTCATTATCTTTCAATTCCCTTTATGGGATACTGGATTAATGTAATTGATTTGTTAGAAGAAGATACATTACTTTCAATTCCCTTTATGGGATACAACAAAACAAATGAAAAACATTTAAACAAATTTATAATTCTTTCAATTCCCTTTATGGGATACCTAGCTGATTGTGACATTGCAGATGCTCTAAATAAATTAACTTTCAATTCCCTTTATGGGATACAAAAAGCTTTTAAAAATTGAAAAAGAAGCCAAAGTTTATTCACTTTCAATTCCCTTTATGGGATACTTTATCCTTATGCTTTTTGATTGGAAACCTGCGATTCACTTTCAATTCCCTTTATGGGATACATTGCTCATTCCTTGAGTAGATTGGTTAAAGCGAATACTTTCAATTCCCTTTATGGGATACGTATTAGAAAACGCTATGGCGATATTGTTTATTTTCTTTCAATTCCCTTTATGGGATACCTATAATCCAGAATTAACTATTCTGAAATTGTTACAATACCTTTCAATTCCCTTTATGGGATACTGTGTTGCAATTGTTTGTGAAGTTGGTTGATTTATATTGAACTTTCAATTCCCTTTATGGGATACTAAAAGCGGTATCAAGCTAAATTATGGTCCAATTCCTCACTTTCAATTCCCTTTATGGGATACTTTA
>JAVVGK010000128.1:0-4655 GCA_032249175.1 Candidatus Hydrothermia bacterium | reverse complement strand
AAGCGGAAGGCTTATTTTTAGGGCGGGTGGGAAAATAAGGTAATAATCGTAATTTCAGAATTACTGAACAAGGCATAATAAAGAAAACATAAACTTTAAAATTTTAACTTTGAAAATATCATTTATTATTCCTGCGAGAAATGAAGAGGATAATATAGAAGATTGTATAAATAGCATCAAAAAATCAATTTCAAAAAATTATGAAATTATTGTTGTTAATGACAATTCAGAAGATAGAACTTATGAAATTGTTTCAAAAATAAATGGTATAAAAGTTGTAAATGTTCAAGATAAACCAAATTTCGCTGTTGGTAAGAATTATGCATTATACTTAGGTTATTTATATAGTCAAGGGCAAATTTTAATTTTTTTAGATGCCGATGTTAGAATTACAGAAGAAATAATAAAAGAAACATTAAATTTATTAGAAAATTACGATGCTGTCTCATTTAGTCCAAAGCAAATAACAAAAACAATATGGGAATTTTCTATTCAACCAATAATTTTCAAATTTCTTGAATATCTTTATCCATATTCAAAATCCATAGCTTTAAATGGTCAATTTATCGCTATTAAAAGAGAAGTTTATGAAGATATTGGAACACATAAAGTTTTATTAAGTGAAATTCTTGAAGATGTTAAATTAGCAAAACTATTATATCAAAAAGGTTATAAAATTTATTTTAACAAAAGTGATAAAATTTATTGTAGAATGTACAAAACATTAAAAGATATTATAAATGGATGGTCAAAAAACTTGTTTTTGTTAGCTAATGGAAAAATTTTAAATTTATTTAGACCAATTTTAAGAATTTTAGGACTTTTAATAATTTGGATTTTACTTATAATTTTTGCGATTTTAAAATCAAATTATTTATCTGCTTTTATTTTTTTTATTTTCTCAAATGCTGAATTCTATTTATATTTTAAGGAATACAAAGGTTATAATTTGTTTTTCGCAATAATTGGAATAATTCTATTTTTTATTATTGCTATTAGGTCAATTTATTGGTTTAAGTTTAAAAAGTTTATAGTTTGGAGGGGGCGAGAATACCCCCTAAATGGAAATTTTAATTGAATAATTTCTATATGGAATTGGGGTTTTAAGTGGATTTGTTGGTTCTATAAAGTTTTCATTAAATAAATTTTCAATTGAAAAGTAAATTTTTATAAACTTAAAAGAATAATTTAGCGAAATTGAGAAAATTGAAAAAATTTTTTCATTAAAAACCAATCTATTAATTAAACTCAAATTATTGAAACTTAATGTTGTTTTTATTTGGGGTTTTGTATAAAATAATATATCAGTAGAGGGTTTTGAATATATAAATGAACTATTTAAAATAAAATTCTTTGAGATGATAAATGAAATTTCCGAATTTAAATTAACAAAATAGACATCATGATTTTCCCAAGTATAAGCAGATAAATTATCAATTAATATATCAAGTTGTTTAAGAAGAATAAAATTTTTAACATAATCAAGAGATGGATTTATTGAAAATGTCATAAAATTAAATGAATGTTTATATTCAAATGAAAAATTAAATGAATACTCATCTTTTAGATTTTCATTAGCGATTTCATACCTATTAGCACTTTCATGAATGCCTGTAAATGTTAATTGTTGAAGTGAAGGATAACGAATTGATTGAGAGAATAAAAAACTAAAATTCTTTAAATCTTTTGAAAATAAAAATGTTAAGCCAACCTTTAATTTTCTATTAAAATCTGAATAATTTGGAATTATTGAAAATGAATAATTTAAGATATTCTTAATTTTATTTGAATAAATAAAAGATAATAAAAACCTTGAATAATTAACTTCTTCCTCACCAAATGAGCTAAAATTATTATAAGTTAAGTTCAAATAAAAATTATTTGAGTTATAAATTGTTTGAAATGTTTTTAAATTCAATTCTGTTTCTAAATTATTATCAGCATATTCTCTTTGAATAGAATTTTGAAAGTCAAAAATTAAATTTCTATATGAAATCCTTGGATTTATAAATAAATTCTTTGCTCTACTATCAACCCTAGGTATTCCATAATTAATATAGCTTAAATAATTACCAAATAAAAAATTCTTAAATTTAAATGAAGCAATTGTCCAAATTGAGCTATCAGAAGTATTTTCAATCCTTGGATTTTTAAAATCATTACTTATAGAGCCTTTAAAACCAAATTTATATGAAAATTTATTATAGTTCTTATTGTTCTTAAAAATTATGGACAATCTATCATTTTCAGAATAATACTCAAATTTACTATTAAATGAATTGTTTTCTTGAATTTCAAACAGCTTTAAATCTATACCACCTGATATTGAATTTAATCCAAAAATAGCGTTATTTTTTGAAGAAGCAATAAACATTTTATCAACTAAATCATAATCTATCACAATTGGATGGTCTAAATAATCACTTTGGTCATTCAAAAATGCTCCATCAACTATTATATTATATTTATCTCTAATAAATCCGCTAACAATAGGTTTATTTAAAATGCTTCCTGAAATTGAATTTTCAACATCATTTTTAATATCTTTTACTTCTTTAATTTTAATGGACTTTGAAATCACATCTATGGTTTTTAGACTAATTCCTTCATTTTCTAAATAAATTTTATCTACATTCTTTTCTTTTAAAACAACCATTTTATAACCAATTCTATAAACAATTAAGCTATCATTTTCTTTCATTTTTACATAAGCACAGCCATTATTATCGGTAAATGTAAATGTTAAAGATGTCCAAACTTGTGCATCCGAAATTGGCTCTTTCGTTTTTTTATCATAAACACATATTTTAAAACTCTCTAAATTTATAATTAAAACTATCATTTTTTAACCTCCTTTTTAAAGTTTTTTTATTGTTAAATTTTTAATTTAATTATGGAAAAATTATATCTATGTAATTATTGGGGGAGAGCGGGCATTTGGATAAATTAAAATAATTTGAGATTTATATTTCTGTTTGAAATTAAAAGATAATTCAAATAAAATTTTTGGTTTTTGAATATCAATTTTAATTTCATTTATTTGAGCATTACTATTGTTTTGATAATTTAAAATTAAACAATTTTCAAATTTTGATTTATGGAAATGATTGTGAAAACTTGAAATTATTAAAGCATTTAGATTTAAAATAATTAGAAAAATTAAAAAGATTCTTTTCAAGATTTAAAATTTTAAAGCTTATTTATGGTTTTCTTTTATGAATTTTCTGCTTTAAGTCATTATAATAGTCCTATTTCAAGCCTTTATGCACCTCAATTTTTAAGTGAAAATTTCAAAATTGAAAGTTTTGTTAGAAGGGATTTTAATTTAATAAATAGGTATGGTTTTGGAATAAGTTATAAATATATTGGATTTTTTTGGTATAGTATAAATGTTGAAGATGAATTTATAAACACAATTTCGTTTGGTATGAATATCTTTAATATAGGCTCAAATGTTATTTATCAATATCCAAAAAAGGCAAGTTTTGGAATTGGTTTTAATAGAACATTTTTAAATTTTAATATATGTGCCTATACCTTAATAAAAAAATTCTCTTATGTTTGCTCCTATTTTGAATATAAAAATGTTTTTTTTGGATTTGATATTTATCTTGAAGAAAAATTTTCAACTGATTATAGATTTTTTATCTCTTATAAGATAAATGATAAGTCTTCAATTCAAATAAGTTCATCATCAAATATAAGTGGTTTTTCAATTGGCTATAAATACAACTTTTTTATATTTAATTATTTTTATCATAGTTATCTTGGAGATAGCTTTGGATTTAGAATAATTTATGAAAAATAAAATTGGAATAATTGGATATGGGAATGTTGGTGCTTCAATAGCACTTTATTTTAAGAAAAAAAGAAAAAACATTTTTGTTTTAACTTCAAAGTCTAAAAAAAATGAAAAATTCATTAAATTTTTTAATTATAGTGAAATTGAAAATTTTATTAATCTGGTTGATGTTATCTTAATTTGTATAAGGGATGATAAAATTGAAGATGTAGTAAAAATTTTGAAAAAATTATCATTTGAAAATAGAATTATTTATCATACGAGTGGCTCATTAACGAGTGATATACTAAAACCATTAAAAAATAATTATGTCGGAAGTCTTCATCCTATTCAGACATTTCCAAAACCAAACCCAAAACTATTAGAAAATATCTACTTTTCATTTGAAGGCGAAAAATATAAAATCGCTAAAAGTTTAGCTAATTTTTTTAAAAGTAAAATTATAAGGATTAAAAAAGAGCATAAATTATTATATCATATTGCTTGTATATTTGCAAGTAATTTTCCAAATTTTCTTTTAAGTATTGCTGATGAGCTAATTAAAGTATCAACCAATAAAAACTATAAAATTTTAATTCCTCTTATACAAACGAGCTTAAAGAATGCTATTTTTTATAGTCCAAAAAATGCTTTAACAGGTCCTGCCAAAAGAAAGGATTTAAAAATTATAAAAAATCATTTAAAATTCTTAAAAACATTCAATCCTGACATTTACAAACTATATAAAATTATTTCTGAAATGATTTTAAAAGATAAGTTTTAAATGCTTTTCTAAAACCATTGATTTCATGGTGGGACTATTAGGGGGGCGAAGTTCATAAGTCAAAAAAATTGGACAAGGCATTTAAAGAGT
>JAVVGK010000127.1:0-4684 GCA_032249175.1 Candidatus Hydrothermia bacterium | reverse complement strand
AAATTTTGGCAAAGTATTTAGCAAAACCCTCTGCCATTTGACTTCTTGCTGAATTGCCTGTGCATATAAACGCTATTTTCATAAGCTAGTTTGATAAGTTTAAAGGTTAATGATGCTTTGTACAATAAATAGTGTTAAGTGATTGATAATCAGGAACTTTTAAAAATTTCAGGAAATTATTGTTTTTTAGGGGAATTTAAGGGGGCGAAGTTTTAAGCGGAAGGCTTATTTTTAGGGTGGGTAGGAAAACAAAGAAATAATCTACATTTCAGAATTATTGGACAATGCAGGTTAATGATGCTTTGTCTAATAAATAATGTTAAGTAATTGACTATCAATAACTTATAAAAATTTTAGGAAATTATTGAATTTATCAGGGGTTCATTTAGGGGGCAAAGCCCCCTGCCGAAAAATGGGTATTTTAAAGCCGAAGGCTTATTTATAGGGTGGGTAGGGAAAATATAGGAAAATAAATAGTTCCAGAATTATTGGACAAAGAAGGTTAATTGTATCAAAACACTTTAAAATTTTAAAAATGAGAATTTTCATATCTTTCCTTATAATTCTATTTATTTTGGCATTTTTATTTCCACTTTCAAATAAAAATAGAACTATTTATATTCCTTTTAGGAAAGGAGAAACAATAAGTGATTTTTCAAAGAAGCTAAAAGAAAATGGAATTATTAGATTTGAAGCATTTTTTAAATTTTTAACAAAAATTTCAGGAAAAGATAAGAATATAAAAAGTGGAATTTATAGCTTTGCTTATAATGAAGGAGAAATTTTGGCATTTTTAAAAGTTTTAAATCAAAAACCAAAACCATTAGAAATTAAAATTACGATTTATGAGGGATTAAATAGTTTTCAAATAGCAAAATTATTAAAAGAAAATTTGAAAATTGATGAAAAGAGATTTATAAATCTTGTAAATGATAGCTTGTTTATAAATGAGCTTTCAAAAAAATTTGAAAAATTAAAAAATTTAAAAAGTCTTGAAGGTTTTCTATTTCCTGAAACTTATGTTTTCTTTGAAGGAGAAGATGAAAAATTTATTATTGAGAAACTTGTTCAAACATTCTTTGAAAAAATTAAACCTTTTGATAGTTTATTTAATAAATCAAAACTAAAATTTTATGATGTTATAATTCTTGCCTCAATTGTAGAAAAAGAAGCATTATATGAAGATGAAAAGCCATTAATTGCAAGTGTTTATTTAAATAGATTAAAGAGAAATATGCCTCTTCAAGCAAATCCTACATTAGCATATGTTTTAAGAGCAAATACTTATTGGTTAAGTGAGGAAGCATTAAAGTATAATAGCCCTTATAATACATATTTATATTTAGGATTGCCTCCAACACCAATTTGCTCACCATCTTTAAGCTCAATTTTAGCAGTTCTAAATTCAAGAGAAACAGATTATTTATTTTTTGTTGCTAATAAGGATGGAAGACATTTATTTTCAAGAACTTATGAAGAGCATATAAGAAACATAAAAAAGGTTAAAAAATGAAGCTTTCAAAGGTTTGCGTTTTTGGAATAGAAAAGGTGCTAACATTTAAAAATAATATAAATGCTAATGTTGGAGATTTGGTAAATGTTAAAGTTAAAAATAAAATTGTTAGGGGTGTAGTTATTGAAAATTTAGAAAGCAACGAAGAAAATTCTTATAATGAAATCATAAGTAAGGAAAATTATTCAATTAGTGAAAATTCAATAAAAATTGCTAAATGGATAAGTGATTATTATTTTTGTGAGTTATATCATGCTTTGAAATTATTTTTTCCTCCAAATAGCCTTTCTATGGAAAAGGATTACATTAGGTTTTCAAAAAAGGGATTTTTAAAATATAATGGTCCATTATCTGAACTTGAAAAGAAAATTATTGAAAAAATAAAAGAGAAAAGTTATATAAGACTTTCAAAATTTAAACCTTCTCAAATTCTTATAATTGAAAAGCTTATTGAAAAGGGCATTATCATAAAAAAAAGAAAAATAAAAAAAATATCATCTATTGAAATTAAAAATTTGATTGATTTATCTTATCCTGTTAAACTTCCAAAAAAACCAAATATGGAGCAAGCATTAGCATTATCAAAAATTCTAAATGGAAAAAAGTACTTACTATTCGGTCCAACGGGCAGTGGAAAAACGAATATCTTCATTTGGTTAAGTCAAATGATTTTGAAAGAGAATAAAGGTGTTATTGTTTTAGTTCCTGAAATTTCACTTTCACCTCATATAGCAAGGATATTTTATGAAAAGTTTGGCGATATTGTAGCAATTTACCATAGCTCATTTACACCTTCTCAAAGAACTTATTTATGGAATGAAATTAAAAAAGGAAATAAGAAAATAGTAATTGGTCCAAGGTCTGCTTTATTTTTACCTATTGAAAATTTAGGTTTAATAATTGTAGATGAAGAGCATGAAAGTTCTTATAAACAAGAGGAAAAAAAACCATATTATAATGCCAGAGATTTGGCAGTTTTAATGTCAGAATTATATAATGCAACATTAATTCTTTCTTCTGCTACACCTTCTATTGAAAGTTATTTTAATGTTTTAAGAGGAAAGTATGAGCTTTTGAGATTAAAAAGTAGAGTTAAAAATTATGTTTATCCATCTGTTAAGATTGTAGATTTAAAGAAGAATATGTTTCTTTCTTCTAAATTGTTAAATGAAATTAAACAAACACTTGAAAAAAATAATAGTGTTATGATTTTTTTTAATAGAAGAGGTTATTCGCCTATTTTAATTTGTTCTGATTGTGGATATGTTTTTAAATGTAATTATTGCTCAGTTAATTTAGTTTTTCATAAATCAATTAAAGGGAATTATTTGGAATGTCATATTTGTGGAAGAAGATATAAGGTTTTTGAAATTTGCCCTAAATGCTCTTCTTATAACTTAAAAGTTGTTGGATTTGGAACACAAAGAATAGAAGAAGAATTAAAAAATATCTTTTCAAATTATGAAATTGTTAGAATTGACAGAGATAGTATAAGAAATAGAAAAAATTTAGAGCTAATAATAAGAAAAATTCATTCCAATTATCCTAAAATTATTATTGGAACACAAATTATTGCCAAAGGATTTGACTTGAAAGATGTTAAACTTGCTATTGTTCCAAATGCTGATTTAGGCTTATCAGTTCCCGATTTTAGAAATTATGAAAGAAATGTTCAACTGCTTATTCAATTTATTGGAAGAATTAGGACAGGAGGTTTGGTTTATATTCAAACATATGAGCCTGAAAATGAAATATTCAATTTTGTGAAAAACATAGATTATGAAGGATTTTTAGCTTATGAAATCAATAAAAGAAAAGAATTAAAATTCCCACCATTTTATAAATTGGCAGTTATTGAAGCAAAATCAAAAGAGGAAAACAAAGCAATTGAATTAATAACTGAAATATATGAAAAAATTAAAAATGAAGATGTTGAAATTCTTGGACCTGCTCCCGCTCCAATTGAAAAAGTAAAAAATTATTATAGATGGAGAATTATTTTAAGAAGTAAAAGCTATAAGAAAATTATGGAAGTAATTGAGAAAATAAAAAATTACAACATTAAAATTGTAATTGATCCGTATGACTTGATGTAATAATTGTTCCTACATTTTCACCTTTTATTATTTTTTCTATTAACCCACTTTTTGTGATGTTAAAAACAATAACAGGCAAATGATTTTCTCTACATAAAGCAATAGCAGTTGCATCCATTACTTTTAAATCTTTTGAAAGGAAATAACTATAATCTAAAAGGTCGTATTTTTGAGCATCTGAAAATTTAAATGGGTCTTTTGTATAAACACCATCAACTTTTGTCCCCTTTAATAAAACATCTGCTTTTATTTCAATAGCTCTTAAAGCACCAGCAGTGTCAGTTGAAAAGAAAGGACTACCCGTTCCACCTGCGAAAATTACAATTCTGCCTTTTTCAAGATGTCTAATTGCTCTTCTTCTTATATAAGGCTCTGCTACACTTTTAATTTCAATTGATGTCATAACTCTTGTTTCAAGACCTTTTGATTCAAGAATACTTTGTAATGCGAGAGCATTTAAAACTGTTGCTATCATTCCCATATAATCCGCAGTAGTTTTATCTATTCCATATTTTTGAGCATCATTTCCTCTTATTATATTTCCTCCACCTACAACAAGTGCAATATCTATTGGATAATTCTTTTTAATGTAATATATTTCATCAGTTATGAAATCTAAAAAATCTTTTGAAAAACCTGAATTATTATTTCCTAAGAGTTCTCCGCTTATTTTAAGTAAAATTCGTTTATATTTTAACATAAAGTTTGAAAAGTATAAAGCCCACTCTGAAAATAAGGCTTTTACTTCACAACAATTTTCACATTCTTATTATTAACTTTTATAATATAAATCCCACTACTTGGCACTTTAAATGAAATTTCATTATTATTTATCCTTCCTCTTATAATCTCCCTTCCAAGAATTGTAAAGACTTTAAATTCTGAATTTATATTTTCATTTAGTTTTATAATGACATTATTGTTTTTGATTTTTATTGAGGAAATGAATGATTCGGGAATTGAAACAGAGCCAGAGAATTTTGATATAAAATCATCATTACCAGGAGGACAACCTCCACAAGTTCCCTGATAATAAGCACCTCCTCCTGGATTAAGAGTTGGAAAGTTAGTTGAA
>JAVVGK010000126.1:0-4711 GCA_032249175.1 Candidatus Hydrothermia bacterium | reverse complement strand
TAATTCTAAAATATAGATTATTTCTTATTTTGCCCGCTCACCTTTAAACTAAGGCTTCGCCTTAAACCCCCGATAAATTCAGTAATTTCATTAAAGCTCTCATAAATTATTGATTTTCAGGAACTTAACATTATTTTCTTAACCTTGCCACCAATTTTAATATCACTTAAAGAGCCTTAAAATTTTTTTTATTATTCCATCTTCTATTTTTGCATTTTTTAAGTAATTTTTTGTGATTTCATAACCTAAGTCAATTAGCTTTCTTGTTTTATTAAAATCAAATATGGACAAATTATAAGGACATTCTAAGGGAATATAATGAATTTTAACTTTTTTATGCTTTGCTAAATGCTCTTGTTCTTCTATTCTTTTTTCAAGAAGATAAGAAATTGAAGCATTTATTATATTTAAAAATTTTAGCATTTTAAAGTCTTCTCTTTTACCTTTAATATGTAAAGCCCATATTTCTTTTGCTCCTTCATCAATTGCAATTTTATATGGTAAATTGCTATAAAATCCTCCATCTATTAATTCCATATTTTTATATTTATACGGGGGGAAGAATGGAATAAGTGCAGTTGAAGAGAGAATAGCATCCAAAATTCTTTCATATTTATTTTTACCAAAAACATATTCTTTTCCTGTTTTAATATCAAGAGCAATAATATAACATTTTAATGTTAATTCCGAAAATGTTCTAACGGGTGAAGTTTTAATAATAAATTGTTTAAGTTTTTCATTTGAAAATAAACTTTCCTTATTTCTTAAAAAATTCATAAGGATAGAAATTCTAATATCTCCAAATATATCTTCTTTTTTTACATTTAACCATATTTTTTCAAGTTCTCTAATACCTTCTAAATTTGGTTTATAGGCAAAATAAACACTATTTAATGAACCGATTGAAACGCCTATTACAAGGTCAAAATTTATATTATTCTCCAATATCGCCTTTAATGCTCCAACTTGAATTGCTCCCTTATTTGAGCCACCACTTAATATAAGAGCTTTCATCTTGCCTTATAATAATACTTTTGCCTATAACCATAATTTGAGCTTAAATCAAATCCATTTAAAATATAAACTTTAATTTTCTCTTTTTGTAATCTCAAAATAGATTCTTTTAAGCTATCTACTGGTGTATAATTCATTTTCAAAACAAAAACGATATTTTCTAATTTATCAACAACAATTTTAGTTTCAGCAGTTCTTAAAATCGGAGGTAGATCTAATATAATAACATCAAATTTATCTTTTAAAAATTTTAAAAATTCATCAAACTTACTATTTGAAAATATTGCTATTGGATCAATAAATGTTAGTCCTCTTGGAACAACAAATAAATTTTCCAAATAGTTATAAACGAAATTTTCATAATTAGTACTTAAAATATCAGATAAGCCTAAATTTTTTGAATTTCCTGTTATTTCTGTAATATCTCCTTTCCTTAAATCACAATCTAAAAGAACAACCTTTTTATTCATCATAGCAATAGTACTCGCTAAATTTAGAGAAATATAACTTTTACCTTCACCTTGAATAGAACTTGTAATTCCAAATAACTTCAAATTATTTAATGAATTTTCTAAAATAACAATTCTGAAACTTTCCAAATATACATGTCCTTCTATAATTTTTTTATAATCTCTATTTTTTAGAATAGTTAAAGGAAGATAGTTTTCATCAGAAATTTCGGGGATAATGTAAGCTTTAATTATACCGAATTTTGATAAGTCACCTAAATTTTTAATAACATCAGTTGTATAGTTTTGAATAATAATTAAGACAATTGATAAAAATAATGAGAATATTACTGAAAATATCAAATTTCTTAACCAATTTCTTCCTTTTATTTCAATATAAGGTTTTTCTGTAAATTCAAGAATTTTAAAATCCGGAACAATTTCCGCTTCTTGAATTTTTATCTCCTCCATTCTTTGTGATAAAATTGTTATTATGTCTTCAATAGCCTTCTTTCTTGAAACTAAACTTATTGCTTCCTTTTCTGTTTCAAATGTTGATGAAAGCTCACTTTTTAATTTCAATTCATTTTTTCTCAATAAATTTAATTGAGATTGTAAATTTTTTATTCTTTCAGTGATTTTTTGCTTTAAATCTTCCCTTAATTTTTTATATGCATTATAAACGGAAATATATTCATAACTACTATTTCCAAATTTAACAAGCAATATATTTAATGTATCTTTAAAAATTAGTAAGTTAGTTATGGCTTTTTGTATAATAGGGTCAGATGTTATGATTTCATTTTCATCATAAGGGTTTTTAAGCCAATCGTTTAAAGATTGAATTTCAAAAACTAAGGATGTTTGTTTCTTCTTTATTTCAAAAAGCTCATTTAAAATAGGATTTTTTGAATCATCTAATGATAAATTATTAGTCATTTGAATTTGTCTTATTTTATAATTTAAATTGTCAAGCTCCAATAAATAATTTTCAATTTGCCTACTAATAAAGTCTTTGCTATTTTTAAACTTTTTCATTTTTTTATTTATGTTGTATTCAAGAATAAAATCCTTAAATTTTTTAGCAATTTCGTTTATGAATGGCTCTGATGAATATAGCGATACAGAAATAATTTTAAGTTGTGATTCACCTATGCCCATTATATTGTTTTGTTTTTTATTTCCAATAATTTCATCAAGAGAATAAGTAGTAATTTTCATATTTGATAAAAAGTTATGGTAAGCATCGTACAAGTTTAAACCTTGCAATTCAACATATCCATTTAATGAGCTTTTTATAAATATATCTCCATTTTCATTTGTTTTTATTCTATATATTTTTTTTGGCTCAATTGGAACATTAACAACAATATCGTAAATTACTAAATTTTTTGGCTCTTTTGAAACAATTTTAAAATTATAGTTATATTTTTTAATAAACCCTTCTATTAAATCTCTGCTTATAATATCTGCTATTAAAATTTGATTATTTTGCTCATCTGACGAATAAGAATATAAATATGGAAGTAAATTTTTACTCTCAGTTTGAATTGGTTCTGAAAATATTCTAATTTCAGAAATATAAATTGTCCATGTTTTTTCAAAAATTGTAAAAATAATTCCTAAAAAAACAAATATAGCTAAGTTTATTAAAAAAATTTTATAATTTTTTGAAATGGTTGTTAGTAAATTCAAAGCTTATTTATTTGCTCCTTTTTCAGAAAGATATATATTAACTAATTGCTCTGCTAAATTTTTTTCTTTTTTAAATATAAAGGATGTTGTGTCATATTTCACAGGCGCTGGAAAGTCAGCAGGAATTTTGAATATATCATCTGTAATTTTAGGATTTTCATCAACTTTTATTGCTTCTACAATAATTTTCTTTCCCGTTTCACTTATAACTTCACTTCCAAGAATAATGTTATTCCATAGGAAAATTCTTATATCTTTTCCTTGAACTTTATAAAATGTCGTTTTTTTGCCAGCAATATCTTTTTTGGTCGGCATTTCCACAATAGCAGCAGCATAAATAAATCCAATTGACATTTCCTTAGCAAATTGGCGCATAAGTGGTCCTAATTTTTGTCTTGTTTTAGGTGATGCGGTATCCCATATTGAAGATAAAACATAGTACATAGCATTAGGTCTTATTGAGCCTTCCCAATCATATTCAGTACAAACTAATTGCTTTATACCTCCAACCTCTTTAACTTCTTTTTTCTGCTTTATACAATAAGGATTTCCAGGAACATATTCCTCCTTTAAAGTATCATAATAATAAATACCCCTATTTTCATCACTTGTATCTTTAACTATCTTATATTCAAGGCACTTACAAGTTGATTTATAATTTACAATTTCAGCAGGTGATATAATTTCAATTCTTTTAAGAGGAACATTTTGAGCTCTTGTTTCTTTACTTCTAAATTGCCAATGACCATAATCTTTAAATATAAGTGTTTCTTTACCTTCTTCCTCACCTGAGTACTTATATTCAATAAATCCCTTTTCAATAGCATAAGGTCTGTAAGCATCTTCAACTTTTGCTTTCGCCCAGTCTATCTTTTCACCTCCGCAAGCTATGAGGAGAGAAAAAATTATAAACTTATAACCTTTCATAATCACCTCCTTCATAAGCTTTTATTTTATTTACTCTCCTTTCGTGTCTTCCTTTAAGAAACTTAGCACTCAAGAAAACGAAAACTATCGTTTTAGCATCTTCATAATTTATAAAGTCTGCTGGCAAAGATAAAACATTAGCATCATTATGCTCTCTTGAAAGTCTGGCAAATGTAGGATTAAAACATAAAGCAGACCTTATACCTTTCACTTTATTAGCAGTTATATTTGTTCCTTGACCTGTTGAGCAAATGAGAATTCCAAAGTCAAATAAACCCTTTGAAACACCTTCTCCAACTTTTATTGAAACATCAGGATAATCAGAAGGCTCTTCTGAGAAAGCACCAAAATCTTCATATTCTACATTAATTTCTTTAAGATAATTTTTAATTATCTCTTTTAGTTTATAACCTCTATGGTCTGAGCCAATAGCAATTTTCATAAAAGATTGTTTAAAATTTTAAAGCATTAACAAAAAATTAGCAAAGGTGCTTTGTAGTACTTATAGAATTTAGTTAGAGAAGTTATGCTTTGTCCAATAAATAGTATTAAGTGATTGGTAATCAATAACTTATGAAAATTTTAAAAAATTATAGTTTTT
Organism: Candidatus Hydrothermia bacterium; assembly: GCA_032249175.1. Classification (GTDB taxonomy): domain Bacteria; phylum Hydrothermota; class Hydrothermia; order LBFQ01; family DSFT01; genus DSFT01. Next base: position 25 of record JAVVGK010000126.1, on the reverse strand, counting down.
ATTGGGGGTTCATTTAAGGGGGCGA
>JAVVGK010000125.1:0-4716 GCA_032249175.1 Candidatus Hydrothermia bacterium | reverse complement strand
AAAGCTCCTTTTAAAAATACTTTTTTTGGATTTTAAACGATGGGCTTAATTCTATGGTGATATTATCCCTTAAAATTTTAAGACTATGGAAAATGAAATTAGTGATGAGCTTCTTGAAATTTTAGCCTGTCCTGTTTGTAAAGGTGATTTAGAATATAATAAGCAAGAAAATAAACTTATATGTCATAAATGTAGATTGAAATATCCTATAAGGGAAGGCATTCCAATAATGTTGGAGGAAGAAGCAGAAAAGTTTTAAATGTCTATGCTAATTTTACTTACATTTTATGAGATTTTAAGAAACGATGATAAAGTTTTTGAGTTTTTATTTGAAATTCCAAAAGCTTACAATCCTTCAATTTACACTTATAAAATCGCAATTCCTTATAATGGTTATTTTGAGATAAGTTATGAAGTTTTAGAATTTTCAAAATTAAACTCAAATGATATTTTAAATGTTGCAAGTGAGAGAGTATTTGAAATTGAAAGGAAAGCATCTATTGATGTTGATTATATTGAATTGAAAATAAATCCATACTATAAAATTAATAATGAGCTTTATGTCAGAAACAAAATAAAGCTTAGAATAAGTTTTTCTTATAATGACATTCAAGCAGAAAAAAATTACAATCCGAACCATAGAGAATTCATAAATTTTCCATTTCCTAAAAGTTGGATAAAGAAGAAAGTTTTTTCAAATCCTATTAATTTCTTTTCAAATGCTCAAATTTGGATAAAAATTAAAATTAAAGATAGAGGAATTTATAAAATTAGTGCTAATGATTTATTAAATTTAGGAATTCCTCAAAACCTATTAACGATAAATCAATTATCATTATTTGCTAAAATAGATACATTAAGAAGTCCAATCGTTTATGCGGACAGCTTAATTAAAAATGTTGCTATATATGTTTATGATGAAAATGGCGATGGAATTTTAAATAATAATGATTATATTTTATTCTTTGGAGAAGGTGTTGAGGGATTTAGAAATATAAATGGCACTATTAAATTTTATAGAAATCCATATGATAATTATAACTATTACATTTTAGCCATTGGCTCAAATTTCCAACCCAAATTTATGATTGAAAAAAATTTATCTTATAATCAAACTATTTATTCAACAGGTATTTTTAGGCATGATAGTGATATTGTAAATACAGGTAAAAAGGGTAGAATATGGCTTGGTGAAGAAATAAATTACAATAATAGTTTTAGTTATAACTTTTCACTTGATGGAATTGTTTCAAATAGTGGTTATGTTGAAATTTCATTAGTGGGTGCTGAGCCACTTTCTCCTAATGAATGCGGTGATGCCACATTACAAGTTATTTTAAATGGACAAGTGATTGATAATAATTTTTTAGCTAACTCTATTGTAAGAAGAACTAAATCTTATAATATCTCTAATTTACAATCAAATAATAATTTATCAATTAGTATTATAAGTGCTTCATGCTCAAATCCAAAAGTGTATTTAGATTATTTTGAAGTTAGATGGACAAAAACAATAAGTGATGGCTCAGTTTATTTTCAAACAACTGCTTCTGCTAAATTAACGAATAATGCTTTAATGGTTTTAAATATAACCAATCCTTATGAGCCTATAATTTTGAGAAATTTTTCAGATGATGTTTATCCAAATAGTATATATTTCATAGCAAATGAATTTAAAACACCTACTTCAATTGAAGTTATGAATATTACTGAAAATTTATATGAGCTTTCAAATGTTGAATATATAATTATTGGACCAAGAGATTGGAGGAATGTTTTAATTGATTATATTAATTATAGAAGCAGATTTTTTCCTGTTATCTGTGGGACTGATTTTTGTATAGATTCTTTAAGTTTTCATAATGTTAAATATGTTGCTATTGAAGATGTTTTTGAGCAGTTTGGATTTGGTAGTAGAGACCCTGTTTCAATTAGAAATTTTTTATGGACATTATATAGAAATTCAAGCAATTTATTATATGGTTTAATTATTGGTGATGCAACATATGACTATAAGGATATTCTTAAAAAGGGAGGAAATATATTTCCTGTTTATTATGATTTTAATGAAAGCTTTGATATAAACTTTTCATTTGCAGGCTCTTTTGATGATTTTTATTTTGATTTTAGCGGTGATAAATATGCTGATATTAACTATGGAAGATTTCCCGCAAGGGACAAATCTGAAGTTTTAAATTATTTAAGAAAAGTTATAGATTATGAGACAAATAAGTTTTTCTCTGATTGGAAAAATAGAGTTTTGTTGGTTGCTGATGACTTTGTAAATGGCTCTTCAACTTGTGAAAGCTCTTGGCACTTAATCCCTTCAAATACAATTCAAAAATTCTTTATTCCTAAGAATGCTATTGTCCATCATGTTTATATGCACGAATATCCACTTGAAGGTGGTAAAAAACCACTTGCTAATCAAGATTTTATAAATAAATTTAATAATGGTTATTTAGTTATAAATATATTTTCTCATGGTAATCCATCACAAATAGCAAGTGAGCAATTGTTTTCTTTATCTGATGTTGATAAGCTTAATGCTTACAATAGACCACCATATGTTTTAATTTTAAGTTGTAAAACTAATGTTTTTGATAGGGTTGATGGTGATTTAGCAGGACCAAAAGGACTTGGTGAATCAATGATAACGAATTCTAATGGTGCTATTGGTGTTTTATCTTCAACTGCTCTTTCATTTGTTGGAGGTAATGTTGCTTATGCCCAAGATATTTTTCAAACATTAAAAACTAATAAAAAATTTCCATTAGGTTATGTATCAAGAATGGGAAAGAATAATTGGTATTATGTTTTATTTGGAGATCCAAGTGTTATGATAGGTTATCCGACTATTGATAATAATTTACAATTTCCTGATAGTGCTTTTGTTGGAGGAATTTACAAAGGCTCATTTTTAGAAAATAAAAATTATAGTGCAAGTGTTAGCTTAATTCCTATTGAATATCTTGTTACAGATAATACATGTTCTCCACCTCAGACATTTAATATTCTTGAACCTCATAAAATTTTATATAGAGCTTTTTTAAACTCAGATTCACTAAAACTTTATATTCCCAAAGATTTAGACCCAAATAGGAAACTTCAAGTAAGAGGTATTTATAATTATGCTAATAAATTTAAAGATTCTATAATGATTGGATTTAAACCTGAATTGATTGAGATAGATACTATTGGACCATCTTTAAAGTTGCTTTACAATTCAAAAGAAGTTTTTGATAGTTCCAAATTTATGCCAAAAGTTAAATTTACATTTTGGGCAAGCGATGAGCATGGCATATATTTAAGTCCTGGTTATAGGGATGTTGAAGTTTATATAGATGATAGAGAAGTTATAAAATTAACTGATAGATTTAGTTATGAGCCAAATAGTTTAACGACTGCGAGTGCTGATTTTGAATTGGATTTTACAAATAATCAAGGATGGCATAAAATTACCTTAAGAGCATTTGATACATATAGTAATTTTTCTTCAAAGGATTACATTCTAAACTTTTCAGATGAAAATCTTAATATAACTGATTTCTTAATATATCCAAATCCCTACAAATCAGGTCCTTTATATTTAACATTTTATTCAAATTCACAAGCAAATGCCCAATTTAAAATCTATTCAATAAACGGGGATTTAGTTTATTTAAGCCCTAAATTAACAATAAATGTTGGTTTTAATGCTTTAAAATGGGATGTTAATAATATAGGAAGTGGATTATATATAGCACTTCTTGAAATTCAAAGAGATAAGGAAAAATTTAAATTCAAGAAAAAATTTGTAGTTGTAAAGTAATGTCTAAATTCTTTGATGATTTGAAATTATATGCTCTAAAAGTTTTAATTTTTCTTTCAAAATTTATTCCAGATTTTATTTTAAATCTGATTTTTAAAATTTCTGCGAAAATTTGGTTTCTTATTGATAACAAAAGAAAATTGGCTGTTAAAAATAATTTAGAGATTATTCTTGGATATTCAAATAATCGTTTAATTTATGAAACATTTGAAAATTATATGTTAAATTTTGTGGATTTTTTAAAATCAAAATACAGAGATTGTGAAGATATACTAAATTATTTAAAAATTGAAAATTTTGAGCTTCTGGAAAGAACTTATAAAATTAAAAATAAACTAATTCTTTTAAGTGCTCATATTGGAAGTTGGGAAACTGCTTTAAATTTCATTAGCTGTCTTGGATATAAAAATATGGCAGTAGTTGAAAGTATTGATAAAAGATGGCTTGATACATTAAATGAACTTAGAGCAAGTAAAGGAACGAAGTTAGTTTTAAATAATGAAATTAGGGAAATTATTAAGTTTTTAAATAATGAGGGGATTTTGTGTGTTGTTTCTGATAGATATGTTGGAGGAAATTATTTATATTGTGAAATTTTTAATAGAAAAAGAAAAATTCCAATAGGTATTTTTAAGCTTAATGAAAAATTTAAAATTCCTCTTGTCTTTGCTTATGTTATAAGACAGAAAAGTTATTATTTAGGAGTTGTTCAAGATGCTTATTATGAAGAAAATTTGACATTTGAAAATATGCTAAATTTTTATTTGAAAAACCTTGAAATAGCAATAAAAAAATATCCTACTTATTGGTTTTCATTTGACTTTAATTGGTTATAAAATGAAGTATTTTTTAATCACTAATTAAAATAAAATCAATATTCAGATTTTTCAATTTCATTTCTGTCT
>JAVVGK010000124.1:0-4772 GCA_032249175.1 Candidatus Hydrothermia bacterium | reverse complement strand
TTGAAGAAAACATTAAAAATTATATAGAATTTAAAGAGGATGACAACTTCGTTCTATTAAACTATTTATTTTATGAGAAAAACAATCAGCAATTTAAAGTTTTTGGTTTAATAAAGGATATTCCAAATGGTAGAATTGAAAAATTAAGAGAAGAATTTAAAAAAATTATAAACGAATTTAGAGTGTTTTTTGAAGATGGTAGCTATATAATAAAAAATTTATCAGACATTTACTATCTTATTCCTTTGAGAATTTCAGATAATAAAATTGTTGATATTCAAAAAATTATGAATTTATTTTTTGCTATATTTAATGAGAATGTTGTTGATATTGATAATTTAATTTATGATTTTACACTTGGATTTAGAGCTATTTATTATGAAAATAGTGCTTATCACTTATCAAAATATTTCAAGAACAAGAACGATGAAATAAAATACATCTTAAAGACCCATCAATTATTAAAGTTTTTAAAAGGAGGTGAAAGTGATATGAATTTTGATATTTTGGAAGAAGATTATAAAAACTACATAAAAACTTGCTCCTTTGATGAAAAAGAAACTGCGCTTTTTCTTCTTGGTATTGTTATTGCTAAAATAGGATCAATTCAATACACTTCCTATAAATATAAGCCTATTCTTGAAAAAGTTAATTTCAGTGGTATGAATAAAGAAAAGTTAAAAAATTTATATAATGAGGTTCTTGAAAAAATGAAACAACTTGGAATATATGGAAATTATGAAGTTATTTACTCATTAAGTAAGCAGTTATTTGATAAAAATTTAAAAAATTGGGACTTAAAAAGTTATGAAAATACATATTTTATTCTTTCAGGTTATGCTTTTGAAACATATAGAATTTTAAAAGGAGGTTAAAGATATGATAAAGAATAGTGAAATTTTACTTTTATATGAAGCAAAGCTTTGTAATCCAAATGGAGACCCTGATAACGAGAACAAGCCAAGAATAGATTACTCAACTATGACTAATTTGGTAAGTGATGTAAGGTTAAAAAGGTTCATAAGAGATTATCTATATCATTATAAAAATAAGGATATTTTCATAAGAAAAGGAGAAGATGGAAGTTATCTTGATGCCACTGAAAGGTACGAGCAAGTGGAAAAGGATTTAGGAAAAAAGCCAAATCCGGATGATTTTACAAAATTATTTATAGATATAAGGTTCTTTGGAGCTACTATTCCAATTAAAAGTTCTGATAAGAAAGAAAAAGGAAGCTCAATTCAATTTACAGGACCTATTCAATTTAGTTGGGGCTATTCATTAAATAAAGTTGAACTTTTGGATAGTTCTTCAATAACAAGTCATTTTGCAGGTGAAAAAAAGGAAGGTGGCTCTATTGGTAAGGATTGGAGATTAAAGTACTCCTTAATAGCATTTTATGGAAGGATAAACAAGTATTGGGCTTTAAAAACAAATTTAAATGAAGATGATATTAAATTATTTGATGAATCAATTTTCCCTGCTATAAATTTTGAAACAAGTACAAGAAGTAAAATTGGTCATATGCCGATTTTATATATAAGAATTGAATATAATGATGATTATATGTTGGGTGATTTGAGGAGGTTTATAAATATAGATAAGAAAGAAGGTATTGAAAGTATCAAAGATTATAAAATTAATATAGATGAGCTTTTAAATGTTTTGGAGAGAATAAAAGATAAAATATCAAAAGTTGTTGTTAAAAGAGCTGATGAAATTTCATACTTAGATGAAAATTTAAAAAAATTGCCACATGTTAATTTCATTTGAAGTTAAAGGTAAATTTGCTCATTTTAGACCTTTTTATACAAATGCAAGTTCATTAAGTTATTATTTTCCTCCGAGAACAACAATTATTGGTATTATTGCAGGAATTCTTGGAATGGGAAGAGATAGTTATTATGAAATTTTTTCAAGTGAAAATTTAGATGTTTCAATTGAAATTCTAACTCCTATTAAGAAATCCATTTTTACGATAAAGTATTACAGAACAAAGGAAGGTGATTTAAGTATTAAAAAATTTTTAAGAGGCGTTGAAGATTATCCTACATCAATAGAAGTTTTAATGCCAATAAATAATGATTTTTTAAGTTATAGAATATACTTAAAATTTAAAAATAATTCTGAAATTGAAAAAGAACTTTGGAAAATTTTGGAAAGTAATAAAGTAAAGTATGCACCATATCTTGGAATTACTGAATTTTTAGCGTTTATTGAAAATCCTAAAAAATTTGAAGAAATTGAAGAAGAAACTGATATTATACATTCAGTTGTTCCTTATGACTATTATGATATTATTGATGTTTCAAATAACGATTTTCTTATATTAGATAAAATGGTTGTTGATTTTGAGCTTACAGGAAATATAAGAAAAATTAAAAGAGCAAATGATTTTATTGTAAATCCATTAGCAAAACCTATAAGACTGAAACAAAAAATTAAAGCTGTAAAATGTGAAGAAAGGTTCATTTTATGGATGAAATGAAATTTTATTCTCATCCAAACAAAGAATTAATTGAGCATTTAAATGAAGTAGGAAATTGGATGAAAGAAATTTATAATGAGCAAAGAGAATTTATAAAATTAGAATTAAGTGAAAAATTTTTTGAAATTGTTGGAAAATCTCACGATTTTGGAAAATATACAACATTCTTTCAAGAGTATTTAAAAAATGGAAAAAGAAAAGACTTAACAAAACATAGTTTAATTTCCGCTTTATTTTGTGCTTATTGGCTTATTAAAGAAAATTTAGGAAATTTATCACTTATTGGTTATCTTTCAATAAAATATCATCATGGTGATTTAAGTAATTTTGATTTAAGACAAATTGATGAATATATTTTAGATAAGCAATTAGAAGATTTAAGAAAGAATAAGGATATTATTTCAAAGGAATTGAATTTTGATATAAGTGAATTTCTGGATTTAGATTTTTCTGATAAAGAAAATTTTGTTTTAAAGCAATTAAGAGAACTGAATTATTATTTCCAAAATCAAAAAAACATAGATAATTACTTTAAGCTTATATATACCTTTTCACTTTTGTTAGATTGTGATAAAAAATCTGCTATTAATTTGGTTTTTAAAGGAAGAAGGGATATAAATTCAAATATCGTTGATGAATACAGGAAAAAACATTTTAAGGAAAATGATATAAGAAGTAAGCTTTATAAGGAAATTTTTGAAAATTTTGAAAATTTAAAAAATATTCCAAAAATTATTTCTGTAAATGCTCCAACTGGTCTTGGGAAAACACTTATAAATCTATCCTTAGCATTAAAAATAAGAGAAAAATTAAATAGAAAGTATAAGCCAAGAATTATTTATTCTTTACCATTTTTAAGCATTATTGAGCAAACTTATGAAGTATTTGAAGATGTTTTAAAAAGTGAAGTTCCTGATTATGAAAAATATAAAAATGAATATCTATTAAAACATCATCATCTTTCTGAGACTGAATACAAAACAGATGAAGAAAAGAGTGTTGAGGAAAGTCTTATGCTAATTTCTTCATGGGATAGTGAAATAATAATTACTACATTTGTTCAACTTTTACATTCCATTATTGCTTATAAAAACAGCTTTATAAAAAAGTTTCATAATATAGTAGGGTCAATTATTATTCTTGATGAAGTTCAAAATATAGATGTTGAATATTGGGATTTAATTAAGAATGTTTTAAATTTTCTTGTTGAAAAAATGGGTTGTTATGTTATTATTTCAACTGCAACGAAACCCCTTATCTTTGACAATTGCTTTGAAATTTTAACTGATAAAAATAAATATATTTTAAACAGAACAAGGATTATTAATAAACTTCAAGAAATCAATACTTTGGAAGGCTTGAAAGAACTTTTGAAGGAAAATTTAGAAAAATATAATTCTCACCTTGTTGTTTTGAATACTATTAGAAGTTCAGTTGAATTGTATAGAGAATTAAAGAAAGAAATAAAAAATTTTAATATGTTTTATTTATCTACAAACATTGTTCCAAAGCATAGGAAGGAAAGAATAGAAAAAATTAAAGATGCCTTAAAAAGCAATAATAAGATAATTTTAGTTTCTACACAAGTCGTTGAAGCAGGTGTTGATTTGGATTTTGAAATTGCTTATAGAGATTTAGGTCCATTTGATAGTATTGTCCAAGTTTGTGGAAGATGTAATAGAAAAAATAAAAGACCATTATCAGATGTTTTTATATTTAAAATAGTTAGAGAAAATACAATTTTATCCTCAATAATTTATGGTGCTGTTTTAACGGAAGTTAGTTATAATTTACTAAAAGACAAAAATTCTATTGAAGAGAGGGATTTTTATAATTTGGTTGAAAGGTATTATGAAGAGGTTATTCAAAGGAAAAAATTAGATAATGAAATTTTGAGAGGTTTAAAGGAATTTAATTTAGATAAAATAAAGTTTTTTAAAATTATTAAAGAGATTCCATATTTTATTAATGTTTTTGTAGAAGTTGATGAGCAAGCACAGAAGATTTATAAAAGATTCTTAGAAATTTTAAAAATTAAAGATTTTAAAGAAAGGTATATAAGTTTTTTAGAATTAAGACAAAATTTTTATAATTATTTAATATCAGTTCCAAAGAAATTTGCTTCATCATTTGAATTAGAACCATTTCCAAGGATTAGGCTTGAAAATTTATATGATTTTTATGACTTGGACTATGGATTTAAGAGATTTGATAGTGAGGAATTTTTTGCTTGGTAATTGCTTTAAAATTTTAACTTGTTAGTTAATGGAACACTTGTGTGGTA
>JAVVGK010000123.1:0-4836 GCA_032249175.1 Candidatus Hydrothermia bacterium | reverse complement strand
GAAGGTGAAAGACAAGCTCAAATTTTAAGAGCAGAAGGTTATGCATTAGCCTTATCAAAAATTTATGAAGTTGCTAAAAATATAGACCCTAACACAATTGCCCTTGAATACTTAAAAGCACTTGAAAATATATCAAATTCCTCTTCAACAAAAATTATTTTTCCCTTGGAATTATCAAACATCATTTCTGAAATTTTAAATAAGGTTAAAAAATGATTAAAATTTATAAAAGCTCAAAAAATGCTAAATATAGAGTTGCTTATGGAGAAAGTCAAGGAATAGATTTAGCAAGTATTGAAAATGTTTTAATTGAGCCATTAAGTAGAAAATCAATTAGAACAGGAATTCATATTGCCCTACCAAAAGGAACATTTGGATTTATAAAAGAAAGAAGCTCAATAGCATTAAAGAAGGGATTATTTACACTAGCGGGAATTATTGATAATTCATATAGGGGAGAGATTATTGTTGTTTTATATAATTCAAATAAAGATGAATATGTAGAAATTAAAGAAGGGGAATTTATAGCACAACTTTTAATTGTTAATGTTATAGAGCCTAATAACATAATTGAAGTTGATAGTTTAGAAGAACTTGGAAAAACAAGAAGAGGAGAGAGAGGTTTTGGAAGTAGTGGATAAATTAAAAATTTTAAAAATTATTAATGCTTCTAAAAAAGGGAAATCAATTAAACAAATTCAAAAGGAAATAGGAGAAAATATATCACAAAGAGCAATAAAAAAAATTTTAAAAGAGCTTGAATTGGAAGGTAAAATTTTAATAAGAAATTCAAAAGCTTATTCAATAAAAAAACTAAATTTAATTTTTGGAGAATTTGAAAAGAAAAAAAATTATGGTTTTGTAAATGATATTTTCATTCCACCAAAATGGTCAAATTTAGCAATTAGTGGAGATTTGGTAATTGTCAAACCTATAAAGAAAGAAAATGGAAAAATTGTTGGAAAAATTATAAAAATTGTTAAGAAAAAGCATTTATTTATAGGAACATATAGAAATAAGAAAGTTTATCCTGATGACAAATCCCTTGGAATATCCATTGAAATAACAAAAAAATCAAAAAAATTGAAAATTGAGGAGAATAGCAAGGTTTTATTTAGACTTATAAGAGGCAAAAAACTTAAAGCAAGTATTGTTGAGGTGATTGGGAAAATTGATGAGCCTGATGTTGATTTAAAAGTTGTAATTAAAACTTATGATTTGCCGATGAATTTTAGTAAAGAGGTCGAAAGTGAAGTTGATAAAATTCCCGAAAACATAAATTTTAAAAATAGATTAGATTTAACAAATGAGCTTATTTATACAATTGACCCTATTGATGCGAAAGATTATGATGATGCAATAAGTGTTAAAAAAGAAGGAAATTACTATATTCTTGGTGTTCATATAGCAGATGTTTCACATTATGTAAAATTTAATAGTGCTATTGATCTTGAAGCAAGAAAAAGAGCAACAAGTGTTTATTTATTGAATTTTGTAATTCCTATGCTTCCGCATAAATTATCAAATTATTTGGCATCACTTCAACCATTAAAAAATAGATATGCATTTTCAGTTATTATGAAAATAAATAAAAAAGGTGAAATAGTAGAAACAACATTTTTTAAAAGTGTTATAAATTCAAAAGCAAGATTAACTTATGAAGATGCACAAGCACTTTTAGAAAATAAAGAGCCATGGACGGGCATTAGCAAATTTGCTGATGAAAATTATATTAAAATAATTAAAGAAAATTTAAAATTGGCAGAAGAACTTTCTGAAATAATAAGAGAGAAAAGGGAAAGTGAGGGAAGTTTAGATTTTGACTTACCTGAGCCATATTTTATCTTTGATGAAAATAAGAATATCATAAACATAATTCCAAAAATTAGATTAAAAACTCATAGAATTATTGAAGATTTTATGATAAGTGCAAATGTTAGTGTTGCTAACTTTTTCTCAAAAAACAATATCCCTGCTATTTACAGAATTCATGATAGACCAGACCCTAAAAAAATTAAAAATTTCATAATAATTGCTCAAAATTTATTAAATATACCAATTTCAATTCCTGAAAAAATTACATCACTTGAAATTTCAAAAATTTTAAAAATGGTTAAGAATTCAGATAATGAAGATTTACTAACTTATTTGCTATTAAGAAGCATGGCAAGAGCAAGATATTCAATAAAAAATATAGGACATTTCGGATTAGCACTTAAAAACTATACTCATTTTACATCACCCATAAGAAGATATCCTGATTTAATGGTTCATAGAATTCTTTATTCTGCTTTAAAAAATAAAATAGATAGAAGTGATGAATTTTTAGAAATGCTTGAAGATATAGCTAATCATTGCTCAAATATGGAAGAAAAGGCTGATAATGCTGAATGGGATTTATGGGAATATAAAAAACTTGAATTTATGAAAAATAAGATAGGTGAAATTTTTGAAGGTGTTATTTCTGGATTTTCTGATGAGGGGATATTTGTTGAAATAAAAGAGCATTTAGTAGAAGGGATAATTAAGTTTGATAATATAAGAATTGATGAAAATAGATATATTGCTTATGTAAATGGGAAAACTTATAAGTTAGGTCAAAAAATAAATGTTAAGGTTGTTAAAGTCATAAAAGAATTTAAGAAGCTAATTTTAGATTCTGCTCAATAATATCTAAAATTTCATTTAAAACATTTGGTTTATTAATGAGCTTTTTATAAATGTTTTTTTTCTCAATTTTTATCTCTTTTGGACTTTTAATAAATTTCAAAATTCCTAAGCTTTCAAGATATTCATCAACACCACTTTTTAAACCCTTAAATATACTATAAGTTGGTGTTCCAAGTAATGCGCTTTCTCTATTCATTGTTCCCCCTGCTGATATTGTAAAATCTGCCCAATACAGCAACCTTGGACCATCTAAAACTTCATTTGGAATTATTATATTTTCATTAATTATTTTATTTAGCTTTAACTCATTTATTTGCTCTTTGTTTCTTAAAATTAAAATAACTTTACATTCCTTTGAAATATAATTTAAAACCTCAAAGAATAAATCATTTTTCTTATAATATAGTGAGCTTGTTGCAGGTGGTCTCATTACACAAACAGGCAAATCTCTTTTAATGCCAAGTTCTAATATGTAATCTTTATCATCGTTAAAATCCCAAAGATAAACTTCTTCCTTCAACCCACTATAAAATCTAACATTTTTAGCCCCATAAAGTTTTAAATAATGTTTTTTAAAAAACTTTGAAACAACTACTAAATCTGATAATCTAAATGCTAAATGATTAGCAATTTGACCTTCAAAGTCCATAAATGTTATATTTTTTATTTTAAGCATCTTACAAGCCAATATCTGATGGTATGAATTGTGAGATAGTGCTAAAATGACATTTTTATCTTTAATAAAGTTTTTTAATTGATTTGCTCTTTTAAATAGTCCAAAAAATTTTTTAATTTTACTTTTACCATCATGCTTTCCAATAATTTCAAATTCTAAATTAAATTTTTTGGCAAGCTCAATTGTTTGCCCAAAATCTCTAATAGTAATAATAACATTACTTAATTTTTCTATAATTGGTTTGAAAAATAAAACATGTGGTGAATTTGCTAAATCAATCCATATCAAGTCAATTTTTGAATTTTCACAGCCTTTGCTTGAAATCCTACTCTTGAATGAGAGCCATCACAAAAAGGTTTGTTATTTGAATGACCACATCTACATAAATATATAACATTTTTCTTTATCTCTTCCTTATTTCCTTCTCTCTCAATTTCTAAGCTTTGAGCATCAGTTTCTATCATATAAGGTCCATTTTCAATAGCAGTGATTTTAAGCATATTGAAATTTTAAAGCTAAAATTTAAGGTATTGTCCAACAATAGTTATTGATTGAAAAGATTATTTTAAAATTTAACACCCCTTAAAGTTAGGCTTTCTCTTTTCAATAAATGCTTTTACACCTTCTTTAAAATCTTCCGTCTTTCCAAGAACCTCTTGATATTGTGCTTCAAGCTCTAAAACTTCATTTAAATTCAATTCATAAATTCTATTATAAAATCTTTTTGATATGGCATAAGCTTTTGTTGGACCATTTGCTATATCTAATGAAAATTCTATAATTTTATTATCAAATTCATCATCCTCAAAAATTTTATTTATAATTCCAAGCTCTAATGCTTTTTGGCTATCAAATATCTCATTAGTCCATAATAATTCAAACGTTTTTGAAATTCCAATCATTCTAACAAGAAAATAAGAGCTTCCAGAATCCGTAATTAAGCCAATTTTACCAAAAGCAAGTGTAAATTTAGCACTTCTCTTAGCAATTCTAATATCACCAGCAAGTGCTAATGATAAACCTGCTCCTGCACATGCTCCATTTATCCCAACAATTATAGGCTTTTCAATTGTCCTCATTTTTAAAATTAAAGGGTTATAGTTATTTACAAGATGTTCATAAAATGAAAAACTTTCTAAATTTTCAATATCTTTTAAATCCTGACCTGAACAAAAACCTTTTCCTTCACCTATTAATAAAATTGCCCTAACTGAATTATCTTTTTGAGCTTCCGAAAAAACATTATTTAATTCTTTAAGCATTTTTGTAGTTATAGCATTTAAACTTTCAGGTCGGTTCAGTTTAACAACAAGAAGATTTTCAATTTTATTTAAAATAAGCGTTTCCATGTTTGAAATTTTAAAGGATAGCGATTTAAGGAATATAAATTAGCTCTGGAAATGAAATAGAAATAATATTAAAATTAAAAAGTAGTGAGAACAATAATAACTCAATTGAAAATAGAATAAGAATAAAAGAAAAAGCTAATT
>JAVVGK010000122.1:0-4942 GCA_032249175.1 Candidatus Hydrothermia bacterium | reverse complement strand
GTGAATTGCTTGAAAAAATTTTAGATGTTGAAAAGAACTTAAAAATTGAAATTGAAAAAATAAGAGCTGAAAGTAATGAAAGGATGAACCAAATGGAGAAACAAATTAGGCTGGAAATTGAAAAAATAAGGGCAGAAAGTAACGAAAGAACGAATAGATTAGAAAGTCAAATAAAATTAGAAATTGAAAAATTAAGGTCTGAAACGGAAATTAAATTACAAGCTATGAAAAATTCATTGTTAAAATGGATTATTGGCTTAATTTTAGGTCAAACAATCGCTATTCTAATTGCCATAACTTTGAAATGAAGAAAAATTAAAGGTATTTTTAAACAAATTCAAAATATAAATGATAGTGTAATCTACAATATGGACATTTAAAATTTGAATTTAAATAATCATAAAATTGCTTTTTTATTAAAATCATTTCTATTCCATTTTAAAATGTTATGGGTTTGCATTTCTTTATGGCAAAAATAACAAGGATAATAAATTTCACAACTATAGTTCCAACAATTCTCATATTATTATTAGGTCATCTTGCTTAATTGTTGTTATAATTGCCTTATTGTTTTTAATATAAACATCAATTTCAAGTCTTATGCCAAACTTTCCATCTATATATATGCCAGGCTCAATAGAAAATAAACAGCCATTTATTATTCTCCTATTATCATGTGTTTCAAAATTATCTATATTTACATTAAAGTAATGAACAAATTTCCCAATTGAATGACCTGTTCTATGAATAAAATAATTTCCATAACCTTTTTGAGCAATATAACTTCTTACAACATCATCCACTTCATAACCAAAAATTTCCAAATTTTTTTCTAATTTACTATTTATATATTCAACTGCCAAATCCCTAGCGGATTTTACTATTTCAAAAATTTTCTTATAATCATCAGGAACATTATTTCCATAATATCCAACCCATGTAATATCATAATAAATACTATTTTCCTGATTTAGTCTTGCCCAAATGTCTATTAAAAATGGATTTTCTTTCTCAATTTTTTTTGATTTATCTTTTGTAGGCATATAATGAGGATTGGAAGAATTCTCACCAATCGCAAAAATTGGAAAATCACCATCAGTTGTTAAATTATTTTCAATTAACTTATTGTAAATAAAATCACTCACTTCAAACTCATATTTAAATTTTCCTAAATTATTAAATACCTCAAATAAAGCACTTTTTATAATTTCACCTGCTTGATAATGTGTTTTAATTTCATTTTCTGAAATAATAAAAAACATTTGAACTAAATCAGCAGATGAAACAATTTCCACAGATAAACTTTTAATAATTTCATAGGTCCCAGCATCAATAATTGAAATATACGGGATTGAGCAATTTCTTGAATATTCCATAGCAATCGTTTTAGAATTTTTTAGAATTTCTTTTAGTTTTTCAACCATTTCTTTCCAAGTTGAATATAATAATTTTTTACCTTCTAAATGCTCAAGTTTATTAGGCTCAACTCTTGATAATAGTTTGATTGGTTCTCCATCTTTTGGGATAAAATAAAACCATCTTCTTGTAAAGTGTTCTCTTGGATTTATATTCAATATCATTTGAGCTATGTAATTTCTATTTTGAAAGTTATAAAATAACCATCCATCTAAATTAAATTTTCTTAAAAGTTCTTGAATTTTATCTATTAAGTTATTCCCCATCATAACCAATACCAATATCTCCTAATCTCCAAAAACTATTATTCTTACATTTTGATTGAGAAGGATAGTTATCATTTCCTGAAATATCAATAAATAACCCTATACCAAAAAAATCTCTTTGGCTACTTAAATTCTGACTTGCTCCACAGCTTAAATGATACTCCGTAAAATTATAGCTATCATTTCCACTATTATCTATAAAAATTCCAAGTCCATTTGCTATACTATTTCCAATTCCTCCTGAAACATAGTAAATATCATTTCCACTTTTCTCATAAAAGAATCCAATTGAAAAATCATGACCACTTCCAATTGATGGACCTGCTTTAAAAATATAAATATCATTACCTGATAAATCAAAGAAAGAGCCAATTGCAATATGAATACCAGCTCCTAATCCATATTCAACACCAATATATCTATCATTACCACTTGAATCAATGAAAATACCCGTTGAATACCAATAAGCACTACCAATACAATAAGTTCCACAATTATATAAATCATTCCCTTCATAATCTACGAAATATGAAAATCCACCCGCTATATCTTCTCTAATTCCTATTGAAAACCCTAATCCAAATCCATAAAATTCATTTTTCCATAATGGCTCATGCTCATAAAACCTTCCCAAAAAGAACATGTCATTTCCCTTTAAATCTTGAAATATACTTATTCCCCATATACTACTAAAAGATAAAGCCCTATTCACAGCTCTATAAATATCATCCCCTTCATCCTCAATAAATATAGAAATTCCATAAAAACTTGAAGAGATAGAAAATCTGCCAACATCATAAATATCATCTCCTGATTTATCTTCAAAGTAAGATATACCTAAAATTGTTGAAGATAGGCAAAAATCTGAACATTTATAAATATCATCACCTTCATTATCATAAAAAAAAACTGCTCCATATTCACTATAAATTGAATAATTATCAAGCTCATATTTATCATTGCCTTCAAGATCAATAAAAGCACAAATTCTTATATTTGATTGACAAACTTTTTTATAATTTTGAGAACCTTTGGTATTTATATAAATAAAATCACTATCAGAAGGCATTAAGCTATCAGTAATGACAATTTTCCCAAATTCCGTTTCATATAAAAAATTAATATCTTTACCTTTAAGTGATTTCACAGCTTCTTTAAGCTCCAAGAATGCATTTAATAAAACCAAATTAGCATAAAAAAAATTTTTAAAATTTAACTTTGAAAGATAACTTATAACACTATCCTTAGAGACATTTGAGCTATCACTTAAAATTTCATCTTTGGCAAATTTGATTAAACTTTCAATTTCATCTAAACTAACATTTGAATGCTCTAAATAAAAAGAATAAATTTTTGATGCTTGAATAAATTTTATTAGGGTATTTTGAATTTTAATATCAAAAGATGAAAATAAGGTATCAGGATTAAAAACAATAGAATAAGGACCTGTAATGTTTAAATTGTAATAATCATTTAAAATTGTTTCAATTTCTAAGAATATATTTTTTTGAAGAAGTTTAAAAGCAATCGTATCTATCTTAAAAGGTCTTTTTAAAATTTCAATAAAGCCTTTTGGTTTTAAATTCGTTTCAACAGATATATCTTTCTTATATCCTAAATCATTTATATTCAGTCCATAATTTAAAAGTGCTTTTGAAACATAAAAATAATCTATATTACTTAAAATAGAGGGACCCATAAAGGTCCCTACAAAGAACCCCACTTTTTGATAAAATCCTCTTTACCCAAGCGATAATAATCAGCATTCTTTTCCTTAAAATGAGACCACTCAGCTGGAACATCATTCTCTTGATATATAGCACTAACAGGACATACAGAAGCACAAGCACCACAATCTATACAAGTATTAGGGTCTATGTAAAGTTGGCTAGTCTCATCCCAATTCTCATCTTTTCTTGGATGTATAGCATCAACGGGACAAACTTGAACACACTCCCCACTCTTTGTTCCTATACAAGGTTGCGTTATCACATATGCCATAGCTTGAAAATTTTAAAGGGTAATTTAAAAAATATAATTTCTTATCTCTTTTAATGCTTCTAAAAATTTATCTATCTCTTCAAGTGTATTATATAAATATAAGCTTGCTCTAACCGTATTATTTGCTTTTAGTCTTCTTAAAAGGGGTTGAGCACAATGATGACCACTTCTTACAAATATATTTTTATAATCTAAATAACTCGCCACATCATGAGGGTGAATGTTTTTGACATTAAAAGCAACAATACATAATCTATCTTTTGTATCTTTTGGACCATATAATTCAATAAAATCTAAATTTAAGATGTTTTCTAACATATATTTTAAAAGTTTTTGCTCATGCTCGTATATATTTTCAATTCCAATTTCATTTAAATAATCAATGGCATAGCCAAAAGCAATAGCATCTACAAAGTTAGGTGTTCCCGCTTCATATTTATAAGGTAATTTATTAAATGTTGTATGAAATAAATCAACATTTTCTATCATATCTCCACCAAATAAAAATGGAGGTAATTTTTCTAATAAATCTTTCCTTGCCCATAAAACACCAATACCTGTTGGACCAAGCATTTTATGTGCTGAAAATGCTAAAAAATCACAATTTAATTTCTTTACATCTACCTTAATATGAGGAACACTTTGACAAGCATCAACAATAATAAAGATGTCTTTAAATTTTCTTGCGAAGTTTATAACTTTTTCAATAGGTTGAATAATTCCTGTTATATTTGAAGCATGCCCAATTGCTAAAATTTTAGTTCTTTCAGTTATTATTTCTTCTAAATTTTCTAAATTTAATCTTCCATCATTATAAACATCAATGTACTTTAATTTAGCTTTTTTTCTAATGGCAAGTTGTTGCCATGGAACTAAATTTGAATGATGCTCTGATATTGTAATAACAATTTCATCATTTTCATTTATATAATCAGAAAGAATATAAGAGCATAAATTTATTCCTTCCGTTGCATTTCTAACAAAAATTATTTCATCTGAATTAGCATTTATGAATTTTGCTATTTTTTCTCTTGAATTCTCATATTCATCTGTAATTTTTGCTGAAATTTTATAAACACCTCTATGAACATTAGCATAAAAATTTTCATATATTTCTTTAATTTTTTCTATTACAATGCTTGGTTTTTGTGTGCTTGCAGCATTATCAAAATATATAAAGTTATTCTTCAAAAATGGAAAATCACTTCTTATTTTTTCTAATCTCATAGATTTTAAAATTTTAAAGCAGTTGTTATTTG
>JAVVGK010000121.1:0-5000 GCA_032249175.1 Candidatus Hydrothermia bacterium | reverse complement strand
AAAGTGAGAATTGGAGAAGAGATAAGGATTTTGAAATTGGTTTTATAGGGGCTTTTTTATCCTTTAAAATTTTCGGACTATGGCAACACATAAAGGGCAAGGTTCAACGCAAAATGGAAGAGATAGCAGACCCAAATATCTTGGCGTTAAGGTTGGAGATGGAGAAATTGTTAGAATTGGTAATGTTCTTGTTAGACAAAGGGGGACAAAATTTCATCCTGGATATAATGTTGCAAAGGGAGGAGATGACACATTATATGCTCTTGTTAATGGAAAAGTTAAATTTGAAAGGAGAAAAGGAAAGGTTTTCGTTTCAGTTTATCCAATAGAAGAATTTAATATATACTACGGAGGTAAATATGCCAACGATAAATCAACTCGTTAGAAATCCAAGAAAACCTAAAAAAAGAAAATCAAAAGCGCCTGCTCTTGAAGGTAATCCACAAAAAAGAGGCGTATGTATAAGGGTTTATACTACAACTCCAAAAAAACCCAACTCTGCACTAAGAAAAGTAGCGAAAGTAAGACTTTCAAACGGAAGGGAAGTCATAGCCTATATTCCAGGAGAAGGACATAACTTACAAGAACACTCAGTAGTACTAGTTAGGGGTGGAAGAGTTAAGGATTTGCCAGGTGTAAAATATCACATCATAAGAGGTGTATATGATGCTGCTGGTGTTGAAAAAAGAAGAAATAGTAGAAGCAAATATGGAACGAAGAAACCCAAGGAGGAAAAGAAATGAGAAGAAGAAGAGCACCTGAAAGAATAATAGCCCCTGACCCAAAATACAATTCGGTTTTAGTATCTAAATTTATAAACAATTTAATGTGGGATGGGAAAAAAGAAACAGCAAGAAAAATTCTTTATAAATCCTTAGAACTAATTCAAAAGAAAACAGGTGAAGATGGTTATCAGATATTTCTTAAAGCAATTGAAAATGTAAAACCTGAAATTGAAGTTAGAGCAAGAAGAGTGGGAGGTGCTACTTATCAAGTTCCTGTTGAAATAAGACCTAAAAGACAAATATCACTTGCTATTAAGTGGATTATTCAAGCTGCAAGAAGTAGGTCTGAAAGAACAATGATTGAAAGATTAGCTAATGAGCTTATTGATGCTTCTAAGGGAATTGGTAATGCTGTTAAAATAAGGGAAAATACTCACAAAATGGCAGAAGCAAATAGAGTTTTTGCTCATTACCGCTGGTGAAAGCAGTTATTATAAATAATTTTGGTGAATTAGATGTTCTTGAATTAGCTGAAATTGAAGAGCCTAAAATTAGTCCAAATGAAGTCCTTGTAAAAATAAAAGCGGTTTCAATAAATCATATTGACATTTGGATAAGGAAAGGAATAAATATAAGACCAAAATTACCACATATTCTTGGAGCAGATATTAGTGGAATTGTTGTTGATAAAGGAAGTGAAGTTAAAAATGTTGAAATTGGTGATGAGGTAATTTTAGCACCTGCTATATCTTGTAATAATTGTTATGAGTGTATAAGTGGAAATGATAATTTTTGTAAAAGTTATTCAATTCTTGGAGAGCATGTTTGGGGAGGATATAGGGAATACATCAATATAAGAAGTGAATTTGTTTTCAAAAAACCTAAAAACTTAAATTTTATAGAAAGTGCAAGTTTTCCATTAGTATTTCTAACTGCTTATAATGCCTTAATTAGAAGAGGAAATTTAAATAGAGATGAAGTAATTTTAATAATGTCAGGAGGAAGTGGTGTAGGCTCATCTGCTATTCAAATAGCCAAAAAACTTATTAATGCTTATGTTATAACAACAGTTTCAAGTGATGAAAAGGTTCAAAAAGCTTATGAAATAGGAGCGGATTATGTTATAAATTGGAAAAAACAAGACATAGTAGAAGAAATAAAGAACAAATTTGGAAGAATAGATATGGTATTAGATCACACAGGAAAGATGCATCTTAATAATTTAATAAAAATTGTTAAAAATGGTGGCAGAATAATCACTTATGGAGCAACAAGTGGTCATTTAGCAGAAATTGATTTAAGACATATATTTTACAGACAAATTTCAATAATTGGCTCAACTATGGGGAGAAGAGCGGACTTAATGAAAATTATCAATTACTTTGAAAATAATTTATTTAAACCTGTAATTTATAAAGTTTTACCATTAAAAGATGTAAAAGAGGGACATAGAATTATTGAAAGTGGTGAAGTTTTTGGAAAAGTTGTTTTAGAACTATGAACATTTTAAATATCGTTTCAAAATATTCAATTTTAAATGGTTATATAATTCTTGAAGATGGAATATATGTCTCAATTTCAATTTACAACGATTTAAAATCAAAAATTTCAAGTATGGAAGATGAGCTTATTAAAAATGGCTACTATATGGAAATTAAAGATATTGAAAATTCAAAGGTTATTATAAAAATTTTTGAAGCACCAAAGCCTCAAAAACAAAATTATATACTACATTTAGTCTTATTCATCCTAACGATAATTTCAACACTCATGGCAGGAGCATTTCAACTTGGAGCAAATCCATTTTCCTTAGAAATTTTAAAAGGATTACCATTTTCCATTTCAATAATGACAATTCTATTATTTCATGAAATGGGTCATTATATTCTTTCAAGAAAATTTAAGGTAGATGCGACACTTCCTTATTTTATACCATTTCCAAATCCTATAATAGGAACTATGGGTGCTGTAATTAGAATTAGATCAATTATTCCAAATAAAAAATCACTTCTATATATTGGAGCTGCTGGACCTTGGCTTGGATTAATTGTGGCAATTATTGCTTTAATAATAGGTTTAAAACTTTCAAAAATTGTTCCACATACTCCATCAGGTGAGGGATTTACACTTGGAGAAAGTTTATTATTTAAAATAATAGCAAATTTGGTAATTGGAGATATTGAAAATAAAACAATTATTTTACATCCTATTGCTTTTGCAGGTTGGCTTGGATTATTTGTTACAAATTTAAACTTAATTCCAATTGGGCAACTTGATGGTGGTCATATTGCTTATTCATTATTTGGAAAATATCAAAAGTACATTTCAATTATCACTTGGATTTTTTTAATAATTTTTGGATTTTTATATTGGAGTGGTTGGCTTGTTTGGGCTATATTAACATTAATTCTTGGTTTAACTCATCCAAAACCTCTAAATGACTTTACTGAACTATCAAAAAAAGATAAAATTTACGCAGTTCTATCTTTAATTCTTTTTATTTTAACATTTATGCCAAATCCTATAAAAGTATGAAAACTGCTATCATAACAGGAGCAAGTAGTGGAATTGGTAGAGCTATTGCTTATGAGTTAGCAAAAGAAAAGTACAATTTACTTTTAATCGCAAGAAGAGAAAATTTATTATCTGAAATTTGTAATGAACTTTCAAAAAATTATAACATAAAAGCACACTACATTGTCATGGACCTTTCCAAAAATAATGATTTTTCATTTATAAAGAATTATTTTCTTGAAAATTTTGATAGTATTGATGTTCTTGTTAATAATGTTGGAGTAGGTTATTATGGCGAAATTGAAAAAATTAGTGTTGAAGATATTGAAAGAATTTTTTGGACTAATCTATTTTCACATATTTTAATTACAAAGGAAATTGTTCCTTTAATGAAAGAACAAGGTTATGGAATTATTGTAAATATAATAAGCTTAATAGCATTTTATCCATTAAAAAAGTGGTCATTATATGCCGCTACAAAGACAGCACAAATGGGTTTCTTTAAAAGTTTAAGAAAGGAGCTTTTTAGAAGCAACATTAAAGTTATAAATGTTTATCCTTCCGCTACTGAAACAGAATTCTTTAAAAATTTAGAACTACCTTATAAATTTCCTAAACTTGATGAGCCACAAAAAGTTGCTAAAAAGGTTGTTAAAGCTATTAAAAAGAATAAAAATAAAGAAGTATTTATATCGCTTTGGGGTTGGCTTGTGCAGAAACTATCTGTTTGGATTTAATATCTTCCATCCAATCTTTTAAAATTTTTGCCCTTTTTTCAATAGGAATATAATCTATCATAAGAATACCATTTAAATGGTCTATTTCATGTAAAATTGCCCTTGCTAATAATCCTCTTGCTTGAATTTCTATTTCTTCAAATTGTCTTGTTTTTAAATTTAATCTGTGTGCTTTGGCAATAATAAATGTTGCTCTTTGAACTTTAACATATAATTCAGGAAATGATAAGCAACCTTCGTCATCTATTTCTGAACCTTCCTTATAAATTAAAACAGGATTTGCTAAAACTAAAAAACCTTTCCCTTCCTTAACACCTTCCAAATCAATAACACACAATCTATGAATTTCCCCAACTTGATTAGCAGAAATACCAAGTCCTTGATAAAACCTCATTGTATCAATCAAATCAAGAGCAAGTTGTAAAATTTCAAAATTAAATTCTTTAATTTCAATTGTTTTTTGTCTTAAAAATTTATTTGGATATATAAGAACTTGTCTAACCATTTATTTTATAACCTCATTTACAGCCCATTTCTTAATTTTTATTGGAGTACCCTCACTTTCTATTATAAAATAATCATCTCCTACAACTTGTATTTCACCAATAATTCCAGATGTTGTAATGATTTTATCACCTTTTTTCAAACTTTTTATCATTTGTTCTTTTCTCTTTCTTTCTCTTTGCTGTGGAAGAATAAGAATTAAATAAAAAACAAGAAAAATTAAAAGGTAAAAAATTAAAAGTGAAATCCAACTTCCACCTGTTTGATTTTGCATATTTCAAAATTTTAAAGCATAGCATACTAATTTTTTGCCTTGTCCAATAATTCTGAAAGTATTTATTTTTCTATATTTTCCCCACCCACCCTAAAATCAAGCCTTCGGCTTATGAACTTCGCCCCCTTAAATCCCCCCGTAAAATAAATAATTTCCTAAAATTTTGATAAGTTGCTGATTATCAATCACTTAATATAAAACGCTATTTTTTAATAATTTTCCTTCTTTCTAATCCTTCTCAATTTT
>JAVVGK010000120.1:0-5018 GCA_032249175.1 Candidatus Hydrothermia bacterium | reverse complement strand
ATAAAGAAAAATAAATAGTTTTAGAATTATTGGACAAGGCAGAATTGTTTTAAATAGTGATTGTATTAAAGAGGTAAAAAATTTAATTTTCAAACTCTTCCATTTCTATTGGTTTCCTTTGTAATTTTCTAAAACTTTGGAAATTATATATGGTCATAAATTGAATGGAAGGCCAATTTCTTTTCATTGTTTGAACTTGATAAATTCCATTATTATTAAATTCGCTTTTAAATTGTGAAGTTTTAAAGACATCATTAAAATTAAGAATAAATATAAATTCTTTATATGGAAATCTTAAACCGATATCTACATAGTAGTTTTCATAAGTTTTTCCTGTTGATGTAATTTTTGGGCTATTATAAACACCTGAAATTTGTAAGAATAAAATCCTTATAGAGCTTTTTATTTCATAACTAAAACTACTTCTTTTGGAATTAGAATAAACATTATAATTATAAGTGTTTAATGAAGTATTCATTTCAAAAAACTTTTTGCGATAATTTAAAGCAATTTCAGCTCCATAAAATTCCGAAAATCCGATGTTTTCAGGGAACATAATTGTAATGCTATCTCTTCTTTCAATTAAACTTTCAATTGTGTTCTCTTCTTTTCTATAATATACATCTGCTGTTATATAAGTGCTTTGAAATCCAGCTTCAAAAGAATGTGTATAAACAGGGTTTAAGTTTGGATTTCCTCTTCTTTTTGTTAATTTATCCAGATTAACTTCAACAGGCTCAAGCTCCCAGGGTCTTGGATGTTGAACTCTTCTTGAATAATTAAAAAAATATGGTTTATAGCTTATATTAAACGAAGGAAACGGATCTAAGTACTCTTTTTCGTATCCTATTATATTTCTTTTTGTATGCTCTAATCTTAAACCAAATTCATAATTAAGTTTTTTATATGAGTTTCTATATGTGCTGTAAATTCCATTATTTAACCTTTCAAAACTCAATCTAATGCTATCACTTAAATAAAAATCGTTTTGTGAATAGCTATAAAAGTAATCATCCTCTTTTGAATTTACATAACTTCCTAAATATCCCAATGATAAGTTTTTACTTTCAAAATCCACATTAAATCTTAAATGACCATGTAAAGGTGTTTTTTCAGTTGTTTTATATCCACTTAAAACATTATTTAAGCTATCTTTATCTAAATTATAAGTATTAGCACTCATATTTCTTATTGAATAAAATGCTCCTAAATTAACAAGTTTCCATTTATATCCTAAAAATATAGAGCTGTTTAATCCACCTCTTTTTGAATCAAATTCAGTAATATAATTTTGACTTCCTATTGTTTTTACATTTGAGTACATATTAAAGCTCCAATGATTTATACTACTTTCAAAGCTAAAATTACCATAATCTACATTAATGCGAATTCCATAAGGATTTGTTTGTCTTCCTCCACTACCATTACTATAAAGTTCAAATCCACTATATGTTCTTTCAGCATTTATTTCACCTGGAAAGTTAAACATATTATAATAAGCACTTAAAGAAAACTTTAATGTTTTAACTGAATTTCCAAGTAAGAAATTTATTCCGTAATTATTATATGTTCCTGCTCTTATATTAAATGAATAATTTAATTGCTCTCTTTGTGATTGTTTTAAAATTATATTCATTATTATATTCCCTTCTGCTTCATATCTTGCTGATGGGTTTGTAATAATTTCTATTCTATCAATTTGACTTGCAGGTATTTGTCTTAATGCTTCTGAAACTTCAAGTGTCGTCGGTCTTGAATTTATTAGTAATGTGATGTTTGAAGAGCCTCTTATTTGAATGTTATCATTTTGATCTACACTTATACCAGGTACATTTCTTATTACATCAATAGCAGTTCCACCTAAATTAACTACATTTTCTGATGGTTTAATAACTCTTTTACCTTGCTCATAAGTAATAATAGGTGGTTGTGCTATTACTTTTTGCTCTTTTAAGCGAATACCTTCTGCTTTTAATGTAATTTTACCTAAATCTAAAACTTCTTTATCTAATTTAAAATCAATAATTTTACTTTCATATCCCAAAAATTCAATTTTCAATTTATAATCTCCATACTTTACATTAGAAATGACAAAATTTCCATTTTCATCGCAATAACCACCTAAAATTGTTGTTGTATCTTTTATTAAAGAATAAGCACAATATAAAGGATTTTGATTTTCATCATATACACTTCCTTTTATATTTCCCATTTGGTTTAAAATAAGTATTAGCATAGTGAAAATTTTAAAGTTTAAATCAAGCCCTGCAGTAATTGAAATGTTTTTGGGATTTCAAAGGATTTTTGATTTTATAAAGAGAGCTATTTATAAACTATAGCGGTTCTTCCTTATTTTTTATCAACTTTAAAATTTCGCACTTGTTAAAATTTTTTTCATCAGAGATTGGCATTGATTTAGGAACCGCTTGGACACTTGTTTATCAAAAAAGTAGAGGTATTGTTTTAAGAATTCCATCAGTTGTTGCTTATGATATTGAAAAAAAGGAAGTTATAGCAATTGGTGAAGATGCAAAAATGATGTACGGAAAAACACCAGAAGGAATTGTTGCAGTAAGACCAATTAGAGATGGAGTTATTGAAAATCTTGAGCTTGTTCAAGAATTCTTATATAGAATTATTAAAAAAATTAGTAAATTTATAAGTCCAATTCTTGTTATTGGTGTTCCTGCTGGTGCTAATGAAGTTGAAAGAAAAGCGGTAATAGATGCTGGTATTGGTGCTGGAGCAAGGGAAGTTTTTTTAGTTCCAGAGCCAATAGCATCAGCAATTGGGATAGGACTTGATATATCAAAACCGAAGGGACATATGGTTGTTGATATTGGAGGAGGAACTTCTGAAATAGCTATTATTTCTTTAAATCAAATAGCTCATCAAAATTCTATTAAAATAGCAGGTGATGAAATGGATGAAGCAATTATTGAATACATTAGAAGAAAATATAATACAAATATAGGTTATTTAACAGCTGAGGAAATAAAAATCAAAATTGGTAATGCTTATCCTTCTGAAAATGAGGAATTTATTGAAATATCAGGATGGGATATGATTCAGCACAGACCAAAAACAATAAAAATATCTTCTTCGGAAGTTAGAGAGGCTTTAAATAATCCAATTAACCAAATTATAAATGCAATTTCACGATTGCTTGAAGATGCTAAAGCGGATTTGGTTAGAGATGTTCTTGAAAATGGAATTTATTTAACAGGTGGGGGTTCTTTAATAAGAGGCTTAGATTTAAGAATACAAGAGGAACTTAATATAAAAGTTCATAGAGTTGATTATCCACTTGAAACGGTAGTAAGAGGAATTGGTAAAATTGTGGATAATTTAAATAAGTTTAAACCTTTACTTTCAAAGGGTAGAAAAATTTTAAAGAGTAGGTGAATTTTTATAGTTTTTTAATTTTTTTAATATCCATTTTATTTGTTTTTAAACTTCCAAGAATAGTCCTTTTTGAGAATTTGAATTTTTTTTACAGACCTATTCTGAATTTTGAAAATTTTTTTTGGGATATAAGGAATTTGAAAGATGATTTTGAAAAACTTGTTTTAAAAGATGGAAATTTTAAAAATTTCAGTTATGGCATTTCTTTCATCCCTCCCATTTATCCTAAGGAGATTATTTTAAATTTTGGAAGAAGAGATGGTATAAGCTATAATGACATTTTATCTATAAAAAACATTCTAATTGGAAGAATTATTGAAGTAAATGAAAATTCAAGTAGAGCGATAACGATTTATAATGAAAATTTTTCTGCTTCTATTTTAATAAAAAGAAGTAATTATCTTGGTATTTTTGAGGGGGGAGATATTCCAAGAATTTCATATATTTCCGAAAGCTCGGATATAAAGGAAGGTGATACAATTTTAACTTCTTCTTTTGATGGTTTGTTTCCTTATGGATTATTTGTTGGTATTGTTGGAAAAGTAATTGAAAAAAAAGGAACTTTTGAAAGTAGAGAAGTTGTCTTACCATATAAGTTTGAAAGAATAACAATGTTTAATATAATTAAGCTATTTTGAATTTGAAGGATAGATTTAATTTAAGAAGTTTTGCTCAATAGGACAAAATTGAATAAATACGGATATTGTTGGAAGTTCATTCAAGAGGGTGAAATTTTAGCGAAGCCTTATTTTTCCCAAGCTATAAAATTATGAACGCTTTTAATGATTTTTTTATTTATTTTATCTCAAGTGTTTCCAAAACCACATGGATTTGTTAATGATTATGCTAAAATTTTAAATGTAAATCAATTGAATGATTTAGAAGAGTATTTAAGGGATATAGAAAAAAGGACTTCTGTTGAAATTGCTATTGCTATTTTTGATTCAATTGGTTATCCAATTGAGGAATATGCGAATTTATTATTTGAGAAATGGGGTATTGGGAAAAAAGGAAAAGATAATGGGATTTTAATTTTAGTTTCAATAAAGGAAAGATTAATAAGGATAGAAGTTGGTTATGGACTTGAAGCAATTATAACAGATGGTATAGCTGGTGAAATTATAAGGAAAAATATAGCTCCTTATTTTAGAGAGGGAAATTATTATCTTGGACTTAAAAGTGCTATATTAGAAATTGAAAAAAGAATTTCAAATGAAGAGCAATCTAAGGAAGGTGATATTAATAAGAATAAAGATGGTTTAGGATTTTTATTTTTTATTGGTCTTATTGTTGGTGTTCTTTTAAGCTATATAGCAATTTTTTTGGGTTCAATTTTGCTAATTATTGCTATTGTTTATGATGTTAATTTTATTTTTCTTCTTTCAATTGGACTTATTTTAGGAGGAATAATTTATCTTTTTCTTTTTAGGAGAGGTGGTGGTTATTATTATCACTTGGAAGATGGTGGATTTGGAGGATTCCCTTCGTCGGGAGGTTTTGGTGGATTTGGAGGGGGGTTATCAGGTGGAGGAGGAGCAACAGGAAGATGGTAGAGCATTTCTATAACTAAGTAATTGATTAGGCGAAGGCTTATTTTTAGGGTGGGTGGGAAA
>JAVVGK010000119.1:0-5040 GCA_032249175.1 Candidatus Hydrothermia bacterium | reverse complement strand
CAAGCTTATTGTTAAAATTAAAGTTATCTTCCTCATAGTTTAAAGCATGAAAATTCAAATTTCAATTTTAATTACCCACGATTAAAAAATTTACTCACTATATTCAATACCAAAATTTTCTGTCTCCCAAAGAATAACTTTTTCCAAGTTTGGATATTTTTCTTTAATTTTTTTATAGAAGAATTTTGCCAAATTCTCACAAGTTGGATTGAAATCATATATTTCATTCAAAAATTTTCTATCAGGAACTAAACTTTTTAAAAAATTTTCAATTTCAAAAAAATCATAAGTTATTTCTTCATCATTTAATTTATCTGAACTAATATAAACTTCAAGCAAATAATTATGACCATGAATTTCTTCAGGTTTTCCTTTATAGCTTTCTAAAAAATGAGCAGCAGAAAAATTAACCTTTACAATTGCCCTAAACATTATATATCAAATTTGAAATTTTAAAGTTTAATTTTATGCTTTAAAATTTAAAAAGTTTTATGAATACAAAGTGGAAATATCTAAGAAGGTTGCTTAAAGAAAAGCCAAATGTATCTCTTGATAAAACTACTAAAATTCCAAGATTATCATTACCAAGACCATTATATATATGGGAATTTGATTTAGGAATAACAACAGGTAGTGGTCCTGGAAGTGAAGATGAAGGTGCTGTTGGAAGAGATGAAATTGTAAAATACTTTTTATCTGACTTTCAAATTCCAATAATTATTGAAGAGACAAGTTATGAGTTTGATGTTAGAAAAGAAGGTAAAAGTAAAGTTGGAAGATTAAGTCAATTAGATTTAGAAAGGACACTTAAACAAAAAATGAGAAGACTTGCTATTGAGGGTAATTTAGATCCTTCTTCATTATTTGATACTCCTTTTTCTGATGAGGACCTTGTATTTAATAGATTTAGTATAAAGGAAACATTAAGTAAGAAATGTTTAGTTATTCTTGGTATTGATGTATCAGGCTCAATTAGTGATATTGAAAGGGTTATAGCAAAATCTTTATTAATAGGACTTATTCAGTTTTTTGGAACGAACTTTGAAGTAATAGATTTTTATGGAATTTCTCATGAGGTTTCAGCAAAAATTTTTGGTCCTTTAAAAATTCAAAAATCAGAAAATCCATTAGCCATTCTTGATAGTGAATCAGCTAATCCAATTAGAGAATTTGCTAAAATTCAAGGAGGAGGAGGAACTTCACTTTATGATTTTTCAGTAAAAGTTAGAAACATAGCAAATAAATATAAAAATTATAGTAGATATTTATTTTATGCAGGTGATTTTTCTGTGTTTTCAAATGATTTAGAAATTTTTGAAAAAACAATTTTCAGAGGAGACCCATTTCACTTTTATGGGATTATCGTTTATGATAGTGAAAATGCTTTCAGCACATTCAGTTATATCCCTTCAAATAGCTCAATTCTTTTTATGGGAAGAGAAATAGCGGTTTCAAGTAATGTTGATACTGTAAGTGTTTTAAATTGGATATTTAAACATCTTGGAAAAATAGGGAAATTTAGCTATGCCCAAAATAGATAAAAAAGTTATAGAGGATTTAGAAGCCCTTGTTAAAGCACATCATTTAGACCCATTGCCTGTTGAATGGATAATAATTGATAATGAAGAAATATCTGATGCTTTAATGGGTAGAATTCCTTCTGATATTGAATTTTGGGAAGATGGTTATATTTATTGGCAACAAAGTTTATTAGAGAGAGATTGGACAAAAAATTATGTAATAGGTGTTCTTGAAGTAATATATGATATGGGAGATTATGCAATTGGTTTTATTAGAAGTGATATGCCAATTGCTTATCAAATAGCAGTTGTTTTACATGCTTATGCTCATGCGGACTTATTTAAAAATCATTCATTAAAAAATAAATTCTACAATTCAATTATTTCTTACACATCTTCTGTTAATAAGTATAGAAAAATTTTGAAAAATTATGAAGAAAAGTATGGAATTGATTTTGTTGAAAGTGTTGAGGATATAGCTGAAATTTTAGGTGAAATATCATCTTCATTTAGGACTGATGAAATACAACCTTCTTCAATTTTATATAGACCAAGGGAAAAGTTTGATGTTGAAAAGAAAACATTTATTATTGAAGAGCCTGAATATCCAACAGAAAATGAAGGTGATATTTTATATGCTTTAATGTCAATACCTTGGATTGCTCAACCAATAAGGGACATCATTTCAATTTTTAGACACAGAGCAATGTACTCTTATCCAATTACAATTACAAAGTACATTCATGAAGGATGGGCAACATTTTGGGAGAAAGCACTTTATATTGAAGCAGTTAAATATATAAATGTTAAGGAATTTATAACATCAAACATCATACCAAGATTTCCATATATTCCAAAAGATCAATTGGAAGAATATGAAGATGGTAATTTAATATATTTGGCAGAGCTTTTGGATTTACTTTATAAAACATTATCTGACCCTTATACACTTGGCTATCTATTTTTCCTTTATAAATCAAGAAAAGGAGAAGACATTTTTAAACTTTCAAGGAATTTATTTGATTATGATATATTTGAAATGTTCAATTTTGAAATGTTTTTAACATTACTTGAAGAAAGCCTCCCATTTAAATTTTATGAGCATATTAAAGAAAACGAAAATATAAAAACATTAATTAAATTTGCTAATATATTTTGGCTTCAAAGAATTTATAAAGGATTTGTTCCAAGAGGTGGAATAAACAAGGATTTATTTTTAGTTAAACTTTTTGAAAGACCTGATTATGAAATTGAATTTGAAAGAGAAAGCACACCAATAAAAATAGGCGATGGAATATATCTATATATTCATGATTTATATATAAGCTCAAATTCTACTTATGGCTTGAAAGATACAGAAAAATTTATAAGTCAAAGAATAAGAAATCTTCTTGGAATTAAAAAATTTAAATTTGATTTTGAGCAATATGAATAATAATCAAATTATCGCTAAAATTTTTAATGAAATAGCAGATGCTCTTGAATTTTTAGGAGATAATCCATTTAAGATAAGGGCTTATAGAACAGCAGCAAATGTTATTGAAGGGTTAGTTGAAGATATAAGTGTCTATATTCAAAGGAATGAAAAAATTTATGGTATTGGTGAAGATTTGAAGGAAAAAATTATAGAATTTTTAAAAACGGGGAAAATTAGAAAGCATGAGGAACTTTTAAGCAAAATTCCAAAAGGTATATTTGAAATAATGAATATTCCATATGTTGGACCAAAAACAGCAAAATTATTATATGAGCATTTTGGTGTTGATAGTATTGAAAAATTAAAAAATGTTTTGGAAACAGGAGCATTACTTAAAATTAAAGGATTTGGATTAAAAAAAATTGAAAATATAAAAAAAGGATTAGAATTATATCAAAAATTATCCCAAAGATTTCCAATTGGTGAAGTTTATAATGATATAATGAATTTTAAAAATTATTTAAGCTCAATTGAAGGTATTGAAAAAATTGAAATAGCAGGCTCATTTAGAAGATTTAAAGAAACTGTCGGAGATATTGATATTTTAATCCTTTCAAAAAGAGATGTTTCAGATGATATATTAAAACATCCAAGAATTAAAGAAATTTTAGCAAAGGGAGAAACAAAAATTTCGTTTTTATATGAGCTTTCAAATAATAAGTTAATTCAAATTGATATTAGGATTGTAGATGAAAAAAGTTGGGGTTCTGCTTTAATGTACTTTACAGGTTCAAAAGAGCATAATATACAAATGCGAGATTTAGCAATTGAAAAAGGCTATAAATTAAACGAATATGGATTGTTTAAAGATGAAATGTACATTGCAGGTAGAAGTGAGGAAGAAGTTTTTGAAAAACTTTCAATTCAATATATTCCTCCTGAAATTAGAGAAGCAAGAGGAGAAATTGAGCTTGCTAAACAATTTAAAATTCCAAAACTTATAGATTTTAATGATATTAAGGGAGATTTACAAGTTCACAGCAGATATTCAGATGGAGTTATGGATTTTTGGGAAATTGAGGCAGAAGCATTAAAAATGAATTATGAATATGTTGCTATTACTGATCATTCAAGAAGTTTAAAAGTAGCAGGTGGAATGGAGATTGAAGACTTAATTAAAAGAAATGAAGAAATAAAGAAATTTAATAGAAATTCAAGAGTTAAGTTATTAATTTCAGCAGAAGTTGAAATTTTAAATGATGGAAGCTTAGATTATCCTGATGAAATTTTAAAGAATTTAGATATTGTTTTAGTTAGTATTCATAATGTTAAGAAGGATGAAGATATTACACAAAGATATTTAAAAGCTATGGATAATCCTTATGTGGATATTATTGCTCACCCAACAGGTAGGCTTGTTCTTTCAAGAGAACCATATAAATTAAATTTAGATGAGTTATTTAAAAAAGCTTCTGAAAGAAAAATTATTTTAGAAATAAATGCCCATTACAATAGACTTGATTTAAATGATATAAATATATTAAAAGCAAAACAATATGGAGTTAAATTTTCAATTGGAACTGATGCTCATAACAGAAGTGGATTTTATATGATGATTTTTGGTGTTAAAATGGCAAGAAAAGGATTATTAACAAAAGATGACATTATAAATACATTAAGTTTAAATGAGCTTTTAGAATATATAAAATTTTGTAGGGAGCATAGACTCAAAATATAACATTTCTCCAATTTACAAAATAATCATCATCTAAAATCTCTAAATCTCTTTTGGCACTTTCTCTTGTTCTTGAAAGCTTTTCATAAACTAATCTACTCGCAACTTGCTTTGTCCAACAAATAGTGTTAAGTAATTGATTATCAAGAACTTATGAAAATTTTAAAAAATTATAGATTTTATCGGGAGGTTATTGAAGGGGGCGAAAGTAAGGCGAAGCCTCATTTTAGGATGGTTAGGAAAATAAAGAAAATAAATAGTTTTAGAATTATCTGCTTTGTCCAATAAATAATGTTAAGTGGTTGATAATCAATAACTTGTGAAAATTTTAGGAAATTATAGATTTTTGGGGGGAATTTAAGGGGGGC
>JAVVGK010000118.1:0-5088 GCA_032249175.1 Candidatus Hydrothermia bacterium | reverse complement strand
ATCTTTTCATAAGTTTCTGCCATTTTTCCATAAATTTCATTTTCAAGTTTTGAATTATAGCCATAAGTCTTTTGGATATATTTTATAAGCTCATTATATACTATAATTGAAGTTTCATATTCCTTTTTTTCTTCAAGGGCTTTTGCTAGAAGAAGATGAGCATTTATAATTGTATCTGAAATTTCCTTATATCTTGGAACTTTTCTTAAAAAATTTTTTAGATAGTAAATTGTAGAATCGTAGTTTTTTAAATTGTAAAAATGAATGGCTTTTTCATATTCAAAAATATCTATATCTTTTAAATGCTTTTGGCAAGATAAAAACAAAGTTAAAAAAATTAATTTTCTAACTAATAATTCCATTTTCCGTTATATAACCTGTTATAAGTTGTTTTGGTGTTATGTCAAAAGCATAATTTAAGACATTAGCATTTTCAAAAGTTATTAAATAATTTTTAAATTTTATTACCTCATCTTTTTTTCTTTTTTCTATTATAACTTCTTCTAATTTTGAATTTTTATCAATTGTTGAAGTTGGAAATGCTGTCCAAAAAGGAATTTTATAATAATTACATAAAATTGCGATATTTAATGTTCCAATTTTATTTATTAATGCTCCATCATTTAAAATTCTATCTGCTCCAACAATTGCTAAATCTACTTTTCCCATTGACATTATAAACGCAATTGAATTATCTGTTATTAATTCATATGGAATTTTTAATTTTTCAAGCTCATATATTGTAAGTCTCGAGCCTTGTAAATAGGGTCTTGTTTCAGGAACAATAACCTTTTCAATTAAATTATTTTCAAATGCTTTATATATTATACCAAGTGCTGTTCCTATACCTGTTGTTGCTAAAAATCCTGTATTACAATAAGTTAAAACTGAGCTTTTCTTTTTGAAAATTTTTAATCCATTTTGAGCGATTTTAAGGCATCTTTCTTTTTCTTCATTATCTAAATTTATTACAAATTTAAATAATTCTTCTTGTAAATTTTTAGCACTTAAAATAATGTTTTCAATTTCTTTTAAAGCATTAAATAGATTTACTGCTGTTGGTCTTGAATTTTTTAAAATTTCAATAGATTTTAATAATTTTTCTTTGTTGTTTTTTTTCATAGCTTCTATTAAAATAGCATAACTACTAGCAATTGCTATTAAAGGTGCTCCTCTTATTGCCATATTTTTTATTAAATTTGCCATTTGATAAGCACTTTTAACTTCTATATAAATTTCCTTAAATGGTAGTTTTCTTTGGTCTAAAATAAATAATTTGTTATTTTCAAAAATTAAAGGTTTTGGTATCATTTAATTGGTAATTAGTTTATCAATTTCATTAACTTTTTCATAATTTCCTGCTTCAAGATAAAGATTTTTTGCTTTCGTTAGATATTCATTAGCTATTTTCTTTTTATTCATTTTTAGATAATTTAAACCAATATAGTAGTATATTTCGGGGATTTTAGAAATGAAGTTTTTATTTTTAAGAAGTTTTTCAAAATTGCTTATAGATTCCGAATACTGACCATTTAAGTATAAGTTAATTGCTAAATTGAACTTACATTCATCCAATTTACATTTTTTATAAAATTCAATCGCATTTTTATAATTTTGTAATTGATTATAACAATTTCCAATTTCCAAATAAGCATCATTTAAAAATGCATCTCCAATTGTTGTTTTAAAGAAAAATAAAATTGTTTTTTGTTTTGAATTTATAAAAATGTTATAGACTTCAATAGCACTATTGCACTTGTTTTCTCTGTATAGTTTATATGCTTTTAAATAATCATAGTATTCGTAAGTTGAATCAAAAATTTCAGGTCTTAAAATATAAATTTCTTTGAGTAGATCTTTTGCCAATTTTGTCTCTTCATCATTTGGATAATTTTTTATTAAAATTAGTGCCCATTCATAACTTTTTTCATAATTTGAAAGTTTATAATAGCTATAAGCATTTAAATAAATAGCATTTTTAATAAGTTTGAAATTTTGATAATTTTTAAAAAGAATTGTAAGGTAATTTATAGCTTTATCGTAAAATTCAGTTCTATAATATATTATTGCTATTCTATAAATTCCATAAGGTGTAAATGGGCTATTTGGATAAGTCTCATATAATTCTTGAAAGTGCTTTAAAGCAATATCATAACTTTTTAGTAAATAAGCACAAAATCCACTTATAAATAAAAATGTATCACTTTTAAAGTTCTTTGATATATTATAAGCACTTGAAAAATTCTTTAACTTTATATTTGTTAATGCTAATAAAAGACTATCTTCATTATCCTCTTTAAGAACATTATTATATAATCCAAGATGATAAAGTATCCATAATTTTGAATTTTTTGAAAACTTTATAATTAATGTGTCATTTGATAATCTGATAATTTTTGAATAAATTTCATCTGCCTTTTTATAATTTTTTTGATAATAGTAGGCTTCTGCTAAAATAAATTCTTCCTTTTCATTTTTAGGATTTTTGTATTGTCTTAAAATAATTTCAAATTTCTTGTTTTTATATAAGCTGTCATCAATATTATAATAAGGTTTTTGAATTTTGTCAATTTCAGATAAAAAATCAGTTTCAATTTGCTCCTCTATATCTTGAACTTGTGCTATTAAAAGAAATATCATAAGTTTAAAAATTTTAAAGTTTAATATGCCTTAAAATTTCAGCCTTATGTTAAAGCTTACAGAAAACGATATTTTTAAATTGAAATTCTTAGGAAGTATAAAAGTTTTTTCAAATTCCGCAATTTTCACACTTTCATATATGGATGAAAAAGAAAATACATATATAACTCATCTGTTTATGGTAAATAAAAAGACTTACAAGCAATTAACATTTGAAGGTAAAAGAAATGTAAATCCAAAAGTTTCAAATGATAAAAAATTATTAGCATTTTTATCTGATAGACATAAAGAAAAGGAAAAGGGCTTACAAATTTATTATTTTAAAGAAGGTCTTTTTGAGCCTATTAAACTAACTGATGAAAAGGAAGGTATAGTTGATTTTCATTGGACAGATGATAATAAAATTGTTTTTTTGAAGGAAAGAAAAAAGAATATAGATAGTCCTTATAAGAAGGATAGCGATATTCACATTATTGAAAGTTTGTTTTATAAATTTGATAATGTCGGTTATTTTGAAAATAAAATTTTTGAGATATATTTATTGGATTTAAATGGAAGAAAAAGACGTTTGTTTAGTTCAGATAAACCAATCTCAGATTTTAGATTTAAAAATAATAAACTTTATTTGCTTGGAAATTTTGAAAATAATGGAGATATTGAGAGCTATAATTATATATATGAATATGATATTAAAAAGAGGAAATTAAAGAAAATTGTTGATGGTAATTGGGATATTAGTGGATTTGAAATTTTTGAAGATGATATTATTTTTGTTGGCTCTAAAAGAGATAGAGGTTTTGCTGAAATTAAACATTTTTATAGAGTTTCAGGTGGAAAAATTATTGATTTAACACCAAATTTAGATAGAAATCCTTATAATAGCTTAAATTCTGATAGCAGATTTGCTAATAATCAGCCACTTTTCAAGTTTGATAATTATGGTAATATATACTTTTTAATGACAGATGGTCCAAGATGTGTTTTATGTAAATTAAAAAAAGATGGTTCAATTGATAAGTTAATTGAGGGAAACTTTTCAGTTGAAGGTTTTGATATTGATAATGAGAATAATATATATTGGATAAAACAAAGTTTTACTAATCCTTCTGAAATTTATTTTAATGATAAGAAAATTACAAGTTTCAACGAGAAATTTTTAAAGAAATTTAAACTTAAAGAGCCTGAATATATTAGATTTAAAGCAAGTGATAATGTTGAAGTTGAAGGTTTTGTTTTAAAGCCTTATAATGATTTAAAAAAGGAAAATAATAAATATTCTGCTGTTCTTGAAATTCATGGAGGTCCAAGAACAGCTTATGGTTATTCATTTATGTTTGAATTTCATTTACTTGCTTATGATGGTCATTTCGTTTTATTTTCAAATCCAAGAGGCTCAGATGGTTATGGTTTTGAATTTGCTAATAGAATTGTTAAGGATTATGGAAATAGAGATTATTTGGATTTAATGGAATTTGTAGATGAGGTTTTAAAAAGATATAATGATATTGACAAAGATAGAATTGGTGTAATAGGTGGAAGTTATGGAGGATTTATGACAAATTGGATTATTACAAAAACTGATAGATTTAAATTAGCTTTAACTCAAAGAAGTATTTCTAATTGGATAAGTTTTTTTGGAACAAGTGATATTGGTTGGTTATTTGGTAATTATGAAATTGGTAAAACGCCATTTGAGAATTTTGATGAATATATTAAAAGATCTCCAATTTTTCATTTAAAAAATGTAAAAACACCTCTTTTAATTTTACATACAGATAAAGATTATAGATGTCCTCTTGAGCAAGCTGAGCAATTATTTACTGCGTTAAGAATTTTAAATAAAGATGTTAAGCTTATTGTTATTCCTGATGAAAGTCATGAATTGTCAAGAAGTGGGAAACCAAAGCATAGAGTTGAAAGGTTATATCATATTTTAAAATGGTTTAGAAATTTATGAGAAAATTTTTAACTTTTATTTTTCTTTTTGGATGTTTTAGTATTGAAGAGACAATATGGATTAAAGATGTTGATAGTTATGATTTACTATATACAATTTATGCCCCTTCATTTATTACTCAAATTGTTTCCGAGGATAGCATTATAAATAATATAAATGATGATAAAATAAAATGGAAAAAGGTTGAAACTGATACAATTAGTGGGATT
Source organism: Candidatus Hydrothermia bacterium (assembly GCA_032249175.1). Lineage (GTDB taxonomy): Bacteria > Hydrothermota > Hydrothermia > LBFQ01 > DSFT01 > DSFT01. The sequence goes on along the minus strand of JAVVGK010000118.1, from coordinate 282 downwards.
AGTAAAATAGAGATTTTTTATGAGAATTTAAATTTAAATGAGTTAATACAAAAAGATAGCACGATGAAATTCTTTAAGTCAAAGGATTATATTGAGTTTTATAAATTTTTAACAATTTCTGATACACTTACAAAAAATTTGTTGCCACTTATTACAGAAGAAAATTATTATAAAATTACAATTTTTTCAAAGAAAGAAATTCTACAATCAAATGCAGATAGTATCTCAAGAGATAAAATTATTTGGAAAATTCCTTTAAGAAAACTTTATGAAATGAAAAAA
>JAVVGK010000117.1:0-5100 GCA_032249175.1 Candidatus Hydrothermia bacterium | reverse complement strand
GCCGAAGGCTTATTTATAGGGTGGGTGGGGAAAATATAGAAAAATAAATAGTTCCATAATTATTGGACAATGCAAATCTTGCTAAAAATTTTATAAGTCCTTAATTACCAATTTACCATTTGAAATAAAAATCAACTTATCATTACTACAAACTAAAATTTTTGATATGTATCCATCATAAATTTTGTGAAATTCTGAATTCTCATATTTAAAAAGTCCATTTGAAGTTCCAATATATATTGAATTATTTGAGCAAATGTCAATAATATAGTCATCTGAAAATTCATAAACTTTTAGAATTTTATTATTATAGAAAAATCCAATTTTGCTTTTTGAAAAAGGTTCTGAAAATCCAAGAATAATAGTATCTTTATAAATAGAAATGGATTTTGTGAAATTAGAAGGCAATATGCCAATTAAAAAATGTTTCAGTTTTTTATTTTCAATTAGGTAAGTTCCATAACCATTTGTACCAATTATGAGCTTATTTTTATAAAATTTAAAAGTTTCAACATCAGGAATATCAAATGTATCATTTTGAAATACAACTTTATTGCGAAAAATATAAAATCCATTAACATAACCAATAGCACCTTCAATTTCTTTAAATACATCAAAAAAGCTATCATTATAAAAGTAAATTTTATTTGAAGCTAAAAATAAACTTTCATTACTTATTGAGAAAAATCCCTTCAAATCATAAGTTTTTATCTTTTTAAAATTCTCATCATATTCAAAAATTCCACAGCTTAATGTTAAAATAAAGAATTTCTTCTTGTAATAAACACCATCAATAAATGAGCTATCACAAAAATTTTTACTTTTAACAATAACTTTATCTTTTTTTTGATATTTCTGACACGATAAAATTAGCAATAGTGCGAGATAAATTATCAACATATAGCAAATCTTCAAGTGTTTCATCTTTTAATTTCTCCTTTTCTATTCTATTGAATGTTTCTTCAACAACCTTAAAAATATCCCTAAATTTAATTTTCCCTTCAAGAAAGCTATAAACAGCAATTTCATTTGATGCATTCATAATAGTTGGATAATAAGAAAGTTTTTCAAGACAAAAGTAAGCAATTTTTAAAGATGGAAATTTCTCAAAGTCAGGTTTTAGAAATGTTAATTTATCAAAATCATAAGGATGAGTTATAGTTGATGGAAATTCAAGTCTATTTGGATAACTTAAAGCATATGCTATTGGAATTCTCATATCAGGAAAACCAAGATGTGCCAATAATGAGCCATCTTTTAATTGAACAAATGAATGAATAATACTTTGTGGATGAATTACAACATCTATATTCTTTGTTCCAAATAAATAATAAGCTTCAATAATTTCAAGAGATTTATTAAAAAGTGTAGCAGAATCAATTGTAATTTTTTTACCCATTTTCCAAGTTGGATGATTTAATGCCATTTCAACTGATACATTTTCCATTTCTTCAATTGAAAAATTCAAAAATGGACCACCTGATGCAGTTAGAATTATTCTAATAAATTCATTTTTATATGGATTTATTAGTTGAAAAATTGCTGAATGCTCAGAATCAACAGGAATTATTATAGAATTTGATGTCTTTAATTTTTCATTTACAATTTTACCAAATGAAACAAGAACTTCCTTATTAGCAAGAGCGATATTTATATTCTTTTCAATTGCCTTTAATACAGGAAAAATGGAAAAAGTACCTGTTGTTGATACAAACAATAAATCAATGTCTTCAATTAAACTCAATATCTCATCTTTACCCTTGTAGATAATAAAGTCTTCATTTTTAATTTCAATATCCTCTCTTATTATTCCAACTTTTTTAACATTAAATTCTTTCGCAATTTCAAAAAGCTTTTTATAATTAGAATAACTTACTAAAAATTCAATTTTATATAAATTTCTGAATTTTCTAATAACTTCAATTGCTTGACTACCTATGGAGCCTGTTGCTCCGATAATTCCTATTTTTTTCATAGTTCTTCTTTTTTTAATGTCCATTTAACAGGCTCTGAAATAAATACTAATAAACCAAATGGAGAAAATGCTAAAATTCCACTAAAATAATACAATAGCGAAAGAGCAACAGCCCCTTCTAAACCAATTTTATCAGATAGAAAGAATATAAATCCTCCTTCCCTTATTCCAATTCCACTAAAACTTATAGGAAGCATTGTTATGAAATTTATAGCAGATGTAATTAAAATTACCTCAACTAAATTTAAATTAAATCCAAGTGCCTTTGAAATGAAAAAAGCAGATGCTCCAAAGAAAAACTGCATAATTATTGAAATAAAAAACGATGAAATAACAACAATTTTATTCTCTTTATATAATGAAAAAGAATTTAAGAGCTTTTGAATTCTTTCACCAATTCTAAACCTTTTTACATTTCCAAATAATGATAAAATGATTTTTTCAAATAAAGGCGTTAGCATAAATATAAAAAATCCTATAAGCAATAACATTATCCAAATTAACTCCTTAGCAACTTCCCTAATTTTTTCAACACCAAAATAAACACCAAGCAATGCCAAACAAACTAATGCAATAACACCAACAAATCTATCCACAAAAATTGATGATAAAACTTCCGCCCTTCTATCTAAATTATTTCTTTGAGCATAAAAAAATCTAACCAAATCAACACCTGCTCCTGATGGAAGAATTAAACCTAAAAACAGACCCACAAAGACATATTTATTTGCTTCAAAGAAACTAACATTTAATTTGTATGCCTTTATAAAGATAAACCATCTAACAGCAGAAAAAAAATATCCAATAAATCCAAAGACAATTGCAATTAAATAAAGCAACAAATTTATTGACTTTAAATGGTTTAAAAATGCTCTTATATCCATATTTTTGAAAATTATGTAAATTAAAATGACACTTATTAGAATTTTCACAAGTTCAAAAATTACTTTTCTCATAACTTAATTTGTAAATCTAAATTTTAAAATGTACCAAAGCGCTTTAAAGCCATCTTTCCAAGTAATTTTTTTACCTTCTTTATATGTTCTTCCATAATAGTTTATTTGTGTTTCATATACTCTTATTCCTTCCTTATTTGCTAATTTTGATATTTTAGCAGTAATTTCAACTTCAAATCCAAAATCTTTACTTTTAAATGGTTTTATCTTTTCAAGAATTTCTCTTTTTAGCATCTTATAACAAACCTCAATATCTGAAAATGTCATATTAAAAAGGATGTTAATTAAATAAGTTATTACTTTGTTTCCAAGAAAATGATAAAAATACAAAACTCTATGACTTGCTCCATAAAATCTTGAGCCATAAACAACATCAGCATTTCTTTCTATTATTAATCTTATCATTTCTTTCCAATCTCTTGGGTCATATTCTAAATCAGCATCTTGAATAACAACAATATCACCACTTATGTGATTAAATCCTGTATTTAATGCTCCTCCTTTTCCTTGATTCTTTTCGTGGAAAATTACTTTAAGAATACCTTTAAATTCTTCACTATTTTCTAATTTTTTTAAAATCTCCCTTGTCCCATCAGTTGAACCATCATCAACAACAACAATTTCCCTTTCTAAATCATAACCCAAATCCACTTCTTTTACATTTCTAATAACCAATTCAATATAATCCTTTTCATTATAAACGGGAATAACAATTGAAAGTTTTAATTTATTTGAGACTATTTTTCACCTCCTCAAAGGCTTTATGAAACTTTTCTATATCTTCGGGATAAATAACAATTGTTTGTTTTATAAAACCCCTATCCGTTTTTCTTGATTCGGAAATACATATGAAATTTTGTCCTTTTGAATCTTCCCTTATGTCAAAAAAATAAACTCTCTTTCCAGCTTTTATCCTCTTACTATAAACGATGTTACTCTGATGCTTCCTCAGGTCCATTTCCTCCCCCTTGTGGTTTATATTCTTTTAATTTTTCTCTAACCTCTGCTTCTATTTTACTTAATAACTCTGGGTTCTCTTTTAAATAATCAAGAGATTTTTCTTTACCTTGGGCTAATTGCTCATTATTATAAGAATACCATGAGCCTGCTCTCTTTATAATGCCAAGCTCAACTGCCAAATCAAAAATTTCACCAATTCTGTTTATTCCCTTCCCATAAATTAATTCAAATTGAGCAGTTTTATAAGGTGGAGCAAGTTTATTTTTAACCACTTTGACTTTTATTATATGTCCTATAATTTCTGCATTTGGACCTTTTATAGTTTCACCTTTCCTTACTTCAAGTCTTATAGATGAAAAGAATTTTAATGCTCTTCCACCAGGTGTTGTTTCAGGTGGTCCTTGATAAGCATTTTGACTAATTTTTTCTCTAACTTGGTTTATAAAGATAGCAACAGTTCCCGTTTTACTTATAACACCTGTTAATTTCCTTAAAGCCTTACTCATTAACCTTGCTTGTCCTCCAATTCCTTGGTCTTCCATTTCACCCTCAAGTTCAGCTTTTGTTACAAGTGCAGCAACAGAATCTACAACAATTAAGTCAATTGCTCCTCCCCTTACTGCATCTTCCATAATGCTAAGTGCTTGCTCTCCATACTCTGGCTGTGAAATTAATAATTTTTTATCTTCAATATCAACACCTATGATTTTAGCGTAAGTTGGATCAAAAGCATGCTCAGCATCAATAAATAGGACTGAACCTCCAAGCTTTTGAGTTTCTGCCATTGCCATAAGAGCTAATGTTGTTTTACCAGATGCTTCTTGTCCATAGATTTCAATAATTCTTCCTCTTGGATAACCACCAATACCAAGAGCATAATCAAGACTTATTGAGCCTGTTGGAATTGTTGGAACTTGGACTTTCGCTTTATCACTTAATCTCATTACAATACCTTTTCCATAATCTTTTTCAAGTTGTCTTATTGTTGCTTCAAGAACTTTTTCTTTATCTTTATCCATTTTCTTCACCCTCCACTTTTGGTGGTGTAACACCTTTTTGAAATTGATATTTTCCTTTTCTATCAGCATAGGACATCCTTGTCTCTTCATCAGCTTCAATAAAAATAATTTGAGCAATTCCTTCATTTGAATAGATTTTAGCAGGAAGTGGCGTTGTATTTGAAATTTCAATAGTTAAATAGCCTTCCCA
>JAVVGK010000116.1:0-5120 GCA_032249175.1 Candidatus Hydrothermia bacterium | reverse complement strand
TAATTGTTTTGCATTGTCCAATAATTCTGGAATTATTTATTTTTTTATATTTTTCCCATCCACCCTAAAAATAAGGTTTCGCCTTAAAAACTTCGCCCCCTTAAATCTCCATAAACTATACTTTAAAATTTGAACACTTTGGCTAATTTAATTTTTTATATATTGGTAGTTTTTTCTGTTTTAGTTATTGTTGGAGTTGTTATTGATTTACTTTTTAAATTGTTTAAATTTATTTTTTTGGTTGGTCTTGCTCTTTTAATATCCTTAATTGGCTACTATGGTTACAAAGTTTTAGTTGATCATAAGTCACTTGATGAAATAACCGAAGATTTAAAAGATATGTGGAAAAAACTAACTAAAAGATAAAGAATTTTATGATACTTTTAGCTATTTTAAGTCAAACGAAAGAACTTACCTTTGAAGAGGTAAAAAATTTTGTAAGTGAGAAAATAGAAAAATATACTTACTTTAAAGTTGATAGCAATTTTATTAAAAGAATAAAAATTACCCAATCCTTTGAAGAATTAGTTTCAGTTTTAGATAGTTTTAGGAAGCATTTAGGTCAGTTTGATTATCTGGGAATTTTGAAAGATGAAGAACTTCATAAGGAATACAAAGAAAAAAGAAATGATTATGGCTTAACAAAAGGAGGAAGAGTAATTCCAACTTCTCCAAGTTTTAGAAAATGTGCCTTTTTAACAGGACAATATGTCTATGCTGAATATACAGCTGATTATCTGGAAAGTGGCATTTGTACTCATGGGAAAAGTGCTTATATTAGTAGTGGAAAACTAACTTTTCTTACTGTTCTTTATGTAGCATCAGCATTAAAATATGACACCATTATTATTGATCTTAGAGATAACTTTGGAGGCGAATCTATTTATGCTTACTATATAGCAAGTCTATTATCTAACAAAAAACAAATAGATTTTAAATATCTATTTAGGGATACGACAATAATTGAAAAAAAAGACTTTTCATCTCTTAAAACATCAGATGTGCGTAAGAAAAAAATTATTATTTTAAGTAATAAAAATACATATTCTGCCTCTGAATGGTTGATTTATAAATTGGCTTCTCTTAATCCAAAAATAACATTAGTTAATCAAGATGGAAGAACAGGTGGTAAAAGGACAAGGTTATGTTCTTTTTATTTTTATTACAATTACAAGGATTACTATTTACTAGTCCCTTGTGGTTTATGGTTTGTTGAAGGTAATGTTTACTTTTCAAAAAATTATTGATAAAATTTTAGTATTAGCTTATAATATAATGTGGAAAACTTAATTAAATTATTGATAATCAATAGGTTTTATGTGGAAAATTATGTGGAAATTTTTGTGGATAAAAAAATAAGTTAGTTTTTCAACATAAAATTTAAAAATTTTTGTGGAAAACGAATTTAAGTTGTTGATAATCAATAAGTTTTTTATGTTGAAAACGAGTTTTTTTATTTTAGGAATATGTGGAAAACAAATTTAAAATTTTGATTTTCAGATATTTAGAATGTTGAAATCTAATTTTCATTTTCCACATTTCCACAAATTTATTTTTAAACATGTGGAAAAGTTAATTAAGTTATTGATTTTCAATAACTTATGTATGTGGAAATTTTTTTTATTTATAAACATATCAAACTTTAAAATTTTGAAGATGTTAAAAACCAAAACTAAATATGGGATTATAAATTGGACAAAACCAAGTGATTATAATTTAGCAGACATCACTACAAATATAGCTTTTAAATTATCAAAAGAATTAAAGAAAAATCCAATTTTAATAGCAAATGAAATTTTAGAAGAGATTAAGAATTTTAGTGAGTTTGAAAGTGTTGTAAATGTAAATGGATTTATAAATGTTCGTTTAAGTAAAAATTTTTTAATTGAATTCATTTTTAAAATTTTGGAAAATAATTTTATAGAAAACGATGAGCCTAAGAATTATATAATTGAGTTTGTTTCAGCTAATCCTACAGGACCTTTAAATGTTGTTAATGCGAGAGCGGGAGCAATTGGTGATAGTATTGTCAGAATAGGTAAATTTTTAAGACATAATGTTATTTCAGAATATTATGTAAATGATGAAGGCAATCAAATTTTAAGCCTTGGATATTCAATTTTATGGAGATTAAATTATGTTTTTCATTTTAAAGTTAATAATGTTTATATAGAAAATCAAGTGAAAAATGAGCCAAAAATTTTAATAATTGATAATGAAGAAATTGAGCTTGATGTTTATAAAGGAGATTATGTTATTGAAATTGCTAAAAACTTGAAAGATATGGTAGAAAAAGAAATTAAAAATTTTAAAAATTCTTATAAAAACAAGGAAGAATTTCTTAATGAATTTAATAATTTTGCTTATAAAATTGGAAAGTTAGCAAGTGATTTAATTTTTAATAAACAAATGGAAGTTTTAAAAAAATATGGAGTTAGTTATGATAGCATTGTTAGAGAAAGTTTTATAAGAAATTCTGAGTATCCAAAAATTGTGCTTGAAAAACTAAAAAATTATTTATATTTTGAAGATTTAGAAAAAAATCAGTTTGAAGTTAATGAAAAGGATATTTCAAAATTATTAGATAAGAGCTACTATTTAGAGCATTATAAAAATAAAGCACTTGTTTTAAGAACTACAATTTATAATGATGATAAGGATAGGGTTTTAATCCGCTCTAATGGTGAGCCTACTTACTTTTTTTGGGATATTGCTTATCACTATTATAAAATTTTAAGATTGAATAAAAATGGTTATATTATTAACTTACTTGGACCTGACCATTATGGATATATTCCAAGATTAACATCTGCTTTAAGAATGCTTGGTTTTGAAAATTTAAACATTCTTATTATTCAACAGACAAATTTAATTAAAAATGGTGTTAAATTAGATATGAGTAAAAGGAAAGGACAGATTTATGAAATGGAAGAATTAATAAATGAAGTTGGTGTTTCTGCAAGTAGATTTTTCTTTTTATTGAGAAGCCCTTCATCACATCTTGATTTTGATATAGATTTAGCTAAGAAGTTATCAAGCGAGAATCCCGTCTATTATGTTCAATATGCTCATGCAAGAATTGAAAGTATTAAAGAAAATGCTAAAAATGTTGGCATTAATTTAGATTTTAATAAAAATTATCTTTTGGAATATGATTTTAAAAATGAAAGAAAAATGATTGTTTATTTATTTTATTTTGAAGAGATTGTTAAAAAAGCGTTTTATAATTTAGAGCCTCATTTAATTGTTTATTATCTTTTAGAAATTTCAGAAATGTTCCATAGCTATTATCAAAAATATAGAGTTATTGATATTGAAGATAAATTTTCAACAATAGCAAGACTAATTATTTTATCTGCAGTTCAAAAAATTATAAATTTAGGTTTAAGTTTGATAGGTGTTTCTGCTCCAAAAAGAATGTGAAGATGTTAGAGCATTATTTTAATGAATTTTTAGAGCATTTAAAATCCTTAAATTATTCTAAAAATACAATTTTAAGTTATGAAAATGATTTGAAAGAATTTTTAAGCTTTGTTAAGGATAAACAAATAGATAAACAATTATTAAGAAGTTATTTTATTGAGCTTTTTAATAGAGGTTATTCTCAAAGGACAATTATTAGGAAAAGGGCAAGTTTAAATAGCTTTATAAAGTTTTTAATGAAGAAAAAAATTATAAAAGAAAATCCGCTTATTTTAATTTCAAAAATAAAAGTTCCTAAGAGTCTTCCAAAAGTTATTTCTCAAAATCAAATTAATAAAATTCTTGATAGTTGGGAAATTAAAAATTTTGATGATTTATTAAATAAAGCAATAATTGAAACATTATATTCAACAGGTTTAAGAGCAAGTGAATTATGCTCTTTAAAAGTCAGGGATATTGACTTTGAAAATGAGCAAATTAAAGTTATGGGTAAAGGTTCAAGACAAGCAATTGTTCCAATTGGTAAAAAGGCTTTGAATTTAATTCGTTTAATTATTCAAGAAAAGAACTTAAAGGATGATGATTTTATATTTCAAATAAGTAGGTTTCAATTATATTATAGAGTTAAAAAATCATTTTTGAAATTGTCTCAAATTTCAGGTATTCATCCTCATATATTGAGACATTCATTTGCTACTCATTTATTAGATAATGGAGCTGATATTAGAAGTGTTCAAATGTTATTAAGGCATAAAAGTCTCTCAACAACGCAAATTTATACTCATGTTAGCTTAAAAAAGATAAGAGAAAGTTATGAAAAATTCCATCCAAGAAATAAATCCTTTTAGAATTAATAGTATAGATTTGGAAAATTTAGTTGTTGAAATTGGTTTTGGTAATGGAATATATATTAGTAATTTAGCTAAATTAAATCCAAATAAAAATTTTTTGGGTATTGAAATTTCAGGAGAAAGTGTAAAGAAACTTTCAAAAATAATAAAAAAAGAGCATTTAAAAAATGTTTATATAATAAAGATGGATGCTTATTGGGTATTTTATTTGTTTTTGAAAGATAATAAAGTTTTGGAAATTTATATAAATTTTCCTGACCCTTGGCCAAAGAAAAAACATGCTCATAAAAGGCTAACAACAATTGAAAATTTATATCTTTTTACAAAGAAACTTAAAATTGGTGGATTTATTCAAATTAAAACGGATGATTTAAAATTTTATAACTTTACAATTGAAAATGCTAAAATACTAAATTGTTTTGAAATTTATACATATGAGAATTTTAAAGATATTATTCAAACAAAATATGAAAAAAAGTGGATTGAGCAAAATAAAACGATATGGACGATAAAGTTAATAAAAAAAGAGGAACCCAAAATTCAAGTTCGTTTAAAAGAAATAAGGAGGATTTTTGAAATGCCAAAAATAAAAACAGATTTTATAGATTTCAGAATGCTTGAAAATAAAATAATGAAAATTGATGAAAATTTAATAGTTAAGTTTTTTAAAAGCTTTCAAAGAGATGATGAATGGTTAATTGAGACATTACTTTCAGAAAATAATTATGTTCATTATTTCTTTACATCTCTAAGAAAAAAAGATAGTTATTATATTTTATCAATTTCAAATTTTAGTGAAGTGATAATAACTGAGGGTATTAAGAAATTTTTAGAGTTTTTGTCAAA
>JAVVGK010000115.1:0-5195 GCA_032249175.1 Candidatus Hydrothermia bacterium | reverse complement strand
TTTAAAAATTTTCATAAGTTATTGATTATCAACTACTTAACACTATTTATTGGACAAAGTAGTCCCATTTATAACCTATTATAAAAATAATGTTTTTTTAACTTACCTTTAAAATTTCAAAATGATGAAAAGATACCAAAACTATCCCGGAATTTTAGGTTGGTTTTATGGTGGAAAGCTAAATTTTGAGAGAGTTCTATTTTTATTACATAGAATAACGGGAATTGCTTTAATTTTTTATTTACTTGTTCATATTATCGTTGTTGGTTTTAGAGCTTATAGTCCAGAGCTTTGGGATAAAATTATGAAAACGATTTCAGGACATTATAATGGTCATTATAATCCAATAATATACTTTTTAGAGTGGTTATTACTTGTTGCTGTAATTTTTCATATGATGAATGGATTAAGACTTATATTTTTAGAACTTGGGTTCTTCATAGGAAAGCCAGAAAGACCTATTTATCCATATAGAACATCTATTGATTATCAAAGGATGTTTTCTTGGATAATTATGATTATTGCAGGAATTTTTATAATTTGGTCTTTATTTGCGTTTTATAACCCCTTAGGGAGGTGATTATGAAGGAGGGAAAACTTTGGTTCTTTCATATTATAAGTGGTGCGTTTCTTATAATTCTTCTTGGTGGTCATATGTACTATATGCACCTTTCTGGTGGAGAGCCACTTTCTGTTGAAAATACATTTAAAAGGGCAAAGGATTTATTTTTTCCTTTAAGTTATACAATTTTTGTAGCCTTAGCACTCTTTCATGGTTTATATGGACTTAGAGGAATACTTTTTGAAAGATTTAATACAACATTTTCTCAAAAGGTTATAAACATTAGCTTAATTCTCGTAGGCATTTTATTTTTTGCTTACGCTCTTATAACGACATGGATACCTTATTTTAGGAGGTGGTAAAATGAAAGTTAAATTTAAAGTTTTCAGATTTAACCCTACAAAGGATGAAAAGCCATATTATAGTGAATATGAATTAGAAGTCTATAAAGGAATGACTGTTCTTTCCGCTCTTAATGAAATAAAAGAAAAAATTGATAGTACTTTATCTTGGAGGCAATCTTGTAGAATGGGTGTTTGTGGTAGCTGTGCTATGGTTATAAATGGGAAACCTTCTCTTGCATGTCAAACACAAGTTTTAGAATTAAAAACTGATGAAATTACAATAGAACCATTAAAATCATTTCCTGTTATTAAAGACCTTGCTTGTGATTTAAATAATTTATTTAAACATCATACTTCAATTAAGCCTTATATAATTAGAAAAGATGTTGAGGAAACAGTTAATCCAGAAGAAGAGTACATTCAAATGCCAGAAGAACTTGAAAATTACTTACAATTTGCTTATTGTATTAAATGTGGTGCTTGTATATCAGCATGTCCAATATCTCAAAGTAATGAAGATTTTTTAGGCCCACAAGCTTTAATGTCTGCTTTAAGATATATATATGATAGTAGAGATAATGGCTTTGAAGAAAGATTAGCAATTTTAGATAGTCCAAATGGTTGTTTTAGATGTCATTTTGCCCAATCATGCTCTTATGTTTGTCCAAAAGGTGTAGATCCAGCAAAAGCAATCCAATTTCTTAAAAGGGAAATTGTTTTATATTCACTTGGAATTAAGAAAAAGAAAAAAATCTCACAATTACAAAAACTTGGTGAAAAGCTAAAAGAAATTCCTGAAAAATACAAATATCCTGAATTCACAATTGCTAAACCTCAATGAAAAAAAATTCACTTGAAATCATATTAAAAGTTTTAGAAATTTTAAACAATTCAAGAAATCTATCACAAATGCTTAATATGATATGCGTTTCTGCTTGTCAACTAACAAATGCAGATAATTGTTTTATATATCTTTATGATAAGGAAAATGATGAGCTTGTTTTAATGGGTTCTTCATCGTTTCCTCATCATGCTGTTGGAAGAATAAAATTACAAATGGGAGAAGGTCTTGCGGGTTTTGTAGGAAAAGAAAGAAAAATTATTTCAATTAGTAAAAAAGCTTATAAAGATAAAAGATTTAAAGTTTTTAAAAATCTTAAAGAAGATACTTATGAAGCTATTATTTCAGTTCCTATTATTTTTAAAGATAATCTTGTAGGTGTAATGAATGTTCAACATAAAAATGAACACAAATATACGAGAACTGAAAAAACAATTTTAAAAATGCTTTCAGAACTTGTAAGTGGTGCATTGGAAAGGGATTGGTTATATGAGCAATATAAGAAGAAAGCGGAAATTTTAGAAAACATTTTGGATAGTATATTAGATGAAAATGGTGATATTTGCCAAAAAATTGAAATGATGATATTTAAAATTATTAAAAAACCTGTCAAAGTTATTCAAGATAATAAAGTTCAAGCGGATATGAAATCACATTATTTTTCAGTAATTTTAAGTGATAAAAATTTAACTGATGAACAAAAGAAGGCAATTCTTCTTATTCTAAATCAAGCAGACTTAATTATGAAAAACAAGAAACTAAAAGATGAAATTGAGGAAAGGAAATTAGTAGAAAGAGCAAAAGGAATTCTAATGAAATATGGAATGAGTGAAGAAGATGCTTATAATTATATAAGAAAGAAAGCTATGGATAGTAGAAAAACAATTAAAGAAATAGCAGAGTCCATAGTTATATTAAAGGAGGTTAGACCATGAGAAAGCTGATATATATATTGTCAGTTTGGAGCATAGTGGCACTTGGTTGTAAAAGAGGTGAAAAAGTAGCAGAAGTGGCTCAAGAAGATATAGACTTTGCAACTCAAAGCATAGAAGAAATAACCCAAACATCTTCAAATACACTTCAAGATCCAGGAGCTCCCGTTGTAAAGAGATACACTTATAATGGATATTTCCTTTTTGTTTCTGATAGCGGAATAAACTTAAAAAATAAGTGTGTTTCATATAACCCACAAAATCCAGTTGATAGTGATGGTGATAAAGTCTATCAAAATACTACTATTAATTTCAATTGTAATAATTTAACTGATACAGTTATTAAAAATAACGAAACTTATGTTGTAAATTATACCCTAATTGGAAGTTTAGCTCATTCTGATTTGGATGATAACAATCCATTTATATTTTCTGTAAATTGGGGAAATCCATTTAAAGTAATTTTAAAAGCATATAGAAATGATACACTTATTGAAGATAAGAATTATTCTCAAACGGGAAGTATTAAAATGGAATATATTAGTGATTTTGTTTATAGATTAATTCGCTCAATAAACCATACCAGAAATGACTTAACTTGTAGAAGTGTTAGTGTTAATGAAACAACTTATGTATTTCTTAATGAGGCAATTGGTTGGAAACCTGGAGATACACTTGGAAATAAGACATTAAAGACTTGGCCTATTGGTAAGGGAACATTAAAAACATGCTCAAATATAGATGTTAATTTATCATTTTCACCTGTAGATACTTTAAGAATAGCAAAGTGTCCAAGTGGAAAGGTTGGAATAACATCGGGTTCATTAAGAATTGTTTTAGAGCTTCCAACAGGTTCAAAAGAAATAATAAAACAATTTAGTTGTACTCCATAGTAATTTTGGGAGGGTTTTTGCCCTCCTTATTACTTAATTCTTAAAAAATCATTTATATTGTAGGTTAATTTTATTTTTTCTATAAGTTGAATTGTTTTAACATCATGCTTATATCCACTGCTAAAAGGAATTTCATCATAAAATCCAAAATGTTCATTTAAGGCTTTCATAAATAATTCTCTTAAATACTTTCCAATAATTGAAGCAATAGCAATTGGATAATATGTTTTATCACCATCTAATAAAAAGTGTATCTCAAAAAGCTTATCTTTATATTTTATCTTGTAAGCGGAATGACCTTTATTTTCTTTTAAAATTTCATATTTTGTTATACCAAGTTTAAAAAATTCTTTTGTGTAATAAGTATAACCTCCAACTTTTCCACAAAGAACTAAATTATATTCATTACTTGATAATTCATAAGCTAAATCTAAAAAGAATTTTATATCCATTTGAAATTTACTTATTTTTGAAAGTTCTTTATTAAATTCATTTGGAAATATAGCATAAGCTTTATAATCCAAAAAATTTATTTCCTCTCTCAAATTATTTTCTTTGTAAGTTTTTGCCCATATTGGCAGTTTATAGTTTTTAATATAAAATTCCTTTTCAAAATCACTAATTATTAAATGAGCATATTTTTTAATCAAATTCTCAAAATCAAATGTTTTTAAAATTGAAAGTGATATAATTTCGCCTTTTGAATAAGTCCATTTTTCTTTCCTCTTAAATATATTTTTGCTATCATCTATTTTAAAACTTGAATGGAAATTTTCAATTTTTGAATAGAAAAATATGGGTTCTTTCACTTTTACTTTTATTCCACTTATAATGAATGGTCCAAGAATTGGTCCTAAACCATTTTCATCAATTCCAATAATTTCCATTTAATTAAAGTTTATATATTCAACTTTTGTTAAAATTCCTCTATATAAAAATTCAATTTGTCTTAAAGCACTATAATAATCAAATTCGTTTAAAGCAGATATTCCATCAATTGGAACAATTACATTATACCATCTTAAAGCGGCACTGCCTGCTGTGTGTAAAACACATATATTAGCAACTGTTCCTACAATTACAACATTATTTATTTTATATATTTTTAAATAGTGGTCTAAACTTGTTCCATAAAATCCATCATATCTTAATTTTCTAATTATTATATCGCCCTCTTTTGGTTTTAATTCTGGAATAATTTCCCATCCCCAAGTTCCTTCAACTACATGAACAGGCCAAATTTCAAATTCTTTATCATCTTTTTGATGTGTATCTTGGGTATAAAAAATTTTAACATTTTTATCTCTTGCCTTTTCAAGAAGCTTCATTATAGGCTCTATTGTTTTTCTGCTTTCAGGAACATATAAACTTCCTTTTGGATCACAAAAATCATTTTGCATATCTACAACAATAATAGCACTTTCTTTTGAATTTAAATTAACATTTTCATTTATTTTTATTTCAGGAACTTGAACAGTCATATTAAAATTTTAAAGCATAAAAAATTTGTTTTGTCCAATAATTCTAAAACTATTTATTTTTCTTTACTTTCCCACCCACCCTATAAATAAGCCTTCGGCTTTAAAAAACCCCATTTTTTGCTTTGGGAGGCTTCGCCCCCCT
>JAVVGK010000114.1:0-5265 GCA_032249175.1 Candidatus Hydrothermia bacterium | reverse complement strand
GCTTTATAATTTTCAACTAACGGGAGGTGGAACATGATGTGGTTAATAATAAGCCAAAGCATGAACCCTTTTTATATGCAAAGGGATGTAAATAAACTAAGTGTAGAGATATATGATCAAAACTATAAAAACTGCTCTGAATGTATAAATCAGCTTATATATGCTATAAAAACCGCTCTTTCTGATAATTTCATAGGAGCAAAATATAGTCAAAAACCACTATATGACGGAACAAAACAAGATATTATATATATAAAACTAAGAAATTATACCGAAAAGGATAGCTTGATAGTAGATAATGTTTTAAAAGAAAAGGGGGTGAGTGATTATGTTATTCGTCATTGAGCTTCAAATTTGGGCAGGTTTAAAAACTTATGGTGGTGCAAATTGGGATCAATTATGGGGTGTTGATTTTAATGCTCCTGGCAATAATATCGTTGCCAATTTATTCTCTATGACATATAAAATTGATGCTTCTACGGGTTCTGATTTTGTTGTTATTGTTTCTACACAATCCGGGACGTCTGTTTGGGAAAGGATTGTAGGAAGGTCAAATATGAATGAATGGTCTTATAAAATTACTTATGATAATGCTGGAAATCCAATTGTAGGAGGTGCAAGCTGTGTTCCAAGTGGCGGTCCTTCAAATTGCCAATTTTCTGGAAGTAATAGAGCTTTTGTTATTAAACTTAATGGCACAGATGGTTCTTTTTTATCTGCAAGGGATTTGGCTCCAAGCTGGGGTTCTTCTGATTGGATTAGAATTTTCTCAATAAATCCAACGAGTGATGGTGGATTTGTAGTGGCAGGGGATATATATTATGATTCTTGGAGTGGTGATGTTGATGGTTTTGTTGCTAAGTTTGATGCCAGTATGAATTTACAATGGCGTAGAATTCTTGGAACAGGTAGTAATGAATGGCTAACAAGTGCCTTTCAGACAACTGATGGGAATATTGTGGTTGTAGGAACACCATTTAATGAAATTTTTGTAGCAAAGTTAAATGTTGCTAATGGGAATCTTATATGGCAAGTTAGATATCCAAGGACTTATTATGATGATGGGGTTGGTAAGTACTTTACATGGGCAAAGCCAAGTTCAGATGGTGGAATTATTATAGCGGATGAGATTTCAGGTGGAAGTAATAGAGATGTTTTGTTTGTAAAATTAAATAGTAATGGAGGTTTTGTTTGTGCTAGAAGGATAGGGGGTCCTGGTCATGATGTTGGAATTGATGTTGTAGAAGGAGCAAATTATTATTATGTGGCGGGATTTTGGAATGGAGGTGATTTATTTTATGCAAGATTTAATAAAACGAATTGCTCATTAGTTGGCTCTGTAAGATATATTCTATCAAGTGGTGATGAATCAGCAAGAGCTATTGATATAAGGCCCGCTTCTGGAATTCCTTATATTGCAGGTTATACAAATAGGGCGGGATGGACTGCTGGAAATTATGACGGATTATTAGCAGCAGATAGTGGTCTTCAAGATACATGTTATTGGAGAAGTTTAACACCATCAACAAATGTTTCCGTTACACTTTCAGCAAGTGGTTCTTGGACTGATTATGGAAATACTGGAATAAATGTTTCAAGTGCTACTTATAGCTCTATTAGTGTTTCTACTAATAAAACGATTGCTTGTGGTTTATTAACACCTGTAAATACAGAAGAGAAATATGAAGATTGCTATATTAGTATTTCAAAGAATGGGAAAGTTTTATATATTAAGTCCAAGAATAGGCAGAATTTATCTATTAAGATATATACGCCATCAGGAAAGCTCGTTTATAGTAAAGATATAAAGGATTTTGAAGGTGATTTAAATGAGAATATAAAACTGCCTTCTGGTGTTTATATAATAAATGTTAATTATGGAGAGAGAAAGATAAATAAGAGATTTTTAGTAAGTTAGGGATTAAAAAGTGTCCAAGCAAGTTTATCACTTGCCTTTTTCTTAATGGCTATATTTTGATAATGTAAGCTTTTGAAATTATCTTTTAAAATATAGTACATTGCTGATAGTGTCCAATAGGCACCTGTTTCTAAAAGTAATGTTGCTATTTTTGCTTTTTCAATTGCTAAATGATATTTTTTTAATTTAAAAAGTGCTAATGACCAAATGTGATACAAACGACCATTTAAATAACATCTATTTGAAATAAAATTCATTAAACTATCTAATTTTTCATATTGTTTCAAATCATAATAAAGAAGTGCTTGAATTTCCCTCATATTTCTATTACAAAACTCATAATTTAAAATATCATTTACTTTTTTTTCTAATGGTTTTAAATCTGAAAATTTCATTAACTCCAAAGCATGGTAATTGTATGAAACTTCATTAAAAAATTTATCGCTTTGGTAAATTTTATAAAAACAAATTATGCTAAAAATTGAAAATAATAATAAAAATAAAAATTCGTAAAATTTCTTTTGAATTGAAAAAATAAAGCAAACAATAAAAAATAAAAATCCAACTAAAATGTTTATTTCAAGAATTTTTGAAATAATTAAGAATGTTGAGCTTGTTAAAATTCCTTGAATGAATTTTCCAAAATTTCCAAATAATGTATAAGCGGTAAATATAAAACCTTTTTTATCACCTTCAACATCAGATAAATCCTTTATACCAAATCCAAGTGTTATTCCAATTAAAACACTTAAAATAATTTTCTCATTTAAAATCAAAATTGGATTTTCTTTATAAAAATAACTAATGCCAAGAACAATACTCATTAATGCTATAAAACTTAAATTTAATGTGGATAATATCCAAAATCTTTTAAGTCTAATTGGCTCAATTGAATAAATAATAGCAGATGATATAATAACACTTAAAACAATAAAAACACTATAAGAAGCTGAAATTGAAAAGAATACACACAAAACAAATAAAACAATCACAAAAGGTAAGAATTCATTTTCCTTTAAAATGCCCTCATTAAAAACATTTTTCTTATTATTTATTTTATCAATTTCTCTGTCATAATAATCATTTATAATTAAAGCGATTAAGAATGCCAAAAATAATGAAATGATAATGTTAAAAATTCCAAGATAATCAAATATATTTTCAAAAGCTCTAAAATATGTCCATTTTACAACTTTAATGCCAATAAAAAATCCAAATATCAACAAGGGCAAGTAATATAAAAATTTATAAATTCTCATTTTCAAAATTTTAAAAGTATATTCGGGGAAAGTCAAAATTAAAAAAATTGTTAAAATGTACAAGTTTAAAAGTGTGTATCTTTGCGTATCTGTTTCAATAAGTGAAAATGAATCAAAATAAATTTTTGATATAAAACCTGGCATTGAGCCAATTAATGCCACAATAGTTAAAAATAAAATAATTATTAGAATTGATTTAATAAAATGTTTTTCAATTGATAATGTCCATAAAAAAATTCCAATAACTGCTAAAAAAATTTCAAATCTCATTCCTGGACTTAAAGCTCTTAACTCTACAAATGGATTAAAAACATTTAAAAGACTATAAATAAATTCATCAAATTTAAATATATAGCTTGGTCTGAAATTTCCTCCAAAAATCGCATCAATTATTGGTGGTGTTATAATGATAATTGATGTTGAAAATATAAATGTTAAAATCTCAATTCTATCTTTCTTATAAAATAATCTAATTAAAAAGGCAAGTGCTAAATAAACTGCGAAATAAAACGCATATTGATGAAAGAAAATAAATAAAAATGATTTATATTCAATAGGATTTGTTAGCATTTTATTATGGTCAATAGCACCTTCAAGAACACCTCTAATTATTGGACTAATTAAAGCAATTATTAGAGCATTTGTGAAATTAGACTTTTCAATATATTCAAAAATTTTTTTCATCACTTGAAATTATATTCTTTGAGAATTATCATTTTATTCTTTATCACTTTTAGCTTATATGGCGCATTATTTATCTTTTTATAAAAAAATTGTCCATCAATTAAATCAATAACACTATCATTTATCCATATACTACTTCGCTTTTCGGTTATTCCAAAGATGTGCCAATTTTTTCTTTCAAAAAATACAATAAAATAATTAGCACTCTTTCCTTTTTCAAAATATATTTTTCCTACATTGAAACTTTCATCCTTATTTAAAATTTTGTAGTTTTTTAATCCTGAAATAGCACCTGTTGAAATTTTCAAAGTTTCACTTTGGATTTTATAATTTCCAAATTCAAATGATTTCGCATTTAAATTAAAAATTTTTAAACTATCAAATGTTATACTAAAAACAATTAAACTATCTATTATAAAATTCATATATAACCTCTTTCTTTTAACCAGTTTTCATTAAATGCTTTGCTTAAATATCTACTTCCACCATCTGGAAATAGAACAACAGCTCGTTTTATTTCAGGATGCTCTTTTATGTACTTTAAAGCACCAACCAATGCTGCTCCCGATGATGGACCTACAAATAATCCTTCATATTTTAATAAATTTAAAGTCATTTCAAAAGCTTCTTTATCATATATTTTTACAAAGTCATCAATTACTGAAAAATCTAATGTTTTTGGTATAAAATCTTCTCCAATTCCTTCAACATCATAAACTCTTGCTTGAACAATTTCTTTTTTATAAAAATAATCATAAAGAATTGAGCCATCAGGATCAATTCCTACAATTTTTATTTTTGGATTCATATTTTTTAGAAATTTTCCAACACCTGAAATTGTTCCACCTGTTCCAACACCTGCAAAAAAAGCATCAATTTTCCCATTCATTTGATACCAAATTTCAGGTCCTGTTGTTTCATAGTGAGCTTTTGGATTATTTGGATTTTCATATTGATTTGGATAAAAAGCATTTCTTTCTTTTGCTATTCTTTTTGAAACCTCATAATAGCTGTTTGGGTCATTCGGAGGGACATTTGTAGGACATATAACTACTTCTGCTCCATAACTTCTTAATAAGTTTCTTTTTTCCTCTGAAACCTTATCAGGCATAACCGCTATGAATTTATAACCTTTTAGATTAGAAATGAGAGCAAGACCAAGTCCTGTATTTCCACTTGTAGGCTCAACAATATATGAACCTTTTCTTAAAATTCCTTCTTTTTCAGCCTGTTCTATCATATAAAGAGCTATTCTATCCTTTACACTTCCAGTAGGATTATAAAATTCAAGTTTAGCGTATATTTCAAAAGATGATGTTGAAAAACTTTTTAATTTATAAATTGGTGTTTTACCTATAAATTCAATCATAGTTTTGAAATTTTAAAGGTGAATTGTTTAAAATT
>JAVVGK010000113.1:0-5390 GCA_032249175.1 Candidatus Hydrothermia bacterium | reverse complement strand
TTTTAGAATTATTGGACAATGCATGAAGTTTTTATCACTTTACTTTAAAATTTTCGCTATGAATGAATATAAAATTTTCATAAATGGTAATTTTGTGGATGGAAGAGGTGGCATAGGTGAAGTTATAAATCCTCATGATAACTCTATTTTAGCTAAATATCATATTGCTAGTAAAGAGGATGTTGATTTGGCTGTAAAGTCGGCAAGAGAAGGTTTTGAAAAGTGGAAAAATTTATCAATAAATAAAAGGATTAGAATTTTACAAAATTTATCAAAGCTCTTATCTGAAAATCTTGACAAAATTGCTCAAATAGAAACTTTAAATGTAGGAAAGCCAATAAATGCTTCAAAAACTGAAATATCAGCAGGAATAAGTGTTTTGGAATTTTATATTGGAGCTATAAATAAAATTATGGGTGAAACTATTCCAACCCTTCCTGGACACTTTAATTATACAATTAGGGAACCTATTGGTGTTTGTGCTTTAATAGTTCCTTGGAATTATCCTTTAATGCTAACATTATGGAAGCTTTCACCTGCTCTTGCTTGTGGTAATAGTGTGATAATTAAACCTGCAAGTTGGACACCACTTTCCGCGTTGGAGCTTGCTAAATTATGTAAAGAAGCTGGAATTCCTGATGGTGTAGTAAATGTTATTACAGGTCCAGGAAATGAAATAGGCTCATATTTAGTAAGTCATGAAGGCATTAATAAAATTTCATTTACAGGTGAAACAAAAACAGGCTCAGAAATTATGAAATTGGCAAGCAATACTATAAAGAGAGTTTCATTAGAATTGGGAGGAAAGTCTGCTAATATCGTTTTTGAAGATGCTGATTTAGAAGATGCTATAAATGGCTCAATTTGGGCAATATATTATAATTCTGGTCAGTCTTGTGAGGCAAGAAGTAGATTGTTTATCCATAAAAAAATTTATGATAAATTCCTTTCAGAATTTACTGAAAAAACCAAGAAAATAAAAATTGGAAATCCAATAAATAAAGAAACTCAAATGGGACCTCTTGTTTCAAAATCACATTTAAATAGTGTTCATAAATATGTTGAGAAAGGTTTGGAAGAAGGAGCAAAGTTAATTTATGGTGGAAAAAAGATAGAAAATGAAGATTTGAAAAATGGAAATTATTATATGCCTACAATTTTAGAACTAAATTCAACAGAGAATATATGTTTTAAAGAGGAGATATTTGGTCCTGTTGTGGTTGTAATGTCTTTTGAAAGTGAAGAAGAGGCAATTAAATTAGCAAATAATTCAAAGTATGGTCTTGCTGGAACAATTTGGACAAGAGATGTAAAAAGAGCAATAAGGGTTTCAAATAGTATAAGAGCAGGTAGTATTACAATAAATCATCCTCTTACTGCTATTCCTGGCCTTCCATTTGGAGGTTATAAACAATCAGGTTTTGGAAGGGAATTATCCTTGGATGCTATTGAATTATTTACGGAAAAGAAAAGTGTAATATATAAATTTGATGAAACACCTGTAAATCCATGGAACTTATAGAGAATAGATTGATTTTATCATTTTGTGATAATGGAGGCTCAATTAGTATAGAAAATTATATTAAAAAAGGTGGTTATAAAGCAATTAAAAAAGCACTTGAAATGAAACCTGAGGAAATTATTGAAGAAGTTAAAAAATCAGGTCTGAGGGGTAGAGGCGGTGCTGGATTTCCAACAGGTCAAAAGTGGTCATTTGTTCCTATGGATAATAATGAGCATTATCTTGTAATAAATGCAGATGAAGGAGAACCTGGAACTTTTAAAGATAGGGAAATTTTAGAAAAGGCACCACACTTGTTGATTGAAGGAGCAATAATATCTGCTTATGCTATTAGGGCAAATGAAGGTTTTATATATTTAAGAGCTGAGTATCTTGATGCATTTAGAGTTCTTAAATCTGCTATCAAAGAAGCTTATGATAACAAATTGTTAGGTAAAAACATTCTTGGAAGTTCGTTTTCTTTTGATTTACATATTTATCCTGCTGCTGGCGCTTATATATGCGGTGAAGAGACTGCACTATTAAATTCACTTGAAGGTGGTAGGGGAATTCCAAGATTAAAGCCACCATTTCCTGCAACAAAAGGAC
The DNA here is from genome assembly GCA_032249175.1 of Candidatus Hydrothermia bacterium. Classification (GTDB taxonomy): domain Bacteria; phylum Hydrothermota; class Hydrothermia; order LBFQ01; family DSFT01; genus DSFT01. The sequence continues at coordinate 3,280 of JAVVGK010000113.1, read as the reverse complement.
TTTATGGAAAACCAACTGTTGTAAATAATGTTGAAACAATAGCAAACATTCCAATTATTATAAATAATGGTGGAGATTGGTATAGAAAACTTGGAACAGAAAAAAGTCCAGGAACAAAAATTTTTACAATTAGCGGAGCAGTTAAAAAGCCAAAAGTTTGTGAGTTTGAGCTTGGTAAAATAACTTTTAGACAATTGATGGAATATGCAGGAGGATTAAGAGAAGGTTCAAAATTAGTTGGTATAATTCCAGGAGGACTATCAGCACCAATTTTAGTTGGTGAGGAAATAGATATTCCGGCAACTTATGAAGATTGTTCTGCGAAAAACACAATGCTTGGTAGTGGAGCAGTAATTGTAATAGATGATAGAATTCCATTAGTTAAAATTATAAGAAGGTCAGTCCAATTTTTTGCTTTTGAAAGTTGTGGTTGGTGTACGCCTTGTAGGGATGGACTTCCTTGGGCTGTTAGAATTTTAAGGAAAATTGAAATGGGAAAAGGTGAAAAGAAAGATTTAGATATTTTATATGAGATTTGTAATTATATGAAAAGTAAAACATTTTGCGCACTTGGTGAGGGTGCTCAGTGGATTTTAAGAGTTTATATTGAGAAGTTTGGAGAAAAAATTTTGGAAGTTTAAATTGAATTATTTCCGTAAAAAATTTGCTCTGCTAAATCAAAAATATCTGCTTCTCTAAAATAGTTTCCCATAATTTGTAGATTAATATAAAAACCATTACTTGCTTTTTTAATGGGAACGGATATTGCTGGAATACCAACTAAATTAGCAAGAACAGTATAAATATCTGCCAAGTACATTTTCATAGGGTCATCTATTCTTTCACCAATTTTCCAAGGAAATGTTGGAACAGTTGGAGTAATAATAACATCAACATTCTTAAAAGCATTAATAAAATCTTCTTTTAATAATCTTCTAACTTTACTTGCTTTTATATAGTATTCATCATAATATCCATAAGATAAACAAAATGTTCCGATTAAAATCCTTCTTTTAACTTCATCACCAAAGCCTTCGCTTCTTGTTTTAAAATAAATTTCCATTAAGTCTTTACCATCTGCTCTATAACCATACCTTATTCCATCATATCTTAATAAATTTGAGCTTGCTTCCGATGAGCTTATTATATGATAAACACTTAAAGCGTATTTCCAATAATTTAATTTAATGTTTTCAACAATATGTCCCATATCTATAAGTTTTTTTATAGCATATTCAAAACCTTCTTTTATCTCCTTATCAACATCATCTGTAATAATATCTCTTGGAACACCAATTTTATATTTTTTAAATTTAAAAATTTCCTCAAATTTCTCAACTTGAATATTTACACTTGTGCTATCCTTTGGATCATATCCTGAAATAATTGTCCAAATATAAGCTACATCTTTAACATTAAGTCCAATTGGTCCAATTTGATCTAAACTTGAAGCAAATGCTACTAAACCGTACCTTGAAACTCTGCCATAGGTTGGTTTAAGTCCAACAAGTCCATTAAAAGCAGAAGGTTGTCTTATTGAGCCTCCTGTATCTGAGCCAAGAGAAATAGCACATTCTCCAATTTTGACTGCAACTGCTGAGCCTCCTGAAGAGCCACCAGCAACATATTCAGGATTTATCGCATTTCTCGTAGGACCAAAATAAGAAAACTCCGTAGAGCAACCCATTCCAAATTCATCTAAGTTTGTCTTTCCAATAATTATAGCACCTTCATTTATTAATCTTCTAACAGCAGTAGCAGAATAAGGAGATTTAAATCCAAGTAAAATTCGTGAGCCACAAGTCAATTCCATATTTTCAACTGCTATATTATCTTTAACAGCAACTGGAATACCATATAATAGGTATTCTTCGGGATTGGATTTTGAAAGTTCTAATGCTCTTTTGATTGCTTCTTCCTTATAAACATTAATAAAAGCATTATAAACATTTTCTTTTTCTTCAATAACTTTTATGTATTCTGAGATCACTTCATAAGGTGTAATTTCCTTTTTTCTTAAAAGTTTTAAAAGCTCTAAAACACTCATCCTTTCAAATAGGTATTTCTTATAATTTCGCCTTTTTTTGTCTTATAATTTTCTAAAATAACATTAGGACCAATTTCACAATTTTCACTAATATAGCTATTGCCAAGAATTGATACAAATGGATAAATTACTACATCACTTTCAATAATAACATCTTCTTCAATATAAACGAGATTTGGAAATAATATGCTAACTCCGTTTTCTAAATGTCTTTTAATTATTCTTTCTTGTAAAATTGAATGAGCTTGTGCTAATTGCTCCCTTGTATTTATACCTATAATTTCTTTCCAATCATTTATTTTGTAAGCATAAACACCTCCATATTTTCTTTGAATAATAGCAATAACATCTGTTAAGTAGTATTCGCCTTGTTTGTTATCAGGTTTAATTTCATTTAATGCTTCAATTAAAATATTACTTTCAAATATATATATACCTGAATTGATTTCCTTTATTTGTTTCTCTTCAGGGAAAGCATCCGCTTCTTCTACAATCATTAAAACTCTATTACCACTACTTCTAATTATTCTTCCATATCCTGTTGGGTCTGGCATTTCTGTTGTTAAAATGCTAACAAGTGCATCATTTTCTTTATGAAAATTATATAATTCTCTTATTGTTTCTATTCTAATTAGTGGAGCATCAGCAGGCATTATTAAAACATCCATATCTTTATTTTTTAAGTATGGAATTACTTGCATAACTGCATGTCCTGTTCCAAGAGGCTCACTTTGATACACAAAAACTACATCATTGTCATTTATTACATTTTTTATATCTTCGCTATTTTGACCAATTACAATATATAATTCGTCTGGAATTAAACTTTTACATGCCTTAATTGGATAACTTATAATAGGCTTTCCACAAAGTTTATGTAAAACTTTACTTTTCTTTGATTTCATTCTCTTTGATTTACCACCTGCTAAAATAATACAAGCTAATGGATATCGCTCCAAAGTTTTAAAATTTTAAAGGATTAGTTTATTTATATTTTGCCTTGTCCAATAATTCTAAAACTATTTATTTTTCTTGATTTTCCCACCCACCCTGAAATCAAGCCTTCGGCTTTAAAAAACCCCATTTTTTGACTTGGGGGGCTTTGCCCCCCTTAAATTCCCCCCAAAAATCTATAATTTCCTAAAATTTTCATAAATTATTGATTATCAACCACTTAACACTATTTATTGGACAAAGCATTTATATTTTATTTATATTTTGCCTTATCTAATA
>JAVVGK010000112.1:0-5425 GCA_032249175.1 Candidatus Hydrothermia bacterium | reverse complement strand
ACCATACTTGTTATTGGAAATCCATGAAAATAAATAACTTCGTTAGCTTTAATTTCAATATGATTTTTGAAAATTTGAGGTCTTAAAAAAATTATTCCTAATAATGAAAAAACTAAAAAGTTAATTAAAAATTTTTTCAATTTTTAAGGGATTAAAATTTTATAGGATAATTTTCCCGATTTTATGATATAAATACCTCTTTTTAATTTATAAATTTCATTTTCTTTTAACTCATAAATTTTCCTTCCATCTAAATTGTAAATTGAGGCTTTTTCCTTATCTTGCCAAATGATAGTATTCTTATAAATTTTAAATTTTGGTAATTTGCTAATTTTCTCATTAGAACTACTTGTTTTATATTTTACTCTACACTCTGAATGATAATTTAAATTACTTAAACTTAAAATATAATTCTTAACTGCTTGAAAGACATTTAAATTTGTAGTTTCAACAGCTATTATATTTGGTGTTAATAAACTTGCTACATATAAGGTATATACACTTACAGCAACTTTATATATTTGCGATGTATCAATAGAAATATCTGAAACTTCCATAGGAACATTTGGAATAAATTGATATCTAAATCCTGAAACCTGAGCTACTGGAATTTGACCTCTTATAAACTGAGCAAATCCAATAACATTGTACATATCAGAGCCTTTAATAGTAATTTTATAAATTCTTGAATTGTAAGCATTTTGATGATCAAATCCATAAGGCATCATTTGAAATATGTCATCTGATGTAATTTTACCTTTGTATAATGGATAGACAAGAACATCCGTTTCAATTACTCCCAAATCAGAACTTGTTTGAAACCTCATAGCATCTGCTATTAAATTACCAGTAGGAACATCTAAACATCCAATAGAATCAGGAGCATTACTAATAGTACTATCTATGGTTGTTATTGAGTCATCATATACATTTGAGAATTTTAAATAAATTTGAGATTTTATATTGTTCAATGTATCAATCATATATTGACTTAAATTTGAGCTATTTAAAACATCAATTAGTTTATAATCAATAAGTTTATTATTCGTTAAATCCCATAGAATTTTCCCAACAACTTTAAAATGCTCATAAGCCTGAACAATATAAGTGGTGTCATTATTTGAATTTTTAACTTTCCAAACTGTATCTATTCTTGTATGAGAATGACCACCGATTATTAGATGATAATTTGTACTTTTAGCTAATGCAGTATCTAAATAGGCCCCTAAGTGTGAAAGAATAATTTTTAAATTACAATTTAAATTATTGAATGTATCTTGATATATCTGGGCAGTTTGAATTGGACTTTTAAACCTAATTGGTTTTTGATAAGGATTTATGTCGTTGAACTCACTAGTTGTTAAACCAAGAACACAAATTTTTTTTGAATTTATATTAAATATCTCATAAGGTTTTATCTTTGTTTTTAAAATATGACTTGTAGTGTCCATATTTGCTGATAGTAAATAAACACCTTCACTATTTAAAGCATTATATAAGCTATCAGGACCTGCATCAAACTCATGATTTCCAAGAGTAATAGCATTTATTCCAAGTAATTTTAAAATTTTTAAATCCATTCTACCAGCACTCGCATTAAACGGAAAATCTCCACTTAAAAAATCACCTGCATGAAAGAATAAATGTTTTGGATATATAATTTTTAAGCTATCAGTAATGTAAGCAAGTCTCATTACTGTTGGGTAAAGTTTCTTGTTATCATCAGTCCAAGGTCCAAAAGGAAATATCCGAGAATGTGAGTCATTTAAGTGGAGTATAAGTAATGTATCAATCATATTGAAAATTTTAAAGCACTACTTATTTTCTAATTCTTTTTGTAAGAATATACTTTTATCTAACTTTGAAAAGAAATCTTGATAAAATTTTATATCATCTATATTTTCAATACTTGTAATTTCACCTCTATTATTTAGCACTTTCTTTTGAAAGACTGCTCTTACTTTATATCCACTTGAAAATTCACTTACATTAATGGTCGTTTCTATAATTTTATTTTTTTCATATAATTCTTCTTTATTACTACTTTGAGGAGGTGAGCTTCCCTTATCTCCACTATCCTTCTTATCCTTTGATACTAATAGTATAATTCCTAATGTAAGAATTATTATTGCTCCTACTATGACAGCTGTCCAAATAGAAGAGTTTCTTGCTTCTTCCTCCTTTATAGCGGAGCCTTTTTCAGCAGTAATAATGCCTAATTCGGTATTTACATTTTTTATAATATACCCATCATCTAATAATGTATTTACAATTGCCTTCATAATAATATTCTTATCATTAACTTCAAAATATCTCGTTTGATATTCCCTAACTTGTAATTGTGTTTTTGGAGGATTCGTAGTAGTAGAGCAAGCATTAAAAAAGAACACTAAGGTTATTATATTTATAAGCTTTTTCATAACTTAAAACTTGGAATAGTGATATGAGAAGTTTTCTACTTTGTTATCACTATCAAATGTAATAATAAGTGTTAATGTCTTTTGGGTAGTTTTAGTTTTTGTTTTTTGATTTACAAAACCAAGAATAAGAATAGTGCCATATTGAGATGAGCTTTGAGTTTCTACCTCAGCAGATATACGATCATATACCCAAACTTCCTTACCCTTGCTATCTCTCGTAATTATATTAGGGCTACCCAGTATATTCACAACATCTGCCTGAGAAAGTCCTATTCTAATTTCCTTCTTTATTATACCAGGTGTAAGCTCCCTTGCTTCTGTGTTTATTGAGCTTGTAGAAGTTGCGCTATAACAGGATAATATCATTAAAAAGATTAAAAATCGCATAGTGATAATTTTAAAGCATTTATTTCCTAACCTTATATATAATTCCATCTCTTGTTTCTTTATACACTTCTAATGGAATTAAATGTTCCAATTCTTCTTTTGTAGGTAAATAAAATCTTGAAAATGGATAAATAATAACTAAAAAACCATCATTTTTTCTTAATTTCATTTTCATTTCCCTTATCTCATCTTTAAAATCATATTCTAATTTATTATTAGCGGGATTGTATTTTTTTGGAATCATGGAAGCAAAATGTTTCGTATGTAAATAAATAATATCAGGGGCGTTTGTATAAATATAACTATTTGAAGGCAACTTTTTTAATTCTTTAATAATCTCAAGATTTGACCAAATTGGACTATTTAAATCACTTGGATTTTCCCTAACTTCATTAATATAACTAAAAGTATAATTTACATATCCTAAAAGCAAAGCCAAATATATTAAAATGCCATTTAACTTAAAATGAAGAATTCTATAAACAAAAATAAACAAAGAGCAAAATATAAAAATGAAAAATGGTGAAAGAATTCTAATATCAGGCAAGATATTATAATACATAGTAGAAATACTTATAAATATGAAAATAATAACTGATATAGCACAAATTAATAACATTTTCTCCCAATTTGAAAACCTTACATTTTCTTTCCTTGAAATTAAAAACATAATAATTCCTAAAAGTAATGAAATCATAATTATAAATTGCCAACTTTCCGAATATGGAGGTAATATGTAATTCTTTAATGTTTCTAATAAGACAGAAAAATGTGTGCCTGAAAATATATGTAATGAAAATTCTCTTGTAGCTTGTGGATTGGGTGATAATGAATTTCTTATTTGCCATAATATAAATAAAGAGGAAGAAATAGAAAGGCTAATTATAAGATGTAAAACTTTAAATCTATAAATGAAGAAAATTAAAATTATAGCTAAAATAAAAAATAAATTGGCATACCTAATAAGTGTTGAAATAGCAATAAGGATGGAAAAAATAATTAAAAATTGAATTTTTTGACTATCTAAGTACTTTTTTATGAAAATTATAGTTATTAGAATGAATGGAATTGACAATGTCTCACTCCATAAATGAGAAAATATAAAAATATAAGTAGGAGAAAATGAAAATAAAATTACAGAAAGAATGGAAGCATAAATAGAATTAGTTGCCCTTAGAATAATAACTCCAATTAAAAAGCTTGTAATAAATGAAAGAATAACATTTAGTATTTTAAAGTTATTAAAGAAACTCAATATAATAGGATATAATGGAGCCCAATGCGTCATAGCTTTTAGTCCATCAGCATCCCTAATAGAAATACCATAACCATTTTTAAAATTTTCAGCAGTTTGTAAATAATATATACTATCTGGACTCATTAAAGGTCCATAAAACTCAATAGATTTATAAACTAAAAAACTTCCAAGTAATGAAAAAAGAATTATAAGGAGCAAGTGATAATTTTAAAGCTTTAAATTGAGGTTTAGTTGCATTTTCCAATAATTCCAAAACCAATTATTTTTATAATTTCATAAAAATTTTTTATCCGAATAAACTTTAAAATTTCAAAAAATATGACAAAGCTTTATGAAAAATTTTTAATATACAAAGCAATTTTAAATAAAGTTAGTTTAACAGCTATTAGTGAAAAATTAAATATTTCAAGAAATGTTATTTATAAAGTGAAGAAGGAAGGTCTTATAAAAATAAAAGATAAAGAACGCATCGTATTGAATTTTATTGAAAAAGATCCATTTAAAAACATTGATGAAATAGCATTAGAAACGAATTTAAACAAAATTTTCATTTATAGAACTTTAAAAAAATATGGAATTATAACATTTAGACAGCCAAGCAAGAAAATTTTAGAAATAATAGAATTTCTTATAAATGAAAAAAATTACAACGAGCTAAAAAAATTACTAACATTTCAATTCTTAATACCTTATAAAGTTTTCAAAAATTTAGAAACAGATGATTTAGAACTAAAATTCTATAAATTAGGATATGATATATATCACTCTCAAAAATCTTCTGATGAATTATTAAGTGAAATTGAAAGTTATTTAAATGAGCTAAAAAGTCAAAATAAAATTTTTACTTTTTATAAAGCACTTATTTTAAAAATTGATGTTTTGATTTTAAAAAAATGTTTTGATGAAATTATTGAAATTTATAATGAAAATATAGAGCATTTAATTTCATTATCATTAAGAGTTATGTTTTATAGGGCTTTTTCAAATGCTTATAGCTTTAAAGAGGATTTTAAAAAGGCTTTTTATTTTATTAAAAAAATTAAAAAAGTCCATAAGAAACTTAAAAAATCAGAAAAAATTGAAAATTTGAAATTTTTTATAGCACTATTGTATAACTATGGGAATTTCAAGCTATGTTATAAGCTTTCAAGAAAATATCATTTGAAGCTTTTTGAACTAATGAGTGCTTATAGTATGGGAAATTATGAAGATGTTATAAATGAAAATGTAAATTTGGAAAGCAAATTTGAAAAATTCATAATAAGTTATATAAAATCCATGTCTTTACTTATGAGCTTTCAATTGGATAAAGCAATTAAAATAATATCAGATGCTTATAAAGAGTTGGAATTTCAAAATT
>JAVVGK010000111.1:0-5437 GCA_032249175.1 Candidatus Hydrothermia bacterium | reverse complement strand
GATGCCTTAAGCTAATGAGAGTTAATAATTATTTTTACATTTACACTTTCTGGAATAACTTTAATATCTTCAAATGGTTTTTTAAGAGGAAGTTTAATTTCAAATGTTTTTGATCTATTTGATATATCAATGTCTTCTGTTTGAATATAGGGAATGTTTAAGGATTGGCTTTCCGATGCAATAACATCTACAAATTTTGGCTCAACGATTATGCTATCTACAAAATATCCTTCTTTTGGTTTTCCTATTAAATTAACTTTTACTTCTCTTCTTTTTTGAACAATTTTTTCAATAATAACACTTAATGTTTCAGGATAAATTCTAATAATTTTTATCTCATTAGGAAAGGTAAAAAAATCTTTTAAAACTATTGATAAATGTCCAATTCTCTGTGGCTCTATATTTATTTCTAATAATTTTTTCTTAAATGCTAAAAAAAATAAATCTTTTGCTTTGGCTGAAACTTCAACATAAATTTTATTTGTGCTTGGAATGATTCTAAAATAATTTGGATAATTCAATTCTAAATTGTATTCAAAATTAACTCTTATAACTTTATCAAGCTTTACATAAATAAATACGAATAAGCTAATCAAAAAGGATAATAAAAAAATTGCTTTATTGTTTTCCATATAAAATACTTATTATTCTCTCTCTTAATTCATCCTTTTCAAGAGGAGAAGATAGTTCTCCCTTAAAAGCCATTCTTACAGTTTGTCTTTCTTCTGATATAACAATTGATATAGCATCGCAAAGTTCAGTTATACCTACTGCTGCTTCGTGTCTTGTTCCCAATAGAGGATCTGTAAGTTTTGAACTTCTTGGTAGTCTAACACCTGCATAGGATATTCTATCTTCTTTTACAATAATTGCTCCATCATGTAGTGGATTATCTGGATAAAATATACTTTCTATTAAATGAGAAGATATTTTGGCATCTATTTCAATACCGCCTTCTGTAAAAGCTTCTAAATTCATTCTATTTTGAAGAACTATTAAAGCACCATAACCTTTCTCACTTATTCTATAACAAGCATCTATAATCTCTTCTAATGGAATTTTAGGTGATTTTGTAAGTAATCTTAAAATTCTACTTTGTCCAATACTTGCTAACAATCTTCTTATCTCCATTTGAAATAAAATGATAAGTGCTATAAGTCCTACGGTCTTGAAGGAATTTATTAGAAAACTCATTGCTGACAACTTTAATATATCTGATAAAAAAATGATAATTAGCAATATAAGAACACCTAAAATAATATATAAAGTTCTTGTCCCTTTAAACAACTTTAAAAACTGAAAAACTATAAACCATAACAATAAAAAATCTATTATATCCAAATATGAAAATTCAACATTTTTAAAAACTTTAATTAAGTCATTCATTTAAGTTTGTAAATTTTTCCATTTAAAAAATCAATAAAATAAATGTAATTTTCATAAGCTTGTAGATCGGAAATCTCATAATTACTATCAAGTAAAATTTTACTTTTGAAAACATCCTTAAATCTGCTCCATTCTAAAATTTTACCATCCTTAAAGCTTACAATTATTTTCTCATTTTGAATTATAATTGAAGTAGGAATTTCATTACAATTAAATTTTATAAGTGGCTCAATATCATTATAATTTAGTCCTTCATATAGAGGAAAAATGCCAACATTTTCCTCATCAATTTTAGCAATTATAAAAATTTTTCCGCTTTTATCACTTTTAATTTTTATTGGCTCATAAAAACCACGAGCTATCAGGAATAGTTTGTTTTGTTTTAGTTTATAAACTTTATCTCTTACTGCTATGAAAAGGCTATTTGATGTATCTTTTGTAATTTTTATTGTTGAATTTATTTCATATCTTGGAAAATCCGTTATTATATGCTCTAATTTCTTTTTATAAAATTTTGAAATTGTTCCTTCATGAGCAATAAAAATTGTATCATTTATAATTTCAATATCATAAGATGGCTGATTTAGATCTTTTACAAGTAAAATTGGGTTTGATTTTAAATTTTCTAAAAACCAAAGATTTCCAGTAATTTCAAGAACATAAAAATTATTTTTATAAATTTTAAGAGATATAGGTCTTGAAAATGAAAATTCCGATGAATCAACAATTAACGAGATAATTAGGAACATAAATTAGTTTGAAATTTTAAACTATGTGCTTTAAAATTTTCAGCACTTATGAAAGTAAGAGCTTCTGTTAAAAAAAGATGTGATAAATGTAAAGTTATAAAAAGGAGAGGAAAAGTTATGATAATTTGTGAAAATCCTAAGCATAATCAAAGACAGGGGTAATAAATTATGGCAAGGATAGCTGGTGTTGATTTACCAAAAAATAAGCCTGTTTTTATAGGTCTTGAAAGAATTTATGGTATAGGAATTCCTCTTGCTATGAAAATTTTAGCTCAATTAGATATTGAGCCTAATAAAAAGGTTAAAGATTTAACCGAAGAAGAAATTTCAAAGCTAAAGAATGTAATTGAAAACTTAAAAGTAGAAGGAGCATTAAAAGCAGAAATTCAAAGAAATATAAAAAGATTAATAGATATAAAGTGTTATAGAGGTATAAGACACTTAAAAGGATTGCCTGTTAGAGGACAAAGAACGAGACATAATGCAAGAACAAGAAAAGGTCCAAGAGGTAATATATTTAAGAGGAAGAAAAAGGGAGGTCAATAATGTCAAAATCAAAAAGGAAGGTAGGTCCTTATGGTATAGCACACATTCAATCAACATTTAATAATACTATTGTCACTATAACTGACTTAGAAGGTAATACAATTGCGTGGGCGAGTGGTGGTAGTGTTGGATTTAAAGGAACAAGAAAAGGAACACCTTTCGCAGCAAGCAAAGCAGCAGAAGCAGCAGCAAAAGCTGCAAGAGCATTAGGTATAGAAAGTGTTGAAGTTAGAGTTTCTGGTCCAGGTCCTGGTAGGGAAACTGCCATAAGAGCATTAGTTAGTGCTGGCTTAAAGGTTCATGCTATTAAGGATGTTACACCTATTCCTCATAATGGTTGTAGGCCACCTAAGAGAAGGAGGGTATAATGGCAAGATATACAGGTCCAAGATGTAGGCTTTGTAGAAGAGAAGGTGTGAAGCTATTTTTAAAGGGACCAAGATGTCTTACAAATAAATGTGCTTTTGAAAGAAGACCTTATCCGCCTGGTATTCATGGACAAAAAAATAAAGGAGCAAAATTAACAATATATGGAATGCAACTAAGAGAAAAACAAAAAGTAAAAAGAATATATGGTGTTTTAGAAGGACAATTTAGAAGGTTTTTTGAAATAGCAAGAAAAATGCCTGGAAATACTGGTGAAAATCTATTAATTTTATTAGAGAAAAGATTAGATAATGTTGTTTATAGGATGGGTTTTGCTAAAAGTAGGGCTCAAGCAAGACAATTCGTTAGGCATGGACATATTTTAGTAAATGGTAAAAGAATTGATATTCCTTCTTATCTTGTAAAAGCAGGGGATATTATTATTGTTGATGAGAATTTTAGGAATAATTATGAGCTTAATAGTGCTATTGAATTTCAAAGGTCTTTGCCAAAAGTTGATTGGATTGAAGTTGATTATAATAACTATATGGGGAAAATTTTAAGAGAGCCTCAAAGGGTTGATATTGGTCTTAATATAAAAGAAAATCTTATAGTTGAGCTATATTCAAAATAGGAGGTTAAATATGAGCCTTGTAAGTTTTTTAAGTCCGAAAGGTTTTTATGTTGATGAAGCATCAGAAAATTATGCTAAAATAGTTGTTCCACAAATGGAAAAAGGATATGGAATTACTATTGGTAATGCTTTAAGAAGAGTTTTATTATCGTCAATTGAAGGTTATTCCGTTGTTGCAGTTTATATTGATGGTGCAATTCATGAATTTTCTGCTATTGAGGGTGTTTTAGAAGATGTTCCTTATATTTTACTTAACATAAAGAAAGTAAAATTCAAGGTTGACGAGAAAATTATTTCTTTACCTGCTAAGGTTGTAATTGATGTTGAAGGTCCAATTGAAGTTAAAGCGGAGCATATTCAAGTACCTGAGGGAATTGAGATAATAAATAAAGATCAATATATTGCTACAATTACATCTGATAGGAAATTTTATGCTGAAATATATATAGATAAGGGAATTGGTTTTGTTCCAAGAGAAGAGTATCCAGAAGAATATAAAGATTTATTTAGTTTTGGAACGATTTTTGTGGATGGTAATTTTTCACCTATTGAGAAAGTTAATTGGACTGTTGAAAAAACAAGATATGAAGCATATATGGATAAAGATAAATTAATCCTTGAAATTTGGACAAATGGTACAATTTCTCCTATTGAAGCTTACTTTAAGGCTATTGAGATATTAGAAAGACATATGAATCTATTAAAGAATCAACTTCCAAAAGAGGAAACGGAGTACTACATTGATATTGAAGATTTGAATAAGAGAATTGAGGAAATAAAGAAGAAACCTATAAATGAGCTTCCTATACCTCCAAAAGTTTTGGAAATTTTTTCTAAAAAGGGTATCAAAACAATAAGTGATTTAGTATCATATACTGAGGAAGAAATAAATGATTTTTACATTGAGGCTGGTTTTTCAAATAGGGAATTTGAGGAGCTAAAAAGAAAAATTTATTCTCTTTCTCTTGAATTTTCACCAAAATCAAGGAGCTAATTATGAGACATTTAAATAAAGTTAAGAAGCTTTCAAGAGAGAGAGAACACAGAAAAGCTTTACTTAGGAACTTGGCAAGAAGTTTATTTGAGAATGGCACAATAATAACAACAACAGTTAAAGCTAAGGCTTGTAAGAGTGTTGTTGATAAAATTCTTTCAAGAGCAATGGAAGATTCTGTTCATAATAGAAGGATAGTTAATAGATTCTTAAATGATAGAAAACTAACGAAGAAAGTTTTTGATGAAATTGCTCCTCTTTATAGAGAAGATAATATAAAGAGTGGATATACAACAATTGTAAAGTATGGGTATAGGAGGGGTGATAATGCTGAACTTTCTATTTTAAAATTATTAAAATTTCCAAAAAAGGAGCAAAAGAATGAGCAAACATCTAAATGAAGAAAATTTTGAATTAGCAATAAGAGAAGATGGTAATATTATTATTGATTTTTGGGCAGATTGGTGTATGCCTTGTAAAATGTTAGAACCGATTCTTGAAGAAGCTGAAAAAGAGCTAAATATAAAATTGTATAAAGTAAATGTTGATGATTATCCAAACTTAGCAGAAAAGTACAATATCCTTTCAATTCCAACATTATTATGTTTTAAAAATGGAAATTTAGTTGGTAGAATAACTGGTGCTATGCCTAAGCAAAGATTATATAGTAAGTTAAAGGAGATTTTTGAATTATGAAAGTTTTAGATAAGAAAATTTGGACTTATGAGCAAATTGATGAAATTCCAGAGCATTCAATAGTTT
>JAVVGK010000110.1:0-5458 GCA_032249175.1 Candidatus Hydrothermia bacterium | reverse complement strand
TTAATTTTATAAGTTATTGAAAATCAATTAAAAGCACTATTTGATTTTGTCAAATTGTCTTGTTTTCTTTGAGTTTTAAAATTTCATTATGTCAAATCTTGAATTTGTTCATTTACATGTTCATAGTGAATATAGTCTTTTGGATGGTGTTCCAAGTATTTCAGATTTAATAAAAAAGGCAAAAGAACTTGGAATGAATGCTATTGCCTTAACTGACCATGGTAATTTATTTGGAGCTATTGAATTTTATGAGAAAGCATTAGAGGAAGGGATAAAACCTATTATTGGAATGGAAGGATATTTAGCACCAAATCATAGAACTCAAAAACCAATAAAGGAAGATGAAAACTCTTATTTCCACATTACTTTAATTGCTATGGATAATGAAGGTTTAAAAAATTTATATAAATTATCAACTTATGCCTATTTAGAAGGATTTTACACAAGACCAAGAATAGATAAAGAACTTCTTGAAAAGTATTCCAAAGGTTTAATTGTTTTATCTGGCTGTCCAAAGGGAGAAATTCCTCAAAATGTTTTAGTTGATAATTATGAAAATGTAAAGAATTTAGTCGGTTGGTTTTATGAAGTATTTAAAGATAATTTTTATTTGGAAATTCAAGATGTAGGAATTGAAGAAAATAGAAAGATAAATAAAGAGCTTTTAGAGATTTCAAGAAAATTTAACATCAAAGTTGTAGCGACAAATGATGTTCACTATATAAATAAAGAGGATTACATTATTCAAGATATTCTTTTGGCTATCCATAGCAAAACAACATTAAATGACCCAAAACGATTTAAAATTGAAACGAGAGAAATTTATATGAAAAGTAAAGAAGAGATGTACGAATTATTTAAGGGCTATGAGTTTTCTTTAAGAAATACGATTGAAATAGCAGAAAAGTGCCATTATGAAATAAAATTAGATCCCAATGATTTAAAGTTTCCAAAGCTAAATGAAAATTTAAATTTAAGAGAGCTTGCTTATGAAGGTTTGAGGAAAAAATTCAATAATCAAATCCCTGAAATTTATAAGCAAAGACTCGAAATGGAGCTTGAAGTAATAGAAAAGCTTGGATTTGAAGGCTATTTTTTAATTGTTTATGATATTGTTCAGTATGCGAAAAAGAATAATATTCCTGTTGGACCAGGTAGAGGAAGCGCTGCTGGAAGTTTAGTTTTATATGCCCTTGACATTACAAAAATTGACCCTATAAAATATAATCTATTATTTGAGAGGTTTTTAAATCCTGAAAGAATATCGCCACCTGATGTTGATTTAGATTTTGCTGATATTAAAAGAGATAAAGTTATTGATTATATATTTGAAAAATACGGCATAAATTCAACTGCTCAAATTATAACATTTAACACACTTGGTCCAAAAGCTGCTATAAAAGATGTAGCAAGAGTTTTTAATTATCCATATGCTGAAATAAATTATTTAACGAAGTTAATTCCATATAATCCTAATGTCCAAAAAACAAAAGATGAAGTTTTTGCTGAAATAAGAGAAATTCCTGAGATAAAAAGTGCTTTAAAATCAAATCCACTGCTTGAAGAAATTTTAAAATATGCTTATAAAATCACTGGAAAACCAAGAACAACATCAGTCCATGCAGCAGGTATAGCGATTACTCCTGGAAACATAACTGATTATGTTCCATTAGCACTTTCTAAATCTTCCTCTAAAAAAGAGAAAATTATTACAACGCAATTTGATAAAGATGTTTTAGAAAAACTTGGAATTTTAAAAATTGATTTGCTTGGTGTAACAGTTTTGAGTATTATTGAAAAAACTATTGAGCTTATAAAGGAAAGAAAAAATCCTAATTTTGATATAGATAAAATTCCACTTGATGATAAGAAAACTTATGAATTACTTTGGAAAGGTTATTTACTTGGTGTATTTCAGCTTGAATCTTCAAGAGGAATGAGGGAATTAGTTATGAAAATGAAACCTGACAGATTTGAAGATTTAATAGCATTAATAGCATTATATAGACCAGGAGCGCTTGCTTGGGCAAATGAGTATATTGACAGGAAATTTGGAAAGAAAAAAATTGAATATGATTTTGAGGAATTAGAAGAAATTTTAAAAGAAACTTATGGAATAATTGTTTATCAAGAGCAAGTCATGCAAATTGCTAATAAGTTAGCAGGATTTACACTTGGACAAGCAGATGTTTTAAGAAAAGCAATAGGAAAGAAAAAGAAAGAATTAATGGATCAAATGAGAGATGAATTTATAAATGGAGCAATAAATAGAGGTAAAGATCCAGAAAAAGTCAAAAAGCTTTGGGAAACAATTGAAAAATTTGCAGAATATTCATTTAATAAATCACATTCAGCAGGTTATGCTATGCTAACATATCAAACAGCATACTTAAAAGCAAATTACACAATTGAGTTTTATACCGCTATGCTATCGCTTGAAATGTTAAAAGGACAACAATTTTATAAGAAAGCTCCTGCTATTATTTATGAAGCAAAGCAGTTTGGAATTAATATACTTCCACCCGATATAAATGAAAGTGATTTTGAGTTTAAAATTGAAAATGAAAATTCAATTAGATATGGACTTGGAGGAATAAAAGGCATAGGAATAAATACAATTGAAGATATTTTAAAGGCAAGAAAACTTGGTAAATTTAGAAGTATTGAAGATTTAAAAATAAGGGTTAAAGGTATAAATAAAAAAACACTTGAAGCTTTAATAAAATCAGGTGCTTGTGATGGGATTATAAAATCAAGAAAATCTGCTCTTTTGAAAATTGATGCTAATTTAAAAATTGGCTCAATTGAAGGAGGCTTGTTTTCAAATGTTGTTATTAATAAAGAGAATAATGATCAAAAAGATGATGAAAATTTCTTATTAAAATGTGAAATGGAATCGCTTGGAATTTATCTTACAAGACATCCATTAAATCCATTTAGAAATTTATTTGAAAATTACAGAGGAATAACAATTGAAGATTTATATAATGAAGAAATAAAAGAGAAAGAAATTACACTTTATGTTGCTAAGGTTTTCGTTCAAACAAAAAAGAATTCAAATAAAGAGACATATTGTATCTTGACAGTGGAAGATTTTACAGGCTCAATTGATGTTTTTGTTCCTGCGGGAAAATATGCTCAATATAAAGATATTATTGAAGGTGATTATTTTGCTTACAAAATAAAAGGAATTTTAAATTACGATGAGGAGGAAGATGAAAAAATTCCAGAAATTATGCTTGAAAAAATTGAGCCATTAACAATTAACAATTTTGGAAATAAAGTCATTTTTGAAATTAGTTTGGACAATTTTGATGTTGATAGATTTATTAGTTTTATAAAAAGTAATAGCTCAAATGAAGGTATTGAAATATATTTAAAAATTAATGAAAATGGCTCGTCGCAAATGTATAAATCTCAAAAATTTAAACTTGAAAGGAAGGCTCTTGAAAGTTTAGATGAATTCAAATGGTATTTGATTTAATGAAAGATATTATTAAATTTTTTGTTCTAATAAATTCATTTAAATTTTCTGGATTAATGGGTTTGTCTGATTGAATTTTTAATTTAAGAGGATTTATCAAATTTCCATCCTTTCTCATTTCAAGATGTAAATGAGGACCTGTTGAAAGTCCTGTTGAGCCAACATTTCCTATGTATTGTCCTACTGAAACTCTTTGACCAATAAAAACAGAAATTTTTGAAAGATGTGCGTATATTGTTTCATATCCTTTTGGATGTTTAATAATTATAGTATTTCCATAACCACCTTTCCAACCTGCATAAATAACAACACCATCTCCAAGGGAAAAAACAGGTGTTCCATAAGGAGCAGCATAATCAACACCATGATGTAATCTATATTCTCTTAAAATTGGATGAAATCTATAACCAATGTAAGATGTTATTCTATAAATTTTTAAAGGTGATCTTAAAAACATTTTTGAAAGTGCTTTCCCATTTTCATCATAATATTTATCACCAAATTTAATGGCTTTTTTTATTCCTACTCTCTTGCCATAATAAACTGCATAATATATGTTTCCATATCCTATAAGTTTTTCATTATAATAAAGCTTTTCTAAAACCATTAAAAAACTATCATTCTCTTCTGTTTCTACTAAAAAATCAATATCCCAAGCAAAAATATCTGCGTATTTTTCAACAAGTTCAGGAAGCTCATTTAACTTTAAAATTGAATTATATAAATTGCTTTCAATTGAGCCTTTTACAATTTCTAGTTTTTTTTGAATGAAACCTTTTTCAAAATGAACTTCTTTAATTGTATCTTTTAAAGTAACTTCAAGCTTATTGAAATTTTTCTTTATTGTAAGAACTATTAAGCTATCACTTAAAATTTTTATTTTTAATGTATCGTTTTTATTAAATGTTTTTTCATCAAAATAGTTTTTAATTGTTTGACTTAAAATGAAAATTTTTTTATTTTCAAGCCCTAAGCTTGTTAATATATTCCAAAGCGGTTGATTTAAACTATAAACTAAAAATATATTATTTACCATATTTTTCAATATAAGCTTTTGCTACCATTTTTGAGCATTTTCTTATTCTTCCTATGTAAATTGCTCTTTGTGATGGTGAAATTGCTCTTCTTGAATCAAGGATATTAAATGTATGTGAAAGCTTTATAACATAATCATAAGCAGGATAAATTAAATTTAATTCAAGCATTCTATAAACCTCTTTCTCATAAAAATCAAAAGCTTTTCTATAAAAATCAATATCTGCAAAATCAAAATTAAAATAACAAAATTCCCTTTCAAAGTCTTTGTAAATATCACCCCATTTCCAATCTTTATTCCATTTAATATCAAAAATTGTATCAACATTTTGAATAAACATTGCTATTCTTTCAAGTCCATATGTAATTTCAACTGCAGGAATTTTTAAATCAATAGAGCCTGATTGTTGAAAATATGTAAATTGAGTTATTTCTAATCCATCAATCCAAACTTCCCAACCTATTCCCCAAGCTCCAAGTGTAGGGCTTTCCCAATCATCTTCAACAAATCTTAAATCATGCTTTTTAATATCTATTCCTATTGCTTTTAACGAATCAATGTAAATATCAATAACATTATCTTCAGGTGGTTTTAATATAACTTGGAATTGGTAGTATTGTTGAACACGGTTAGGATTTTCAGCATACCTTCCATCTTTTGGTCTTCTTGTAGGCTCAATGTAAGCACATCTCCAAGGTTTATTATCAAGAACTTTAAGAAATGTAGCTATATTGAATGTTGCTGCTCCAACTTCTGAATTATAAGGCTCAAATATAAGACAACCTTTGCTTTTCCAATAGCTTTTTAAGTTAAGAATAATATCTTCAAAAAACATAAATTAGGTTTTGAAAATTTTAAAGTAGATTAGAAATCAATTTTTGCGTTGTCCAATAATTCTAAAACTATTTATTTTTCTATATTTCGCCCACCCACCCTGA
>JAVVGK010000109.1:0-5545 GCA_032249175.1 Candidatus Hydrothermia bacterium | reverse complement strand
TTTGTTAAAAAAATAACTGCTATAAAATTTTCAATCTATATGAAAGCATTAGAAGAAAAGTGGCAAAAATTTTGGGATGAGAAAAAGCTATTTAAAGTAAAAGGAGATAGGAAAAAATTTTATGTTCTTGAAATGTTTCCATATCCATCTGGTGATTTACATATGGGGCATTTGAAAAACTATGCTATTGGTGATGTTGTAGCAAGAATTAAATTTATGGAAGGTTATGATGTTTTACATCCTATGGGATGGGATGCATTCGGACTTCCTGCTGAGAACGCAGCAATAAATTATAATATTCATCCAAGAGAATGGACATATAAAAATATAAACATTTTTAGAAATACACTTAAAAAGGCAGGAATTAGTTATGATTGGGATAGAGAAATTGCTACTTGTGAGCCAAGTTATTATAAATGGACGCAGTGGTTATTTTTACTGCTTTATAAGAAAAAGTTAGCATATAGAAAGAAAGAATTTGTTCATTATTGTGAAAATTGTAAAACCGTTTTAGCTAATGAGCAAGTAATAGATGGTAAATGTGAAAGATGTAAGAGACCTGTTATAAAAAAAGAATTTGAGCAATGGTTCTTTAAAATAACTGATTATGCTGAAAGATTACTTAAAGATTTAGATAAATTAAGAGGTAAATGGCCAGAGAATGTTATAAAGCAACAAGAAAATTGGATAGGTAAAAGTGAAGGAACAATTGTAAAATTCAAATATAGAGATTACTATTTAGAAGTTTTTACAACAAGAGTAGATACAATTTATGGGGTTAGTTTTATATCAATAGCACCAGAGCATCCAATTTTAAATGAAATTTTAAGATATTCAAAAAATAAAAGTGAAATTGAAAATTATATTAAAACTGCCTTAAATAAAAGCGAAATTGAAAGGAAAACTCAAAAAAAGAAGACAGGAATTTTTACTTATGAATATGCAATTCATCCTTTAACAAATGAAAAAATTCCTATTTTTGTAGCAGATTATGTTTTATATGATTATGGAACAGGTATTGTAATGGGTGTTCCTGCTCACGATCAAAGAGATTATGAATTTGCTAAAATTTTTAATTTAGAGATTAAGCCTGTTATAAGACCCAAAGATGGAAATGTTGAAGATATTATAAAAGAAAAAGCATTTGAAGAATACGGAATTTTGATAAATAGTTATGAATTTAATAATTTAGATTCAAAGACTGCTATTATTGAGATTACTAAAAAACTTGAAAAATTGGGATTAGGTAAAAAGGCAATTACTTATAGATTGAGAGATTGGCTAATATCAAGACAAAGATATTGGGGATGCCCAATTCCTATTGTTTATTGTGATAATTGTGGAATTGTTGAAATTCCAGAAAATGAATTGCCTGTTTTATTACCAGAAAAACTTGAAGTTTGGAAACCTATTGGAGGTTATTCACCATTGGAAAATGACATAAATTTTGTTTGGACAAATTGCCCAAAATGTAAAGGAAAAGCAAAAAGAGAAACAGATACTATGGATACATTTGTTGATTCTTCTTGGTACTTTTTAAGATTTATAGACCCTAAAAATGATAATGAAATTGTTAATAAAGAGCTTGAAAGGAAATTTATGCCTGTTGATTTATATATTGGTGGAATTGAGCATGCTACTAAACATTTGATATACGCAAGATTTATATATAAAGTTTTATACGATGAGGGAATTGTTAATTATGATGAGCCTTTTGAAAACTTATTTACACAAGGTCTTGTCCTTAAAAAATTCTATTGGGACCCTACAAATTATAAAACAGTTGATGAAGAATTTGTTATTGAGAAGAATGGAAAATTTTATCATAAAGAAACAGGTACTGAGCTTGAAGAAAAAATTGAAATGATGTCAAAATCAAGAGGAAATATTGTTCCTCTTTCAAAATTCTTAGAGGAAAATGGTTCAGATGTTGCCAGAATTGCTATATTATTTGCTGCTCCTCCTGAGCAAAATTTTGAATGGACTAATGCTATTGTAATTGGTGCTAAAAAGTTCTTAAACAGAGTTTTAAACTTATATCAAAATTTAGAGTTTAATGAAAATTTTGAAGATAAAAAATTGCTTTCATTCGTTCATAAGAAAATTAAAGAAATAAGAGAAGAGATTTCAAAATTTAAGTTTAATACTGCTATTGCTAAACTTATGGAGTTTTTGAATTTTTTAGAAGATTATGAAAGAAAAAATACCATTCAATATAAATTTGCCTTAAAGATATTCTCAATTTTGCTTGCTCCATTTGCTCCTCACATTTCAGAAGAAATATACCATAGACTTGGTTATGAAAATTCCGTCTTTGAAAATGAGTTTCCAAATTATGATGAAAGTTATATAATTGAAGAAGAAGTTGAAGTTCCTATTCAAATAAATGGTAAAATAAGAGGTGTTATAAAAATTCCCATAGATGCTAATGAGGAAAAAGCCTTTGAAATTTTAAAAAATTCTGAAATTTACGAAAGATATTTAAAAGATAAACAAATTATTAAAAAAATTTTTGTTCCAAATAAGATGCTAAGTATTGTTATAAAATGAATTTTGATGAAATTTCTGCTGGATTTATCGTTTTTTATATTGAAAACAATAAAGTCTATTATTTGCTATTAAAGCACTCTTCATATTGGGGATTTCCAAAGGGAAAAATAGAAGAAAATGAAAGTGAAATAGAAAGTGCCAAAAGAGAGCTTTTTGAAGAGACTTCAATTAAGGATATTGAAATTTTTGATTTTAGAGAGGAAATTTATTATAATTATTATTTCAATAGCAGGTTAATAAGAAAGAAATTAATTCTTTTTTTAGCAAGAGCAAAAGATAAAAAGTTTTGTATAAGTGATGAGCATTTAGCAGGAGGATGGTTTGAATTTCAAACTGCTTTAAAATTCGTTCGCTATGAAAATAATAAGAATGTCTTAATAAAAGCAAATGAGTATATTAAAAAGTTATTTTTTAGTTGAATTTGAGTTAAAACTTTATTTAATGATTAACTATCAATGACTTATGAAAATTTTAGGGAAATTATAGAATTTTTAAGCCGAAGGCTTATCTTTGGGTGGGTGGGAGAAATAAGAAATAATCTATATTTTAGAATTATTGGACAAAGCTTTAAAATTTTAGTTATGTTAATTTTTATCTTTAATGATTATCCTTTTGAAATTGAAAAATCCATCGTAAATTGGCCAGTTTCATCTTGCTTTCTAAATCAGGAAGTATCCTTAGATAAGGAAAATAATAATATCATTATTGGTTTCATAAGTGAGGATGAAAATGCCTTTAATTACAAAAATGTTATAAGAATTTCTTATGATAATGGAGAATCGTTTTTAGGAGATTTTGAAATGACTTTTTGGACAAATTACTGTTATGTTGGAGACCCTGTTGTCGCTGTAAAAAATAATATATTTTTTCATTCAGGCGTAATTTATTGTAGAGATGATAATAACAATCTTTATGGTGAAATATATTTTTGCTCTTGCTCAAATAATTGCCACTCAAAGCTTAATTGGAATTGTAAAATTTTAGATAATGATAATTGGCAGTTCTTCAAAGATAAGCCCTGGATTTATATTTACAATAATAAAATTATTTTGGTTTTTACAACTGATAAGTTTTCAGGCTACCCAAGAATTGTTGGATATTCAAGTTCAAATAATGGTAATAGTTTTAGTAATGTTTTTGCTCTGAATGTCCCATCAACTTATGCTTATATTTCAGATGATAAATTTGGAAATTTGTTTATTTCTTATAATGATTTTTCACAAAGTAATAAAATTGGTTTTGGTATTTTAAAATCCTCAGATGGTCAAAGTTTTACCGATTTAGGAGCAGTTCATTTTAATTATTCATCCACAATTTGCTCTGATTTTAAAAGACCTACTAAAATCTCAAATCATATTACTTGTTATAATAACAAGTGTGCTATTGCTTATTTAGATGATAATTGTTTTTTAAAAGTTTTAACTTGGCAAAATAATAATTTCAATTATTATAGTGTTTATAATCAGCAATCAGTTTTGCCAATTATAGCAAGTTTTAATAATCATCTTTATATTATTTTTCAATCTATTACTGGAAACACTATTAGCAGTTGTCCATTTATTGGTCCAATTAAGGAATGGGCTACATTTTGGACACATTCAAGTGATTGGGGGCAAACTTGGTCAAGCATAAGTAGGGTAAGTTCCACAAATTATGGATTTTCGGAAAATCCTAGTGGTCATGATTACTTGGGCTTCGTAGTTGATAATGGTTATCTTTATACTGCTTGGGGAAATGATTTTAGGAATAATGAAGGCGCAAAAATTTACTTCACTAAAACACAATTTAGTAATTTATACGAAGTAAAAGATGAAAACTATAAAGTTTATTCTATTGATGGTCGTTTTTTAGGTTTTTACCACAAAAATAAAAAATTAAAAAGTGGTATTTATATTTTAAAATCAAAAAGTGTAAATAAAGTTTTAGTGGTGAAGTAGAAAGGGTATGCCTTCAACAAGTTATAAAAAATTTTTTGAAACTATTGATTTAATGGTGTGATTTATAAGCGGTAGGCTTTATTTTAGGGCAGGTAAGAAAAATATACAAATAATTATATTTTTAGAATTACTATACAGGGCATAATTTCAACGTCTTTAAAATTTAAATCTTGGTAAATAAAACTTATATTTATCTATCTCTGGCTTCAGAGGAAAAAAGAGTTTCTATTTCATTGTGATTAAAGAGACAAAATGTAGGAAAAAAAGTGACAAATTTTTAGAGTTTATTTTAAGGAAAAGAATCCCATTTCCAAAGCCTAAAAAGTGAAAAAATTTTTCATATGAATACTATGGTTTTTTAAAGCCAATAAATTTATAAATCACTTTACAACAACTTTAACATTTTCCTTTCCAATTCTTACAACATAAACACCTTCTTTAACTTTGACTTTTCTTTTACCTTCAAAAAATTCATTATAAATAGCCTTTCCTGAAATATCATAAATTGACACTTTTTCCCTTTTATTTAATTCAATGTGAATATAACCCTTATTTGAGCTTACTTTGAAGAGGCAGGATTTATTAAATTCGTAGTTTGAAGAAATTGAGCAACCTTCTGTCAAAAAAGCACTTGTATAGATATAAGATAATGGAAAAGAATTTCCTTCAAGCGTATCATTATAAACCTGTAGTGTAAAATTATCAATTGAAGTTCCTAAACTTGAAACATTAAAATTTATGTTTTGTGTGCATTGAATAGGTGAAGCTGTATCCTCTCTAATAACAGCAAATCCTCCAAACCCTCCAAGAAATGTTAATAAATAAAATTTTCCTTGCCCAATAGGTATTATTCCTCTTGCTTCATTTGAAGTTGTATTTGGTGGTGGTGTATTCCAAACCCTTGCCCAAATTAAATTTCCATTTTCCCTATCTACTTTCAAAACTATTGGATATGAAGAATTAGAACTCGCTATTATAAGTCCGCTAATAAGATAATTTCCATCATAATCAAAAGTGATATTATATGCTCTATCCTCACTAATCCATCCATTAACACT
>JAVVGK010000108.1:0-5812 GCA_032249175.1 Candidatus Hydrothermia bacterium | reverse complement strand
ATTTATTGGACAAAGCATAAAATAAATAATCTCCTTGGATTTAGACCCATTTTTTGTCTTAAACATGATAAAATGCATTAGTTAGAGGCTCATCTGTAAATAGCAATTTATATCTTATTCCACTTTTTAAAAAACTCTCTCTTATTTCATTAAGCCATTTATTTAATGCTTTTTTGTAATCCTCCAAATAATATAAAGTATTTAATGAAATTGATTTATTTGTTTCAGGGTCAAAAAATCTAAATGAGCCTTTATCCTCAATTTCTCTTTCTTGTGGTGATAAAATCTGATAAACAATAATTTCAAACCCTAAATTATTTAAAGCTCTTAAAACCTTAATTGTAGAATTTTTAT
Source organism: Candidatus Hydrothermia bacterium (assembly GCA_032249175.1). Taxonomy (GTDB): domain Bacteria; phylum Hydrothermota; class Hydrothermia; order LBFQ01; family DSFT01; genus DSFT01. Next base: position 5,458 of record JAVVGK010000108.1, on the reverse strand, counting down.
CAGCTATTAAATCGGAAATTAAAATAATCATTCCTCTTCTTTTCAATTTATTCGCTGATAATAAAAGTGGATTTTCAATATAAGTTTTTCCAGATGGCTTTAAATTATTTAAAATTTTTAAAACTTTGTATAATTGAGTTTTTGTAGAAGATGGATTTAAAATATGCTCAATTTTATCTGAAAATGTAATAAGTCCAAAAGCATCTCTTTGTAAATAAAGGATATAGCTTATTATAGCACATAAATTTTGAGCATAAATGAACTTATTGGGTTTGCCATAATCCATAGATTTTGATATATCTAAAATTAAATATGCTCTTAAATTTGTCTCCTCATAAAATTTCTTTATAAATAATCGCTCTTTGCGAGCATAAACTTTCCAATCAATAAATTTTAAATCATCACCTTTTGTATATTCTCTATGCTCTGCAAATTCAACAGAAAATCCCTCAAAAATACTTCTATGCTTTCCTGAAATATAACCTTCAACAACTTTTTTAACCCTTATATATAAATTTTCAATTTTAAGAATTTCATCTAAGGTCATTTTATCTTCCAAATTGTACTTGGTAATTTTTGAAAACCCATTTCATTTAATGTTTTTTGTAATTCATAATCCTTGGGAACATTTTCAATAATAGTTCCAAATGTAGGTTCTTTATAAAAATCACCACCTTTATCGTCAAGTCTAAAAATTTCACCTGTTCCTGGATCTTTAACATAAATTTTCTCACCAAGTAAATTTGACCAAGCTGTATTTAATTCTGAAACAAATTCATCATTTTCTCTTAATGTTTTTTGCCAATTTTCTGAAATTTCTCTATTTTCTCTTAAATAGTTTCTAAACATTTCTGCTTCTTTTCTTTTTTCCTCAATAATTGCCTGTGTAATTTGGTTAAGTCTTCTATTTTCTTCTGTAAATCTTCTATTAATTTCAGCAACCCATTCGGGATTAAAGTAAATGCTATTTAAAATCGCAACTAATAAATGATGATCACTTACTCTACTTGAAGGAACATTCATCGTTATTAATGTTAGATTACCACTTGAATATGAGCTATAAATATCTTGATAAAATGTTCCAAAACAATATGCAAAGCCATATCTAATTGTATCGTTTCTTACAGCTTTTAAAAATAAGCTATTAGCATTAACATTAGGCGGAATACCGCTTGGTTTTTCATTATCCTTTACATAATCTAATTTCCATCCATTCCAAAAGTAATTAAAAACCGAATTAATACAATCGTTTCTATCATATAATTTTACAAATCCAAAAACCATATTTGAATTTCCATTTATTTTTATAACACTTTGAGCATTATTCATAACACCACTTGCCTCAACACTTAAATTATCCATTCTTAAAAATGTTCCATAAGGGGAAGTTAAATGATAATGAACAGACCAAGACGCTGACCCACTTTTAATAGCACTACCACTTAATTTCCAATTTTCAGGAACAGCTATAAACATAGCAGGCATACCTGATGGATCATTTATGATTTCATAACTATAAACAATCCTTTCTGAAACTGGAATAATTCTGAAACTTTTAGCAATTTCTTCAAGTTCATTTAATTTTTGAGGATTTGAATTTTTTGGAAAAATTATCATTGAAACTTTTGATAAATTACTTTCAGAAGTTATGGTTATAATTGATTTATAAACTCCTCCTTTTTCCTCAAGCAAAAGCTCATAAGGAAAATTCATTTCTAAAATAATTATTCTTGTATTTTTTTCATCTTTATAAATTGGCTCTGAAATTATGTACTTTGAAATAATTGATAAAACCTTTTTTGTTGAACCATCTTTATTATCTTTCATAAATCCCGAAATAAAATAATAATTTTTTGAGTTATCGTAAATTCTAAAAATTCCATTACTAACCTTATATGAATAATTTCTAAATGCTCTAACCATAAATCCATTTATCCTATCTACATAAATTCCTTTGCTTTCATATAAGGAATCTAATGGATAATTGGCTTCCTTTGGCATTTGGAATTTTGAAGATTGAGCATTTGTACTTTGACAAGCAAAAATAAATAAAAAAATTAATCTTTTCATAAGACTTCTAAAAGTTTATAATTTTGCTTTTATAATTTAAGCTTCCTTTTATTTCAATAAAATATATGCCTTTTGGTAAGTTCAATAAAAGTTCAATTTGACTTTTATTAGATTGTAAATTTTTACTAAAAACAATTCTTCCCAAGCTATTGTAAATTTTTATATCATAATTTCCATATATTGGAATTGATAATTTTAACTTATTATCTTTAATTTTAACATAAATAAATTCATTTTCAGGAATAAGTGCTATTGATGTTTGGTCAATATAGTGATTCGGATAATCTGGAATTATTGTGGTTGGCTCTTTTGTGAAATTAAAATAAAATGTCTGAGTTAAAAGTGAATCTATATTTATAGTTGTGTCAATTTGCGTATTGTCTGAAAATTTTATTCTTATTGGATATTTTGGAATTCTAAATTTTGACCAAGTTGAAGGTTGATTTTGATTTACTTTAATGTAAAAATCATAAGTTGAGCCATTGAAATACTTTGAAATTAAAAATTGAAATTGAGGATGACCCGGTTTAAATATCCACTGATTAAAGAAATAGCCAATTGATGTATCTCTATTTTCATTATTTAAAAACTCCTTAATATCATTTTCAAAATCAATAATTCTTGCATAAGAAAATTTTCTCTTGTTTCCGTAGTACCTTAAAGCTTCAAAAAATTTACTATCACCAAGGGCGCTATCGCTGTAAATTACTCTAAATAATAATCTTAAAGCATGTAAGACAGCACTACCTTTGCTATAAGTTATATTTCCATCAAATACATCACCAAGACTTGGACCAGGATTATAAATTGGTTTATTATAATCACCATAATTTAAATATCTATTTATATCGCCATGTATCTGACCCATATATCCCCTTCCACTATAATCACCATAACCCAAATTATCCTCATCATAAACTGCTTCTGAATATGTTGCGAAACTTTCATTTATAAATATATCTTTAAATGTAGCACATGTTACCATATCACCCCACCAATGATGTGCAAGCTCATGAGCACTTAAAAGTTCATAATTTGTTGCTATTGTAAATGTGTTGGTTTGATTTTCCATAGCACCACCAAAGAAACCTTGAAATATTTGAACTTCTGCATACTTTTCATCATAAAATGGATAAATGCCATATTTATTAGAGAAAATTGTAAGTTGGTTTGGCAAATATAATGAAGGATTATTATTGCTTGGACCTAAATAATGATAAATGGGCATAGATATAAAATTATAATTCCACGTTTGAGTTTGTATTGTAAATTGATTTGAAGATGCGAAAACTATTAAATAAGGAGCTATTGGATAGCTTTCTCTATAATGATAAGTTATCCAAGGACCTTCAATTAAGGAATCAATAAGTTTTCCATTTGCTATTGTTTTCCATCCAAGTTTTGTTTTAATTTTAGCATCTACAATCTGAGGTTTTTCATAAGGTAAATCAAAACTTGGCAACCATCTTCTTAAACCAAATGGCTCATTATCAGCATAAACAATGTCATTTTGTTTTAAGTCAAGACCTCCACCAAATGATGAGCCACTTCTATTCGTTATTCCATGATAGTAAATTTCTACTCTAAAACTATCGTTAGGATTTATTGTATATGGAAATTTTACAATTATTAAAGTATCGCCGGGTGTTGAGTATATAAAGCCAGAAATGTAATTTGAATTGTGGAAGAATTTAACCGAATCAATTATTAGGTTATTTTTAACCGTATCAGTCCAATATGGAACAATATAATAACCTTTTATGAAATGAAGATAAATACTATCAGTTGGGTCAATTGCTCTAAATGTAATTTTATTATAAGCATTTAGAATTGGTCTTAAATTTTGAGCATTCTTTACGCTATCTATCCATATGAAGTAATCATATCTTACAACTTTAAAAGTTTTATATTCAACATCTGGCCAGGTATAGGACAGAATTTTGAGTTTTTCAAGGTTTTTTTCAGGAATAAAAGTAAATAGGAAAATCATTTTGAAATTTTAAAGGATAATTTAAAATTTTTTGTACGTTAATACGAAGGAAGATAAAGCTCTAAAACCCCATCTTTTAAATTATAGGCTTTAAATCCCATATTTCTTAATCTAATAGTTAAAGCATAACTTTTTCTACCACTATTACAATATAGAACAATTTTATGAGTTTTCTTGAATTTAAGTAAATTTTTAAAATGTTTTTCAATTTCTTCGGATGGAATATTAATTGAGTTTTCAATTTTAAACTCATTCATTTCATCAGGGCTTCTTACATCAATAACAATAACATTATTTTCTTTAAGCATTTCTTGAAGTTCCTTATAATCAATCTCAATTTTTAAATCTTCTAATTTTTGTTTATATTCTTTAAGTTCTAAAACTCTCTTACATTTTGAACATATTTCACTATTTGAAGGCATAGAACATATTGAGCAAGCTTTAATATCTTCTAATTCTTCATTTAAATTCTTCTCATATATTGGAATAATTTTTTTTCTAAAAATTGAAAGAAGTCTAAATTTAATGTCAGGTTGTGTTTTCTCTAATTCATCAATCCAATTTTTAATTTGTTTTATTGTTGTTATTTCTCCATGAGGGCAAGAACATTCTTGAACGGGAAGTTCATTTAAGCTAACATAATATAAATCTTCAATTTCTGGTGTAGTTATTAAGGGTTTTATTTTTCTTGGATAGCCATTTAAAAGTGGTTTTAAAACTGGTTTTAATTTTCTTATTCCTTCAAGATCACCATTTAAAAATAGAGACATCATTGTAGAAACTGTATCATCTAAATTATGCCCTGTTGCTAATGCGTTAGCATTCACTTTAACCGATAATAATGTAAATATATTTCTTTTTATTGTTCCACAAACAGAGCACATTTTATCTTTATATTTTGTAATTAGAAAGTCATCAATTGTATAACCTTCTTTCTCTTTAAGATTGTATATTTCTAATGGAATTTTTAAATCTTCACAGAGTTTGATAACTTTCTTTTCAAGATGGTCAGAATAGTACTTAATTCCAAGATTTATATAAAAAGCAAATATATTTTGATCCTTAAAAGCCATTTTAAGGGCATGTAGTAATGCAACACTATCTTTGCCTCCTGAAACAGCAACTGCAATTCTCTCATCTTTATTGAACATCTTAAATTCTTCAACAACTCTTTTGATTCTACTTATAAAGAAATCATTAAAACATCCTTGACATAGCTTTTGCTTCGCATATCTAATTTCAATAATGGCACTATTTTTTCTACATCTAGAACATTTTCCAATAGGTTCTAATTTTAATTTTATTCTCCCAATTCCACATTTACCATAAAAAATTTCCATAAGTTATAAAATTTTAAAGTTTAAAAATTAAGATTTACTGCATTGTCCAATAATTCTG
>JAVVGK010000107.1:0-5911 GCA_032249175.1 Candidatus Hydrothermia bacterium | reverse complement strand
AGACAGAAATGAAATTGAAAAATCTGAATATTGATTTTATTTTAATTAGTGATTAGATAATTAATTTGTCTAATAAGTATGAGAAAATTAAAGTTTAGAATTTTCAAACTGTGCCAAGTTCTCTTAAACTAATTTGGCAAAATGTAATTGAAATTTTATTTCAGATATTCCCTCAAAGAATTACAAAAGATTGGTTATCATCAATAAAACCTTTGAATGTTGAAGGAAGTACGATTTTTCTTCAAGCACCTAATGAATATTTTGTTGAATGGATTGAGGAGCATTATGGAGAACATTTAAGGAAAGCTCTTAAAAAATTTAATATAGAAAGTATAAATTGGGTTTTTGATGAAAAGAAGCCAACATTATTTAAAAAACCTGTTGAGATTTCAACACTTATTAGAAGTTATACATTTGAAAATTTCATTATTGGTAAAGAAAATGAAATTTTATATAATATAGCAATTTCAATTAGTAAAAACTTTTCAAAAACTTATAATCCATTTTATGTTTATGGTAAAAGTGGTCTTGGGAAAACTCATATCATAAATGCTATTGGTAATAAAGCAATTGAATTAAATAGCAAAATAAAAATAAGATATATAACTGCTGAAAGTTTCTTTAATGAGCTAATAGAATCTATTAAGAATCAAACTACTAATGCTTTTAGAAATAAATATAGGGAGCTTGATATGTTAATTTTAGATAATTTTGACTTTATTGAGGATAAACCTTCACTTCAAGAAGAAATTTTAAATATGATTGATTATTTGCTTTCAAGGAATAAACACATTATCTTAGCAGGGATAAAGCATATAAAAAATTTAAAAGTTAGGGAAGAAATAAAAAATAGAATAGTTAAGGGTATTGTTATTGAAATTCAACCCCCTTCTATGGAAACGAGATATCAAATATTGAAATTGAAGGCAAAGGAAGAGAATTTAAATGTTGAAGATGAATTATTATGGGAAGTTGCTAAAAGTAATATTTTGAGTGTTAGGGAGCTTGAAGGTGTAATAGCAAGAATTTCAGCATATTATAACTTTTCAGAAAATGAATTAAATTATAAAGTTTTTAAGCAAATAATTTCAGATCTTGTTTCTAACAAGAAGAATTATGATATTTCAAAAATTATTGAAGTTGTTTGTAATAAGCTTTCAGTTGATGAAAATGAATTGAAAAGTCGCATAAAAGTTAAAAAATTACTATATGCAAGATATGTTGTTATTTATATATCAAGAAATTATTTTAAAATACCATATACAACTATTGCGAAAGCTTTAAATAAAGACCATAGCACAATTATAAATGGCTATAATAGAGCAAGAAAATTAATTATTAAGGATAAGGAATTTCAAAAAATGGTTGAAAAGGTTGAAAAAAGTTTATAATTTTGAAAACAATTTAAAGGCAAAAAATGTTAAGTAATTTTTTAAATTCCTCTTAAAAAATAAGTTTCTTTTCACAAACTTTCCTATCTTAATTTCTTCAATAATGCTTATAAATTTTCCATAATCAATTGAATAAAAATGGCAAATTTCTTTAATTTTCTTTAAATCAACAAGTGTTAAGAGAATAAATATATCCCAAAGCCAATAAAAAATTTTTTGACTACTTTTATAAAAATGTAAAACGGAAATAATAAATTGCTCTTCTAATGGAAATGTTAGTAAATTAAATTTCCATTCAATTGCTCTTTTTAACAATTTTTTACTATCAATTTCAATAAAATATGGTGGAAATAGTTTTCTATGAACTTCAAAATGTAAAAGATTCTTTGAAAAAGACATTTCATATTCAAGTGAATTTTTTATAAATTTTGGCACTTTATTTGAAAATTGAAAATAATAATTAAATTTCAAATCTAAAAAAAGCTCTTTTAATTTTTTATAATTTTCATCTGAAACAAAAAAATCAACATCTGAAATAAATCTATAATATGGTTTTTCATAAAGCTCGTATCCACTCCAAAATCCCTTATAAACCACAATTTCATTAAAATTTTTTAGATATTTTTCAATAAATGATTTATGAGCTATCCAAATAGCCTTTGAATAATCATATAGTTTTCCATTTAATATAGAATTATAATTTTCAACTGATTTCAAAAAGAACTTTAATTGCTCTTCCATTTAAAATATCTTCAAAGCCTTTTTCAAAGTCTTCAAGTTTAATTCTATGACTAATGATTGGTGTTAGGTCAATTTTATGAATTAGATTAATTGTTTTAAACCAAGTGGAATAAATTCTCCTTCCAATTATTCCATAAACTCTTAAATTTTTCATTATAAAGTAATTATTAAAATCAAATTCAAAAGGTTTTGGATAAAGTCCAAGAAGCGAAACTCTTCCGCCTTCAACGATGGTTTTAATAGCACTTTTAAAACCCTCAGAACTACCAGAAAATTCAAGAATAACATCAACACCTATATTATCCGTTATTTCCATTACTTTTTCATAAACATTATCTTTATTTGGATTTATAAGATAATTTGAACCCATCATTTTTGAAATGTTTAATCTATTTTCATTTATATCCATCGTAATAATTTTGTTAGCTCCACAAACTCTACAAATAGCAGTTGCCATAAGTCCAATTGGACCACAACCTACAATTAAAACATTCTTTGAGCTAATATCTTCTGCTAATACGCTATCAACAGCATTTCCCATAGGCTCCATTAGCGGAATAAACTCTTTTTTTATATTATTTGGAACTTTAATAGCATTTTTATAAGGAATTTTTAAATAATTAGCAAATCCTCCATCTACTCCAAATCCAAGAATTTTCATATTTTTACAAACATGGAAATTTCCAATTTTACAATTATAGCATTCATTACACCAAAAATGACTTTCAATAGCCACAAAATCACCAACTTCTAAATTTTTTACATTTTTACCTTTTTCAACAATAATACCTCCTATTTCATGACCAATAATTCTTGGAAATTCATTAAATTCTTCTTTTGCCCATTCATCCCATACATAAGCATGAACATCACTACCACAAATTGAAGCAAATTTTACTTCTATTAAAATTTCATCATCATTTATTTTTGGAATATCTTTTTTGATAATTTCAAATCCTTTTCCTGGCTTTGTTTTAGCAATAGCTATCATATTACCTCCAAAATAAATATATCTGGATTTTCAAGGATTCTTGATAAGGTTCTTGTAAATCTTGCTGCCTCAGCACCATCAACTACTCTATGGTCAAATGAAAGTGATACGAACATCATATATCTTATTACAATTTCATCTTTTTCATTAACAACAGGAACCTTCTTTATTTTATGTGTTCCAAGGATAGCAACTCTTGGATAATCTATAACAGGAAAAGCAAAAACACCTCCAATTGAGCCAACATTTGTTATGGAAAATGTTCCATCTTGAAGTTCTTCCAAATTTAATTTTCCTTCTCTTGCTCTATTTGAAATGTCTTCAAGCTCTCTTGCTATTTGAATAATACTCTTTTTATCAACATCTTTTATAACAGGAACAATTAGTCCATCAGGTGTATCAACAGCAACGCCAATATTATAGTACTTTTTTAATATAATTTCTCCTTTTTCATCATCTACAATTGCGTTAAAATATGGGTGTTTTTTAAGAGCTGTTGCTACTGCTTTTATTATAAATGGTAAATAAGTTAATTTAACATTTTGCTCATCAGCAATTTTTTTAAGTCTTTCTCTTAATTTAACAATTTCCGTCATATCAATTTCATCTACATGTAATGTATGAACCGCTCTATCTTTTGATAATCTAAGATGCTCAGCTATTTTTCTCCTTATACCTCTAATTGGAATAACTTCTTCAAGTGCTTCTTTCCTTTCAATTTTAACTTCTTTAATTTCTTTAACTTCCTTGACTTCTTCTTTAAGTTTATTCACATAATTTAAAACATCTTCTCTTGTAATTCTTCCTTTTGGTCCTGTCCCTTTAATCAAACTTAAATCTACGCCAAGTTCTCTTGCCAATTTCCTTACTGCGGGTGCAGCAAGTGGTCTTTCAACTTTAATATCTCCTTTATTATCAATTGTTATTCTTTCTTCAATAATTTCTTTTTTAATATCTTCTAAACGATCTCCAATAATAATTAAAGGTGTTCCAACACTAACAACATCACCTTCTTTTACAAGAATTTTTATAACATATCCTTCATAAGGTGAAGGAAGTTCAGTATTAACTTTGTCTGTAAGAACTTCAAGTAAAGGTTGTTCTTTCTTAACATAATCACCTTCTTTTACAAGAATTTTCCCGATTTCACCTTCATGGACACTTTCCGCAATTTCAGGCATTTTAAATTCTTTTAAAGCCATAGCTTCAAAATTTTAAAGCCTTAGGCTATCTTTTACAATAAATTGAGCATCTTTATAACCTAATCCTTTTACAAACTTACTTAAAACTTCCTTAACTCTATTTTCTATAGTTCTTTCAATGCCATCTTTTTTAGCATCTTCTAAAATCATATTTTCACCTAATTTTATCGTCTCATTTATAAGTTTAATTCTATCACAAAAAGCAGTATTTTCCTTAAACACATTAAAATAATCTGAATTAAATCTATACTCAGGTTTTGGAATTGTTATATAAACAATATCATCCTTAATTTTAATATCATCTTCTCTTAAATTCTCCAAGTTAATATAACCTTCAACATAACCTTTTAAAATAATTGTAATTTCACATAAAAAACCCTTTTTATTTTTCACAATTTTATGATAAGGAACTTGAATGACTGACAATTCCTTAATTTCTTTAACTGAAATAAGTAATAATGACTTATTCATTTTTACATTTTCCTTTTGAAAATTATTAAAGAATACAAAAATTAAAATAATTATTAAAATTCCAATAATGGCAATAATTTTATTCTTCAAATTTTGCCTCCTTTCCAAAAAGCTTTACAAAACCACTTAAAAATTCTTTTAAAGCTGTTTTTGAGTATTCTTGAATGTTTGGGTCATTTTCTAAATTCTTTATCATAATTTTTGTGCTTTCAATAGCCATCTGAAATGCAAGTCTTCTATTTTTTCCCGCATTAACTGATAAGAGAAAAATATCTTCATCGTAATTTTGAATTTCTTCTACAATATGATAACTACAAACTTTAACATTTGGTAAATTTTGAAAAATAACATAATTTCCCTCAACTCTATATTTCAAATCATTTAAACTTACACATAACCTAACTTTTGATTTCGTTTCAATAGCAAATCTATTTTCAATTCCGAATTGTTTTGTAAATGTAATTTCAAAAACATTTCTTGTTGTCCATTCCATTATATTAAAATTTTCAGTTTTTTTGATTTGCTCTAATTTATCTTCTAAATTTGGTTTTTCCTTACAAGAAAATAAGAGAAAAATTATTAAAAATTTCTTCAAAATAAAAATTTTAAAGGTAAAGGAAATGAAGTAAATTATATTTAAATTGACAAATTGAAATTAAAATTTTCATGCTTTAAAATTTGGGCTATGAAAAGGATAACTTTTATAACTATAATTATGCTTTTGCTAGCAGTAAAAACCTTTGCCCAAAATATAAGTTCCTATGACTTTTCTGTTGTAAGGGAATGGGTAACTGCTACTGAAAAATTATATTATGGCTTTGCTGGAAATAGAGGTCAATTGAACGAAAAGGTTCTATTATACTCCAAAAATTCCAATTTCAACATTTACTTAACAAAAGAAGGACTATCGTTTATAATCTATGCTAATGAAAAAACTGAAAACCAAAAAGAGCCTAAAATTCTATATTCAAGAATAGACTATGAACTAATAGGAGGAAACATCAAAAAGGAAAATATAGTATTTGAAAATGAAATATCAAACTACTATGAAAATTTTTACACTCAATATGCACCTGATGGAATTCTATTTGTAAGGCTATATAAGAAGGTTAGGA
>JAVVGK010000106.1:0-5985 GCA_032249175.1 Candidatus Hydrothermia bacterium | reverse complement strand
AATAACATCATTTTTATAAATTCTTATGAGCTTGAATTGTAAAGCAAAATTAAATTTACTTATTTATAATATGAATTGCTTTCTTTTTCACATTTTCTGCTGCTTCCATTAGAATTTCACTAATTGATGGATGAGGATGAACTGTTAAGGCAATATCTTCTGATGTTAAATAACTTTCCATAGCTAATGTTCCTTCTGCTATTAAAGAGCTCGCTTCTGGTGAAACTATGTGAATTCCAAGAATTTCATCATTTTCTTCATTAGTTATTATTTTAGCTATTCCATCAGTTATATTCATGGATAATGCTTTTCCATTAGCACTTATCGGAAACTTCCCAACTTTTATTTTATAACCTCTTCTCTTGGCTTCTTCTTCACTCAAACCTACACTTGCTAATTCTGGATTTGTATAAACAACACTTGGAATATATTTTATATCATATTTACTTTCAATTCCTGCTATAATTTCAACTGCTATTATTCCTTCCTTTGAAGCTTTATGAGCAAGTAATGGTTGTCCTATAACATCACCAATAGCATATATGTTTTCAACATTAGTTTGTAATTTTTCATTAACCTTAATAAATCCTTTTTCATTTAAAGATATTCCTAATTTTTCTAAATTTAAGTTTTCTACATTTGGCTTTCTACCAATTGCTAATAGAACTTTATCAAATTCAAAATTCTCAACTTTACCATCAATTTCAATTTCAAAAACATTTCCCTTATATCCAATAACTTTTGAATTCGTAGAAATTTTTATATTTTGCTTTTCTAATGCTCTTTTTAATATATTAGCACACTCACTATCAACTCCTGGTAAAATTTGGTTTGCTATTTCAATTACCATAACTTCACTACCAAGCCTACTATATATACTTGCGAATTCCAATCCAACTGCTCCTGCTCCAATAATTAATAGTCTTTTTGGAATTTCTTTTAAACTAACTGCATCATCTGAATTCCATATAAAATTACCATCTCTTTTTATATTTTCTAACTCAGCAGGTCTTGAACCTGTTGCTATAATCACATATTTACTAACTATTTTAATATCACCATTTTTCGTTTTCACTAATAAGCTTTTTTCATCAAGAAATTTTGCCTCTCCAAAGATAACTTCAACATTATAATTTTTAAGCAAAACTTTAATTCCTGAAACAAGTTTATCAACAATGCTATTTTTCCAATTATTTAATTTTTTAATATCCAATTTTAAATCACTAATTTCAATACCCATTTTGCTGGAATTCTTCAATTGAAGGAAAATTTCAGAAGCATGTAAAAGGGCTTTTGTAGGAATACATCCAACATTTAAGCATACACCACCAAGATAATTTTTTTCAATTATTACTGCTTTAATACCTAATTGTCCAGCCCTTATTCCAGCAACATATCCACCCGGTCCAGCACCAATTATAGCAAGTTCAGTTTTTATTTCATCCATACGAAAATTTTAAAGGATTTAGCACTATTTATTTTGTGTTGTCCAATAATTCTAAAATGTAGATCATTTCTTTACTTTCCCACCCACCCTGAAAATAAGCCTACGGCTTATAAATACCCCATTTTTTGACTTGGGGGCTTTCGCCCCCGAAAATACCCCCATAAATTCAATAATTTCCTAAAATTTTTATAAATTATTGATTGCCAAGAACTTAACATTATTTACTGGACAAAGCACTATTTATTTTACTATACTTTCCCACCCGCCCTAAAATCTTCATAAGTTATTGATAGTCATTGGACAAGTCATTACCTTATTCGTTATCTCATCGTTTATAAACTTCATTAAAAACTTTACAGGTTATTTTTCTTTCAATAAATTATTTAAAATTTTCTTTAAATTTTCAAGGTATTCCAAAAAACTTTTTTTACCTTCATCAGTAAGTTTATAATAAGTTTTTGGTTTTCTTTTTATAAATAACTTTTTTGAAATAATAATTTTATTTTGTTCTAAAACCCTTAAATGACTTGCCAAATTACCATCTGTTAAATTTAGTTTTTCCTTCAAATAAGAGAAATCAACTTCATCTTCCACTAATAAAATTGATAAAATACCAAGTCTAACCTTATCATGAAATAGTGGATTTAATTTTTCAAAATTCATAAAACATGCCAAAATATATAGTTCTTGGAAGAAGTTTTATTTTATAGTTATTTGAGGTTGTCATTAAATTATCATTATTGGTTAAGTTTAGAACTTCTATATAAACTCCAAGTAAATTATTATTTAAGAATTGAATTTTTGAAAGTCTAAAATCTATTCTAAGATAATTTTCTGAGATTCTCATTTTAGAGCCAATTTGAAATCCATATAAAAATTTACTATATGACATACCAAAGATTCCCTTATTAACACTATTAAATCCATAACTTAACCAAATGGGTTCATTTCTGTTTTTAAGCAATATCTCAAATCCATAAACATCTTTTAAACTATCAATATAATGCTTATAAAATAAATCACTTTTTATTGAGAAATTTTTATATTCAAAATCTAAGCCAGGATTAATATCATAAGCTTTTTGAAAGTCATAATAATTTAAATAATAACCACTTGCTAATCTAAAATTTTTGTAATTTAAAGAAATTCTTGGCTGAAAATATATATTCTTGTAGAGATCAAAACGAAAAGAAGGATTAAAATTTACATCATCAATTTTGAAGTTAAGGATTGAATAAAAAGCAGGAATGATATTGCTTATTGAAAATTGCTCAATTGTATCATACTTTAAATTGAATTTTCTATATGTTATTTCAAAGCCTGTTGTAATATCTTCAAAATAACTTATAAAATTGATGTTGCCAATTGTAGTTTTTGAATTTAATTTTTCAATTTTATTATCTTCGCTTGTTATTGAAAATGAAATTGAAGATATATTATTTTGAAAATTTAATTTTTTTCTTGTCAAAAACCCATATTTATTTGAATTATATGAAAAATTTTCTTGACTATAAAATTCATTTACAAAAAATCCAAAAAAATTAAAAAAACTTGGAGAAAATAATTGGATATTGCTTATTCTTGGATAATCTGAAAATGATGTTGTTTCATAACCATTTAATTTGAACATTAATTCTGGATTGGAATAATTATAAGAAATAGCACTTTTTAAAATTTTTAAAGTAAATTCTAAATGTCCAATCCCTATTCCTACGCTATTTTTTTTGACTTCATCTTCAAGTTCTATATTAACTGCTCCTGAAATTGAGCCACCTAAGTTTGCAGGCATTCCACCTGGAAAGAAATCCACTTTTTTTATAAAATCTGTTTTTATAAAAGAGAATAATCCACCAGCAGGTGTTTGACTAATAAATGGATTTATAATCCTTGAATTATTGATAAAAATTGAAGTTTCATTATAATTGCCACCCCTAACTTCTAATAATCCAACATCATTATTACCCGAAATTGAAGGCAGATCTTTTAGTGTCCAAAAAACATCATTAGCACTACCTGGCGTTATATATATATCAAATTTTTTAATTATTGATTTTGGTTCATCTGAAAAACTATAAGGAGAGCTTACAACAACTTCATTTAAAGAAATATCCTTATATTCTAAACTAATTGTAATTTCTTTTATTTCATTTGGAATTTCAATTGTTTTTTCTTGATAATTTAAATGAGAAACATAAATTTTTCTATCGTTGTTTTTAATGATAATTTTACCAAATCCAAGCGAATCAGTATATGTGAAGCTTATTGAGCTTTTTAAAAATGCATTTTCTATTGGTGTTTGCGTATATAAATCTATTACTCTAACTAAAATTGTATCAATCATTTTCTATTTAAAATTCCAAAAATTGTCATAAAAACACCTATAAAAGCATATATTAACAAGGATAGTTTTGGATTGAAGTTATATATTGGAATACCAAGGATTAAAACAATTATTGAAATGATAAAAAAAGCATAATGAATAATACCTGATATAAAAAGAGCCATTGATAGAGCATAAAAATTTAAAATTGAAATTATCTTTGAATCCAAGTTCTTTAAATATAAAATTGTCCAAAACAAACCAAAATAAATATAACCCCAAGCTATTCCAATTTGACTTATAATTTTTGGAGTTTTTTCCTTGAAATTACTCAATTTTGCCCATATTAATATTCCTATAAAAATTCCGATAAAGAAAATCAAATAAACGAGAAATAAATTATTTGCATAAAATGTTGGAATATAAACAATAGCACTAATAGGAAGCCAAATAAGAAGAGATTTAAAAACACCTATATTTAAACTATGCGATAAGAATAAGGCGAATGTCAATAAGTAAAACCATCCTATGGAATATCCAAAAAATGAAAGGATAGAGCAAATTATAATATAAATTCCAAATCCAATCATATAATTTGAAAAAACTTTTAATTCATCTTTTAGCTTTGAGCCTACAAGCTTTAATATATCCAAATTTTTTATAATTTCATTTATTTCTTTTTCATTCATGATTTTTTCTCCATTTCCTTAACTTTATTTTTATAAAATTCATTATTTGGCTCAATATCCATAAGTTTCTTATAGTAAATATAAGCATTTTTATAATCTTTCCTTTCTTCATAGGCGATAGCAAGTGCAAAGATACTTTCCTTATATCCCCATTTTATAATTCCACTATCACTATAACCATTTTCATATTTATTTATAATTCTTTTAAGAATTTCAACGCCCTTTTCAAAATCACCGCCATAAGCAGGTGGTGTGTATATTAAATTTTGAGCATAAGCATACATTACTCTTGGATTTAAGCTATCAATTTCAAGGGCTTTTCTAATCATTTGACCTGCCTTTGGACCATAAAACATTCCATAAAATATGTTCATTCCTGCTTTAATTCCATATAGTCCTGAAAGAAGAGCATAAGCTTCTGAAAATTTATTATCAATTTTGATAGCTTTTTCAAGTAATTTTATAGCTTCGTCTAAAAATTTCTCTTTATTAAATTCTTTTGTTGAGAAATATAAAATTTGTAGTGAATAGGCACAAAAATATAAATCATACTTATTCAAACGAGCATTGGACATTTTCTTGAAAAACTCATAAGCGGATTTAACCTCATTTGGCTCTGAACTATAAAGCTTATTTAAATAGACTTCATATACAGAGTCTATTTGTAAGAAAATATATAAAATCATAGCTCATCTCCTATTTCATAAAAGCTCCAAAACCTATGCTTAAATTTATAAAAAAGTTATTAAAGGAGAACTTTTCATTAGTTGTAATATCTACACTTTCGGAATTAAATGAGGATTCAAAGGTATAATTATAGCCCAAATTTAAACTGATGTTTATAGCTCCATAAAAGAAATATGTAGCTGATAAATTTATTCCTGTTAAGAAATTACTTGCTTCTAAATTCACTTCTCTTTTAGGGTTTTTTACAACATCTTCAAATGAATCACTCGTTTTTTCATAAAGTTTTAAACTATAACTATATCCACCAAGAATTAAAGTAGGATATATAAGCAGTTTATCAGTAGAGAATATAATATATCCAAATGAAAATGCACCTCCTGAGAATCCATCTATTGAGTATTTGTTAGCATTTTGATACTTATTGGAAAATCCAGAAAATCCATATCCACCAAAAACGAAGTTTTTGAATATTCCATAACCACCACCAGAATATGATATTATTGTAGATTTTAGAGAGCTATAACCTCTGCTTGATATATAGTCAGATAACTTGGAATTACTTACAACATTTACCCCAAGTCCAAAACCGCCAAAGCCACCATATGCGCTTAGCATTATCCATATCATGTTTTTTCCTCCTTTTTATAAAAAAGAACTTTGTAAAACAAAGTATAAAAATTTTAAAGGACAAAACCAATCCTTTCAAATTGACAAATTAAATAAATTTTACTTGTATTGTCTAATAAGGAACTTATAAAAATTTTAAGAAATTACTGAATTTATCGGGGGTCTATTTAAGGAGGCGAAAGTTTTAAGGCAAAGCCTTATTTTTAGGGTGGGTG
>JAVVGK010000105.1:0-6141 GCA_032249175.1 Candidatus Hydrothermia bacterium | reverse complement strand
CTAATTGAATTTGATAAATTGAAAATCATTAGCCATAGGCTTATTTTTAGATGGATGGGGAAAACACGGTAAAACCCTCCGAAGCAAAAGACAGGGAATTTATAAGCCGAAGGTTTGAATTAGGATAGTAAAGAAAGGCATAGAAAAATAAATAGTTTCAGAATTATTAGACAATCCAAAGCCTCATTGCTTTGTCTAATAAATGGTTTTAAATAGTTGATTATCAGGAACTTATAAAAATTTCAGGAAATTATTGTTTTTGGGGGGAATTTAAGGGGGCTTTGCCCCCCATTGCCGAAAAATGGGTATTTTTAAGCCCAAGGCTTAATTTCAGGGTGGGTGGGGAAAATAAAGAAAAATAAATAATTTTGGAATTATAATACAAAACCTTTAAAATTTTCTTAATGATTCTTCTTAAAACAAGATATAAGAAAATTCACTTTGTAGGTATTGGTGGAACAGGTATGAGTGGAATAGCGGAAGTTTTACATAATATGGGTTTTATAATTAGTGGCTCTGATATTTCAAGGAAAGAAACAACAATAAGACTTGAAAATCTTGGAATAAAAATTTATTATGAGCATAATGAAAAAAATGTTTTGGATAAGGATTTAGTTGTTTATTCATCTGCTATAAGTTTTGATAATCCTGAGCTATTAAAGGCACAAGAATTAAACATTCCAATAGTTCCAAGAGCGGAAATGTTATCTGAAATAATGAGAGTAAAATTTTCAATTGCAGTAAGTGGTGCCCATGGCAAAACAACAACCACAAGTATGATAGGTTATGCTATAAAAGAACTTGACCCAACAATTGTTGTTGGTGGAATTTTAAAAGGTGTTGAAAGTACCGCTAAACTTGGAAAAAGTGATTTTATTGTAGTGGAAGCTGATGAATCTGATAAATCATTTTTAAAACTTTTCCCATCAATAGCTGTTATTACAAATATAGATAGAGAGCATCTTGACACTTATAAAAATTTAATTGATATTAAAAGGGCATTTCTTGATTTTGCTAATAGTGTTCCATTTTATGGAGCAGTTATTATAAATGTTGATGAAAAAAACAACTTAGATATTCTTCCATTTATTGAAAAAAGAATTATCAGTTATGGAATAAATGAAAATGCATTTGTAAATGCTAAAAATATAGAGTTTAAAGAGCTTGGCTCTTCTTATGATTTATATATAAACAACAAGTTTATTTCAAAAGTTCATTTAAGAGTTCCTGGCATTCATAATGTAAAAAATTCACTTTCAGCTATTGCTGTTGCTTATGAGCTTGAATTAAATTTAAAGAATGCAATTGAGAGTTTATCTGAATTTACAGGTGTAAGAAGAAGATTTGAAATTAAAGGTTATTTTGGTAAAGCTTTAATAATTGATGATTATGGACATCATCCAACTGAAATTGAGAATGTTATAAAAACTGCAAGAATATATTTTAATAAAAAACTTATAGTTGTATTTCAACCTCATAGATACACAAGAACAAAATTTTTATATAATGAATTCGCAAGTGTTTTAAGTAAATCAGATGAAATTATATTATTGCCAATTTATTCAGCAGGAGAAAAGCCAATTTTAGGCATTTCATCAGAGCTTATTTACAATAAACTTTTAAATTACAATACTAATGCTAAATTGCTTTCAAGTAAAGAAGAAGCTTTTGATTATTTAAAAAATTATAAGAATTCTGATGTTGTTATAATAACACTTGGAGCAGGAGATGTTTATAAAGTCGGTGAATTACTGCTTTCTGAACAATAAAAATATAATCGTTAAAATGATACTTAAAATTATTGATATTAAAATGGATGTTCCAATTGGAAAATAAAATGTTAAATTATCTTTCTGAATAAGAATATCACCAGGCAATCTGAATTTAGGAAAAACAGAGATAAAGAAACCAAAAATCAAAAATACAATTCCAATAATAATGAATAATTTTCCAATTTCACTAATCATAAAGTTATAAAATTTTAAAGTATTAAGAAGCGAATCTCATAAGCCATAAGCTTAATTTCAGGGTGGATGGGAAAAATAAGAGATAATCTATATTTTAGAATTATTGAGCAATGCAGTTTTTTAATGCTTTGTCTAAATAAATAGTGTTAAGTGTTTGACAATCAATAAGTTATAAAAAATTTTCTAAAACTATTGATTTAATAGGGGGGTTATTAAGGGGGCGAAAGCCCCCTGCCGAAAAACGGGTATTTATAAGCCGAAGGCTTATTTATAGGGTGGGTGGGGAAAAATAAGAAATAATCGTAATTTTAGAATTATTGAACAAAGCAATTTTTCAAAGCTTTAAAATTTTAAGACTTATGATAAGCTCAATTCTTTCAAAAATTATAGGAACAAGAAATGAAAGGGAAGTTAAAAAAAGATGGAAAATTGTTGAAAAAATTAATTATTTTTTTGAGCAATTTAAAAGTTTAAAAGATGATGATATACCTAAGAAGACAGAAGAATTTGTTAAAAGATTAGCAGATGGAGAAAATCCTTATGAGCTTTTGCCTGAAGCATTTGCTCTTGTAAAGGAGACAGCAAGGAGACTTTTGGGTTATGAATATGAAATTACAACTAATCCCTATAAATGGGATATGGTTCATTTTGATGTTCAATTAATTGGAGGAATTGTATTATTTGAAGGAAAAATTGCTGAAATGAAAACTGGTGAAGGAAAAACCCTAGTTGCAACACTTCCCGCTTATTTACATGCTTTAATTGGTAGAGCAAGAGGTTTAAAAGGTAATTCTAAATTTTTAGTAAATGGTGAGCCAAGAGGGGCTGTTCATATTGTAACAGTTAATGATTATTTAGCACGAAGAGATGCCCAATGGATGGCACCTTTGTATTTAAAGCTTGGTTTGACAGTTTCCGCTATTCAAAGTGATAGAAATGATCAGATAATTATTTTTAATGAAGAGGGGAAAACACAAGTTGTTTATACAAATAGAAAATCGGTTTATCAAACGGATATTACTTATGGAACAAATAATGAGTTTGGTTTTGATTATTTAAGGGACCATATGGCTTTTAGTTTGGATGATGTTGTTCAAAGAGTTCATTATTATGCTATTGTTGATGAAGCGGATTCTATTTTAATAGATGAGGCAAGAACACCATTAATTATTTCTGGTCCTGTTGAGCATTCTTCTGTTGAGCATTTTTATGAAGTAAAACCCGTTGTAAGTGCTATGGTTGAAAGACAAAGAGAAATTATTAGGAAATTTTTAGATGAAGCTGAAAAGTTATTAAAAGAGGGTGAAATTGAGAAATCTTGCGTTAGGCTTTTACAAGTTAGGAGAGGAGACCCAAAAAATAAAAGATTATTTAAAATTTTACAAGAGCCTGGAATTTTAAGAACTGTTGATAAAATTGAGCTAAAACTTATAAAAGAGAAAAAACTTAGAGAATACGATAAAGAATTATATTTTGTTGTTGATGAAAAACATAATGTTGTTGATATTACTGAAAAAGGAAGAGAATTTATTGAAAGTAGATATAGAAAGGATTTATTTAAAGTTCCTGATTTGTCAATTGAGCTTGATAGAATAGAAAGAAGTGATTTTCCACCTTCTGAAAAATTCAAACTTAGAGAAGAATTATATAGAGAATATGCTGAAAAAACTGATAGAATTCATGCAATTCAGCAAATGTTAAAAGGATATATGTTATTTGAAAAGGATGTTCATTATGTTGTAAAAGATAATCAAGTCATTATTGTTGATGAATTTACAGGAAGATTAATGCCAGGAAGAAGGTGGAGCGATGGACTTCATGAAGCTATTGAAGCTAAGGAAGGTGTTAAGGTTCAAGAGCAAACTCAAACGCTTGCAACAATAACTTTACAAAATTATTTTAGGTTATATGAAAAATTAGCAGGAATGACAGGAACTGCATTAACTGAGGCAGCAGAATTTTGGGATATTTATAAGCTTGATGTTATAGCTATTCCGACAAATAAGCCCGTAAGAAGAATTGATTATGTTGATATTATTTTTAAAACGAAAAAAGATAAATATATAGCAGTAGTTGATGAGATTGAAAGATGGCATAAACTTTCAAGACCTATACTTGTAGGAACAACATCTATTGAAGAATCTGAATTATTATCAAGATTATTAAAATTAAGAGGAATTCCTCATGAAGTTTTAAATGCTAAGCATCACGAAAGAGAAGCAAAAATTGTAGCAAAAGCAGGTCAAAAATATGCAGTTACAATTGCTACAAATATGGCAGGTAGAGGAACAGATATTAAGCTTGGAGAAGGCGTATTAGAACCTTATGATGAAAAAATAGTAAAAGAAATTATTGAAGATTTGAAAAAACGATTAGAAAAAGGAGAAATCATTCCTGGTCATTGGAAAGAAATAGTAAAACTTGGATATATTCCAAAATATGACGAAAACGATCCAAAAACTTGGGGATATTATGGGCTTTATGTAATAGGAATAAATAAGCATGAAGCAAGAAGAATAGATAATCAATTAAGGGGAAGAAGTGGAAGACAAGGAGACCCAGGAGCAAGTAAATTTTTCTTATCCTTAGAAGATGATTTATTGAGACTATTTGGCTCCGATAAAGTTATAGAATTAAATGAAAAACTTGGAAAATATAAAATTTTTAGAATATTGAAAATAGCAGGTGAAGATGTTGTAGAATCAAAGACTGTGCTTAAAGCACTTGAAAGCGCTCAAAAAAGAGTTGAGATGATGCATTTTCAAATGAGAAAAAGACTTTTGGAATATGATGATGTTATAAATAAGCAAAGAGATGTTGTTTATTCATTTAGAGAAGATATTTTAAATGGGAAAGATTTAAGTGATGTTTATATGGGATTTATAGAAGATTATTTGGATGAATTGTTGGAGCATTATTTACCAGTTGAAGAGGCAAAAATGAAATGGAATTTAAAAGGTCTTGTTGATGAATTGAGTTATATTTTTATTGGAGATTTTAAAGAATTGTTAAACCTTGAAAGAAGAGAAGATGTTAGAAATAAAGCACTTGAAATAATAAAGAATATATATAAGCTTAAAGAAGAGACAATTGGAAGTGAAAATTTGAGAAATATGGAAAGATGGGTAGCACTAATTACACTTGATGAATTGTGGAGAGAACATTTGTATGCTCTTGATCAATTAAGGGAAGGTGTTTATTTAAGAGCTTATGGAAATAAAGACCCACTTGTTGAATTTAAAAAGGAAGGTTATCATTTGTTTAATGAATTTATAAATAGACTTAAAAAAGAAATGGTTATGAGAATATTCAGAGCTGATATTAGACCTATTACTACACCTGTTGCTCAAGAAGAAAAGGAAAACAATAATCAAAAGAAATTATTAAAAGGCGTTAAAAAGGTTAGTAAATAAGAGAAAGGCAAAGAATAAAGTCTTTTAAAGCAGAAAGCCTTATTCTTAGGATGGGCGGGCAAAATAAAGAAAAATAAATAGTTTCAGAATTATTGGATAGTCTAATAAGCCTTGCTTTGTCCAATAAATAATGTTAAGTCCTTGATAATCAATAAGTTATAAAAATTTTTTTGAATTTATTAGTTTTATGGGGGTTTAATGGGGGGCGAAGCCCCCAAGTCAAAAAATGGGGTTTTTTTAAAGCCGAAGGCTTATTTTTAGGGTGTGTGGGAAAAATAAGAAATAATCTAAATTTCAGAATTATTGGACAAGGCATAATTTACTTCTACTTTAAAATTATCAAACTATGATAGAAAAATTAAATAAAGTTTTTGAAAAATTACCTCCTGAGCATAGAGACATAATGAGAGAAGCATTTGCTATTCTTATTGAAGAGGTTATAAGAGAATGAGAAAATATGGCAGGCTATTAAGGAAGGATTTGAAAGGCAAGAAAAAGAAAATCAAAGAATATGGCAAGCTATTGAAGAAGATAGAAAAGCCAACCAAAAGCATTTTAAGAGATTAGATAGGAAATTAACTGCCCAAAGAAGTTGAAATAAAATCATCTGTTAGTGAAGGTGATGTTATAACTTTTATCAAAATTGACAAGAAAATTATTTTAACACCATTTGCCAATAATAAAGCTATTGAGATTGCTAAAAGTCTTGATATTGAAATTGTTGAAGAATTGAAAGAGTAAATTTTTACTTTACTTAAAAA
>JAVVGK010000104.1:0-6169 GCA_032249175.1 Candidatus Hydrothermia bacterium | reverse complement strand
ATTTAGATAATTATTTAAATTTTGAAGAGTTTTTAAAGCTAAATATAAAGGAGGTGATAAAATGAAAAGGTCAATAACCTTGCCCTTAGAAGCTGTGGTAGTTTATATAAAAAGTCCTTCTGATTATGAAATTCTCAAAAACTTTATAAAAGCTGTAAAAGAAAGTTATGATGAAGTTAAATATAGTATTTCTAATGTTGAAAAGATTGTAGGAAGGCTCAAAAAATACTATAATGATTTTCTAAATTACCTTAAATCTCTTGGAATATATGAAACTTATGGGAAATCTATAATTCATATATTTAAAGAGGATGGAGAAGATAGCATAGAGGAGATAATAAAAGATAAGGAAGCTTTTTATAAGTGGGCAATTTTATATATAGAAACTAAACTACATGCTTTAAGGGAAAAGGCAAGCTTTGAAAAACAAGGAAATATAGAAGCAGAAATTAAAAAATATGAGGATATTAAAAAACGAATAGGTAAAGAGCAATTGGAAAACGAAGAAAAAATTGCTTATATTCATATAGACATAGCAAACCTTACTCCTTTGGAATTTGAAACTTATGAAGATTTTTGGAATTGGATAGAATTTCTAAAATCATTAGTTTATATATCAAAACAAAATTTAAATGTAAATAAAGAAAAAATTTATATTTACTTAGAAGGTTATTCACAACATAAAACTGATACCGAGAAACCAAAAGGTTTTGAAGGATTTATATATAGATTTAGGAATTTAAAATTAGATGCGAATTTTATTCTCAAAACATTAGAATTACTTGGAGCTGAAATTTTACAAGCTCAAAAAGAAGCAGAGCAATTAATACCTGATAAAATAAGAGAGATAGAAAAAGATAATCCCAATGCTTTACATGTCATAATTTCAGATGATAAATCAAGGGATACTACTGAATGCGATTTAAGAATTATATATAATAAACGTTCAAAAGAAAATATAGAGCGATTGGGAAAGAATAAAAAAGTAATTTCATTAAGGGATATATATAAGGAAAATCCTTATATATTTTGGTTTCTTAAAAAGAGAATTAAAGAAGAGAGAGATTTAACCGAAGAAGAAAAAGAAAAGGAAATTCAAGAATTGGAAGCTTGTTTTAATTATAGTGTTCTTGAAATAATAAGTGGAGACATGAAAAAGGAGTTAGAAAATGATATAGAATCTTTTAGTCTTCTTCCTTTATCTGATAGAATTTACATCATTAGCAAGTTATTAGGTTTTTATAGAAAAAATAAGGAGGAATTTAAAAAGTTTTGGAATGGCATTGATTTTAAGGAAAAGGATAAATTTATTAAAGAGCTGAAAGAAAGGAATTCTCATTTTAGAAACTTTTTATTGATTTTATTTTTGGAAGTTGAGGATGATTTAAATATAAAAGAGGAAATAGCAAAATGGTTTAAAGAAAATAATTTTAAGGAATTGGCTGAAATTTTAGAGCATTACATTAGTGAAGAAATGTTAAAAATAGAATTTGAGAATTTAAGCAGAGAATTAAGAGAAAAAGAAAAAATAAAAAAAGAAATTGAGGAGTATGAGAAGAAAATAGAGCATTACAAAAAATTACAAAAAGATGAGAATATAAATGAGGAAAATTTGAAAAGAAAAAAAGAAGAATATGAAAAGGTTAAATTAAGGTATGAAGAACTAAAAGGAAAAATTGAGAAGTATAGTTCTGAAACTCAGAATTTAAAAAATCAAATAAAACATTTGGAAAATGAAAAAACAAAGCTTGAAAGTGAAATTAAAAATTTAACAAATCAAAATAATTCATTAAAAAATGAAGTTGAGCAAAAAGGAAAAATTTATGAAAATTTAAGAAAAGAGAATGAAGAGCTTTTAAAGAAAAAACAGGAACTTGATAAGAATTTACCATATTTAAAAAATCGTAATGATGAATTAAAGCAAAAAATTCAAAATTATGAAAAAGAAAAGGCGACATTAGAAAAGGAAGTTTCAGAAAATGAGCATAAATTAAAAGAATATGAGCAATTAAAAGAAAAGCATAATAAACTAAAAGAAATTGAATCTTTCACATCTGAAATCCAAAGACTTGAGCAAAGCAATTTAGATTTTACACAAAATATAGAAAATTTAAGAATAAAAAAAGAAGAGCTTGAAAATGATAATAAAATTTTAGAAAAAGAAAATCAAAAACTTGAAAATGAGGTAAATGACTTAATTAAAAGAAAAAATAAATTAGAAAATAAGAATAATGCTCTTAAAAAGCAAAAGGAAGAAATTGGAGATGTTGATAAATTAGAAGAAGAGGTTAAAAATTTAGAAGATGAGGTAAAAATGTTAAAAAATAAAAAATCTGAATTAGAGCAAAGAAAAGTTAAAGCTTCAAAAGAATTAACTACTTTAAGACCACAAGTAGAAGAGTTAGAAAAAGAGGTTCAAGAATTAGAAAGTGAAAAGAAAGAACTTGAAGATAGAGAAAAGACATTAAAGACTAAAAAGATGAAACTTGAGCTTACTTTAAAGGATTTAAGAGAAAGGAGGCAAATGTATAAGCAAATGGGTAGGGAGGATATAGTTAAAAAAATTGATGAATTTGTTAAGAAAGCAGAAGAATATCTTAATCAGTTATAAGACTATAAAATTGTTTCCAAAAATTTCTTTTTGGAATTCCAATAACGAAAAATTCATTATTTACAACTATAAATTGTAGTTTTCTATTCCTTTCCAATGCTATGTTTTTATATCTATTTGTTAGTAGTATAATTCTTTGATTTGATGAGCCTTTCCAAACTTCATTATTATTTAAATCATCTACATATCTTCCATCTACTAAAACATCAATCAATTTTAAATGCTTGTAAAATCCCCTTTCAATTAACTCCTCTATGGTATAACCACTATAAACCCAAATTCCATATTCATTTTTTCTTAAAATTTTTAAAAATTTATAAAATTCGTTTTTATCTTGGTCAAATGGCTCTCCACCTGATAATGTAATTTCTTTTAATTTAAATTTTTCAACTTCCTTAAATAACTCATTAGCACTAAACATTTTATTAGGTTTAAAGCTCCATAATTCAGGAACAAAACAATTTTTACATCTTATACTACAACCTTGGAACCAAACACCCACTCTTTCAAAAGGTCCTAAAACATTATATTCTATCTTAAAAATTCCATTTACATTTAGCATTTTATTAGTAGCTAAATTTTAAGGTATAATTTTAAAATTTTCAAAATTGAAAATATCCCGCATAAACTATAATCAAAAAACTAAATTCGTTAGGCTTGATGGAAGATATTTAAGAATTTTATCAGGTTCAAACTTAGAAGATTTAAAAGATAGTGAATTTTTACTTTTATATTCTTTTGAGAAAATGCTTGCCCCTATTAAACCATCCAAAATTATAACAATTGATAGTAAATTTAGATTTAAATTTATAAGAGCTAATAATTGTGTAATAAGCCCATCTGCTAATATCCTGACAATAAAAGAAGAGTTATATCTAACACCACAAATTGGTCTTGTTATTGGAAAAGATAGGATTTTTGGCTTTTTGATAATTTTAAGCTTCTTTACAGACTATTTTAAAGATGCAAGAGATTACGGATTAGATACTTATAGTCCATTTAGTGAATTTATCTCTGATGAAATTGAAAATAAATTTAAGCTCCAAATAAATGAAAACATTTATGAAATTGAAATAAAGAATTTTGAAAAAGATAAAATTTTCTTTGAAGTTAAAAAATTCTTTCATAAACTTTTTATTTCAGATGTAATTGCTTATGAGTTTGAAGATATTGTTTTTAAAGTTAAAGTTAATGATTTTATAAAACTTGAAAGCTCATGCGGAAAAATAGAAACTTCAATAAAGCTTCTTAATTTCAACACCACCTAAATACGCATTTATAATTTGATAATAAGTTTGTCCTTTTAATGCTCTCTTTCCTGCTCCATATTGACATAAACCAATCCCATGACCAAATCCTCCTCCAATAATTATTAAACTATCTCCTTTCTTTTGAAAATAAAATAAAGCACTTTTTAAATAACCCTTCTTATAAAAAAACCTTCTTATATTTAATTCTCCTTCAATTATTGTATCTGAATTTTCAAATTCAATTTTAAGTTTTTTAACCCTTCCTCCTTTGCTCCTTTCCAAAACTTTAAAATCTACTATTTTCTTATTTAATTTTTTTTCAATTTCAGAAATTCTAAAAATTTCCTTCCATCTAAAAGAATTTTTTGCTCCATAAAAATCATCATTATTACAATAACTATTAACATTTGAGTTATCTATGAAGTTCTTTAATAAAATTGTATCGCTTAAATCAACAATTGAATTATCGTCATTATCTAATTTTATTGAATAATAACTTAGTGGATTATTCCATAAATTTCCATCATCTAAAATCCCTCCACAACTTGAATGAAAAAGTGCATAAACAATATTATTATTAGATGTTAAAAATAACCCTTTTGTTAGATTAACTGCTAATTGAATACTATCATTTATTTCACTAATGCCTCCATAAACTTGTGTCCAAACATCACTTGTTAAGTCATAAGGCTGATATAATAACATCAATTTC
This sequence comes from Candidatus Hydrothermia bacterium, assembly GCA_032249175.1. Lineage (GTDB taxonomy): Bacteria > Hydrothermota > Hydrothermia > LBFQ01 > DSFT01 > DSFT01. The sequence continues at coordinate 1,596 of JAVVGK010000104.1, read as the reverse complement.
TTTTTATAAACTGATAAAGCATGACTTCTTGCTAAAATTGCTTGCGCTCTTAATGCTTCAATTGGAAAGTTATTTGACATTTCATATGGTAAAATTCCCATTATGTAATTTTCAAAATTTATAACATTAACTATTAAAATGCTTTTAGCATTTATATCTGTCCAAATTTCAAAATAACCTTTATAACTTCTTGTCTTAATACTCGGTGGGTTTAAACCATCATCAATTAGAAAATTTTTTATAGTTATGTAATTTTTAGAATGAATTTCAAAAGGCACTTCTAAAATTCTTTCAAAATTATTGTATTTTAAAATAACTTTTCCTTCTTGAACTTTATTTAATAGAGCAATTTTTTTCCCTTCTGTTATACTATCAAGCCTTTCATAAGGACCTTCTAATAAAAGAAATTCTCTTGTATCAACATTATTTAATTTAATTCCAATTGTCTTAAATTGAAAGTTTTTGTTTATTTTTGAAAATGTTATAATATCCAAAAGAGCATCTTCAACATTATTATATCTTGAAATAAGTTTATAATAGTTTAATTTGGCAGGTTTTCCTTCTTTGAATTTTAAAAATAGATTTCCCTTAAAGCCTTTTAAAATTGTATCTTTTTTAATTATATAAAAACTATCAGGAAATTCTAAATTAAAGCTGTCTGAACTTGCTATTGAAACCCTCACAATTGGCTCTTCTTTTAAAACATTGCTTAATGTATCAATTTGAATTATTTTTTCTCTTTGAATAAATGGTCTTTGGCAAGCAAAAATAAGAAGAAGAAAAACAAATAATTTTTTCATTTTAGTATGATATTATTGACAATTTTTTTCCCAATTATTGTATTTATCGCTCTTATAATCTCCATTTTCTTGTAATGAAATTCCATAATTTTCCTTTTGTCATTTACTTTTAAAATTAAATCTCCATTTCTAAAATCTTCAAACTCAATAAAATTATAGCATTTTAAAACTTTTTCTGAGACTTCTTTAACTTTCATATAATCAATTATCCAATCAAGCCCTGCTAATTTTAAATAATTTTCAATGGCTTTATCTAATTCCTTCATTTATGTAATCTCTTGAATACCTAACATATCTTTGTGGTATATCTTCAATTAGTTTTATTTCTTCATCAGTTAATTTCCTTTTTACAACTGCAGGAACACCTGCTATTAAAACACCTTTTTCACCTTTAAAATCTTCTCTAACAACAGAGCCTGCTGCCACAATCGTCCAACTATCAATAAAAGCATTATTTAGAATAATCGCTCCCATTCCAATTAAAACATAATCATTTATTCTACAACCATGAATTATTGCTCTATGTCCAATTGATACATAATTTCCAATAATTGTTGGATATTTATCTTTTTCTGCGTGAATCATCGTTAGGTCTTGAATGTTCGTCCAATTTCCAATTTTTATATAATGAACATCTCCTCTTATTACACAAGAAAACCAAATTGAAGAATAATCTCCTATTTCAACATCTCCAATTATAACAGCATTTGGAGCTATAAAAGCACTATCGCTTATCTTTGGATATTTTCCTTTATATGGAAAAATGTTCATAATAAAATTTTAAAGTTTGGTTTTC
>JAVVGK010000103.1:0-6214 GCA_032249175.1 Candidatus Hydrothermia bacterium | reverse complement strand
GCTTTCGCCTTATAAATACCCATTTTTCGGCAGGGGGCTTTCGCCCCCTAACAAAACCCCCAATAAATTTAGTAATTTCTTAAAATTTTTATAAGTTATTGATAGTCAATTATTTAACACTATTTATTAGACAAAGCAAATAATTAATGTCTTTTCCAATAATTCTGGAATTATTTATTTTATTATATTTTTTCCACCTACCCTATAAATAAGTCTTCGGCTTATGAACTTAGCCCCCTAATAGTCCCCCCGTGAAGTCAATAGTTTCAGAAAATCTTTCATAACTTATTGATTATCAATAACTTAACACTATTTATTGGGCAAAACAAAATTTCATACTCTGTCCAATAATTTATGTCTAAAAACTCTATTGAACAACAATTTTAAACTTCTTATTATCTATTTTGACAATATAAATGCCTGCCCTTAGTTTAATTCTTTTCCTTCCTTCAAAATCATTCTTATAAACCAAGTTACCAGCAACATCCCAAATCAATACTCTTCTCTTTTTAATTAAATCTATCTCAATATATCCCCTTTGACAAGAACTAATATATTCATTTTCTGAAACAGGCGTAGCACAAGAGCCACCTACATCACTTTCATTAACAACAGGAGCATAAGGATTTAAAGTTAGATCTGAAATAGTTGAAGTTATATTAGAAGGGGATACACTAACACTTGTCCTAGTTAAATTTAAATTTCCAACTAAAAACCTATTAGTTATATCTCTTATACAATTAGCAACAGTATCTCTGAAAAATAAGAAGAACATTCCAGAAGAAGCATCTGCCCCACTGCCGATATATCCACTCAAAAGATAAACCTCTGGATTTACACTCAAAATACCCATACCCTTATTACTAGAAAATCCAGCAGGTGCTAAAATCCAAGCCCTTACCCAAATTATAGAACCATTATCTTTATTTATCTTCATAGCAAATGGCATAGAAGAAGTATTACTTTCTCTCACAAATCCAGCAATTAAATAATTACCATCATAATCAAGTGTTATATTATAAGCTCTTTCATCAGAATTGCCAATATTGGAAGTATAGAATCTTTGATAAATTATAGAGCCATTAGAAGGATTAATTTTAAAAAGCTCTATATTAGCAGGTCCAGCATCAGGACCTAAATGTCCAACAAAAACATAATTTCCATCATTATCTACAATTAAAGCCTGTGGTTGCTCCCTTACATTAGCGGGGTACTGATATGACCAAACTACATTTCCATTTATATCTGTTTTAATAAGTAAATTTCTTTGTCTTTGTAATATTACATAGCTATTTGAAAATCTATCATATACAATATCCATCGCAGAGCGATTAGAATAAGATTTATGATATATTAAATTTCCATCTAAATCTAACTTTATAAGTCTTGATCCATTTCCATTCCTACCACCCTGCATACCTGTTGCAATAATATAACTTCCATCAAAATCCACGCCTGTTAAAAGATTAATATTTGAAATATATTTAGACCATATAATACTCCCATCATATTTATATCTAACGATATATCCATAACTATTACTGCTTAATGAATTTGAGGCTCCTCCAACAGCTACAAAATCCGTATCTGAAATTTTTACCATATCTACAATAGCAAAATTAGTAGCATTAGGTATAGGATTCCAATTCCAAGCTCTATAAAACTTGGTGGAAAATGAAGTATCAAAAGCAATAATAAATGGTCTTCTAGAAGAGCCATCCCAATGAAATCCACCAACAATTATTAAACTATCTCCTAATTTTATTGAAGGGACTTTATGACAAGTTACACAATCTTGAGTATTATAACTCATCCAAACTAATCTATGGGTAGCAGATATTATGAACCAAACAGACATAGTGAAAATTATAAAGCATAAGTTTTAAAATCCTTCAAATTGACAAATTAAAAGTAAAGCTTTAAACTTTTCAAAATGATTAAACTTGAAATTGTAAAAGGTGATATTACAGAAGAAGAGGTTGATGCTATCGTAAATGCTGCTAATGAAAATTTAATTCATAAAGGTGGTTTAGCACTTGCTATTGTAAAAAAAGGTGGTCAAATTATTCAAGAGGAATCAGATAAAATAGGTTATTGTCCTCCTGGTAAGGCGGTAATTACGAGTGGTGGAAACTTAAAAGCAAAGTTCGTTATTCATGCAGTTGGACCTGTTTGGAAAGGTGGAAAATATAATGAAGATGAGATTTTATATAGTGCTGTAAGAAGTGCATTACTATTAGCACATGAAAAAAATTTAAGAAGTATTAGTATTCCTGCAATAAGCACAGGTATATTTGGTTTTCCAAAAGAAAGAGCAAGCTCAATTATTTTAAAAGCAATAAAGGATTTTATAAATGAATTTGATGGAAAAACAACAATAGAAAAAATAAGGGTTTGTTTATATGATGATGAAACTTATAATATCTTTTTAAAAGCACTATGATTTTAGCAAAATTTAAAAACATAGAAGAAGTAAAATATGAAAATTTATTTGAAAATTTAAAAGAATGGAAGGAGCATTTTAAAAATTTAATTGGTTTTAATCCATGGCATCTTCAAGAAATGTGGGCAAGAAGAATTTTCTTAAATCGTTCATTTACAATTATTGCTCCAACAGGCATTGGAAAAACAACATTTGGACTTTCAATATCAACCTTTATAAAAGAAAAAAGTTATATTATCCTTCCAACAAAATTACTTGTAAGGCAAGTATCACAAAGAATTAAAGAATGGGGTTATAAAAAAGAAATTTTAGCAGTTATAGAAAGTGATGAAGAAATTAAAGAAAAAATAAAAAATGGTAATTTCAAAATTCTTATTACAACTTCCATGTTCCTTTATAAAAATTTTAACATTATTCCAAGAGATATAAAATTCTTCTTTGTAGATGATGTTGATGCTTTTTTAAAAACTGCTAAAAACATAGACAAAATTCTCTATTTAATGGGATTTGATGAAGAAGTAATAAATAAAGCATTAGAGCTTATTAAATTAAAATCAAAGAAAAATAAAACGGATGAAGATTTTAAGAAAATTGAAGAAATAAACCAACTAATTCAAAATAAGAAAAAAGAAATAAATAGTGTTCTTGTTGTTTCATCAGCAACAGCAAGCCCAAAGAGTCAAAGAGTTAAATTATTTAGAGAATTACTAGATTTTGAAATTGGAAAACCTGTTTTTTATTTAAGAAATGTTGTAGATGTATGGACAAATAAGCATTCTGATGAAGTTTTAATTGAATATGTAAAAAAATTTAAAAAAGGTGGTTTAATTTTTATAAGTTCTGATAAAGGAAAAGAAGAAGTTAATCACATTGTTGAAATTTTAAGAAGAAATGGCATTAGGGCAGAAAGCTATGAAAATTTAGATGAAAAACTATTAAAACAATTTGAAAAGGGTAAAATTGAGGTTCTTGTTGGAATTAGCTCATATAGAAATCCACTTGCAAGAGGAATAGATATTCCATCTGCTATAAGATATGCGATATTTTATGGAGTTCCTAAAATCATTATTAAACTTGATATATCAGAAAATCAAAGTCATTTAATTTGGGCATTAGCAAGTATTAGAACGAAAGTTGAAGATAAAAGAATTGACAAATGGCTAAAAAAATTAAAAAAAATGAAGAGTGAAGACGAAGACTTAAAAAAGGAAATTCTTGAATTTTTATTAAGTGAAGAAATTCAAAAAATTATAAAGGAAAGTGATGAAATTTCATTTGATGGGGAGAATTTAATAGTTGCTGATATTGTTGGATATTTACAGGCAAGTGGCAGAACTTCAAGGTTATATGCAGGTGGAATAAGTAAAGGTTTATCATTAATTTTAGTAGATGACCAAAAAGCATTAAATAATCTTTTTAGGAAAGCAAGATGGTTCGTTAATGATATTAATTTTTTGAAAGAAGAAGAAGTAGATTATAATAAAGTTTTTGAGGAAATTGACAAAGATAGAAAAATTATTAAAGATATTATTGAAAAAAGGGGATTTGGTGAGATTAAAGATGTTTTAAAGCCAATTTTTATAATTGTTGAAAGTCCAAACAAAGCAAGAACAATTGCTAATTTCTTTGGAAAGCCAATTAGAAGAAAAGTTTTAAATTGTGAAATCTATGAAATTCCAATTGGTGAATATTATATTTCAATTACAGCAAGTTTTGGACATATTTTAGACTTAGTCAAAGATGAAGGAATTCATGGTGTTATTAAAAATTCTCATTTTATTCCAATATATGAGCCTATTGAAGGAAAAGAAAATTTAATAAAGAGTTTAAGACTTGTAAGTTTAGAATATGATAACATTTTTATAGCTACTGACCCTGATACCGAAGGTGAAAAAATTGCTTGGGACTTATATAACTTACTTAATTTTTCAAACAAAAATATAAATAGAATGGAATTTCATGAAATTACGAAAAGAGCAATAATGAAAGCATTAAATGAACCAAGAGGTATAAATGAAAATTTAACAAAAGCACAAATTGTTCGTAGAATAGCAGATAGATGGGTAGGATTTGAGCTTTCACAATTAGTTCAAAAGAAATTTAAAAATAATAAATTATCAGCAGGTAGAGTTCAAACACCTGTCTTAGGTTGGATTATTGAAAGATACAATGAAAGCAAAAAGAAAATTCCAATTGTTAGTATTTACTTAAATAATTTTAAAATTGACTTTGAATTTGAAAATAAACAAATAGCACAGGAATTTTACAAACTATTAGAAAGTATTAAAATTGAAAAAATTAGTGAAGAAATAAAAGAAATAAACCCTTTACCACCTTTTAGAACTGATACCTTATTAAAAGAAGCAGGAGAAAAATTCAAATTTTCACCACAAAAAACAATGTCATTAGCACAAGATTTATTTGAATTTGGTTTAATAACATATCATAGAACTGATTCAATAAGGGTTTCAGATGTAGGAATAAACTTAGCAAAAGAATTCATAATTGAAAACTATAAGGACCAAAATTTATTTTCAGGAAGAACATGGGGTGAAGGTGGTGCTCATGAATGTATAAGACCTACAAGAAGTTTAATTGTTGATGATTTAAAATCACTAATATCCATAGGTGAAATTACAAATTTAAATTTTGACCATGTAAAACTATATGATTTAATTTTCAAGAGATTTATAGCAAGTCAAATGAAAAGTGTAAAAGTTAAAATTATTAAATATAGAATTAAGGCAATAGGTTATGAAAAGGAATTAGAGTTAAATAGCGAAATTATTGAAAATGGCTTTAATTTAATAATGCCAATAAAAACTTATAATTTATCTGATGGAATATATGAAATTAATGAAAATCAAAAAGTTTTTAAACTCACTCCATCAAAATATCCTCATACATATTCAACTATCGTAGCTATGATGAAAGAAAGAGGAATTGGTAGGCCATCAACTTATTCAACAATTATTGAAAAACTTCTTGAAAGAAATTATGTTTATGAAAAAAATGGATTTTTAATTCCAACTAAACTTGGTATTTTAGTTTATAATTTCTTAAACTCACTTGAAGAAAAGGAATTTTTTATAAAGGAAGAATTTACAAGGGAACTTGAAAAAATGATGGATAATGTTGAAGAAGGAACTGAAAATTATCAAAATGTTCTTTTAAATATCTATGAAAACCTTTTTAACATTCCCAAGTAATTCATTTTCAACTAAAATATAAAGTCCTCTTGCTCTAATATAAACTTCATTTTCATATATTATTTCACCTATCACGAAAATTTTCTTATTTTCTTGAATTTTTTCAATTCTACCAATTGCTTTAATTCTTTTATATAAGGGAACCATTTTAAAATACTCAATATCCATATGTTTTAACAAAACATTATAACCATTTGACCATGCACATATTCCCATGACTTCATCAAGCAAACTGAAACTTGCAGCTCCATGAACAAACCCAGGGGGTCCTTGAAAATTTATATCAAATTCATACTCACAGCAAACACTTCTATCATCCATTAAAAATAATGTTGCATTTAGCCCTTTCTTACTTGAATTTCCACACACAAAACAATATCCATGTTCAGGAATTTTAAACATGATGAAATTTTAAAATCAAATAAATAAGGCAATAGTTAAAAGCTTTGTCTAATAAATAGTGTTAAATGATTAACTATCAATAACTTATAAAAATTTCAGGAAATCATTGTTTTTTGGGGGGAATTTAAGGGGGGCGAAGCCCCCCAAGGCATAAAAATGG
>JAVVGK010000102.1:0-6227 GCA_032249175.1 Candidatus Hydrothermia bacterium | reverse complement strand
TAAAAGAAGGTGAAAAACTTTGTGGTGTTTGTTTAACAAAAAGATTATTTCCAAGGATTATAAAAGATGAGCTTAATTTATCTGATGAGATAAAATTTCCTTCAACTTCTGAAATGGCAAGTATCGGAGAAAAGAGAAGGTTAGAGGAAAAGCTTAAAAAGGAATTTGCCAATAGTATTTTTAAGCCGTTGAAGGATAAATTAGAGAGAAAGAGAATATTTTCTATTTCAGTTCCAAAATTAAAAGGTGATCCTCTTTATGATATTGACGGACAATTTCTTATGAAGGAAACTTATAGAAAAGAATACTTTGAAAAAGAATATGGAATTCAATTTGAGGAAAATGAATCAGAGAAGTTAAAGGAGTTTTTAGAGAATTTGGAGAAGTTAAGAGAACTTTTAAATGACTTAAATATCAATCCCTCAAAATACTATGCTATTTTACAAATGGATGGAGACAATATGGGCAAATGGTTAAAAGGTGAATTTAATCCAAAAATAGAAAATACTATTCACTCAAAAGTAAAAGATGCTTTAATACGATTTTCGGAAGGAAAAGATAAGGAAAGTCTTCAAAAAATTTTATGCTCAAAACATCCGACTTCTCCGTCAATTCACCAAGCATTTAGTAGAAAATTATCTCAATTTGCTCTTGAAGAGGTTAGAAAAATTGTAGAAGATGAGCATTATGGAAAGCTTATTTATTCAGGAGGAGATGATGTTTTGGCATTTTTGCCAATTGAAGAAGTCTTAAAATGTGCTTATGATTTACAAAAGAAATTTAAAGAAGTTTTAAGTCCAAAAGCTTCAATGAGTGCTGGAATTGTTATTGTTCATCATAAATACCCTTTATATCTTGCATTAGAAGAAGTGAATAATGCTGAAAAGAAGGCAAAAAAACATTATGGAAAAAATGCTTTTTGTTTGAGATTTTTAAGTCATGGTGGTGAGCCAAGAGAATGCGGTGGAAATTGGGAGCTTTTTGGATTTATAGATGAGCTTATTTGTAAATTCAAAAATGAAGAAATATCTTCAAGATTTCCTTATGATTATTTTGAAATTGTTGAGGAGCTTTACGATAAAAATAACAATTCAAAAATAAGAGAAATTCTAAAATCAGAACTTGAAAGAGTATTTTTCAGAAAGGTTGGAGATAAAAATGTAATTAAAAAGTTCTTTGAAGAGGAGATTTTGAAATGGTTTAATGAGCTTGATATTTACAACTTTGCTAATTTGCTTTTAATTTGTAGGAAAATAGCAGGGGAGGTTAGAGTATGATTAAATTTGAAGTTATAACACCAATAATAATTGCAGGAATTGATAAAAATAAAGTAGAATTAAGAAGCTCTTCAATAAAAGGAATGTTAAGATGGTGGTTTAGATTTTATAAATCAAGTTTTTTAGATGTTGATAAATTAAGAAAATTTGAAAATGAAGTTTTTGGCTCAACTGAAAATGGTTGTTTGTTTTATATGAGAATTTTAAATTTCCCTCAGAACATTGGAGATGCTTATTTATGTATGAATGATAGAAGAGAAAAAGGACAAAATGGAGCAAGAAATGATTATTATAAAATAAAACGTTTTGCATATTTACCAAATCAAAATTTTGAAATCTCCTTTAAATTCTTTCCTCATTTTAAATATCAAAATGAGCTTGAAAATTCTTTAATGTTATTATCTCTTTTTGGAGGAATAGGAGCAAGGTGGAGAAGAGGTTTTGGAAGTTTTCAGATTGAAAATTTCAAATTAAAATCAGATACGCTTGAAAGTTTGAGTAATGAAATAATGGGCAAAATAAAGAATTTAAAAGGTAGTAATAAGCCAAATAACTTTACGAGCATTTCAAATACTAAAATTTACCTTATAAAACCAAAAGGTAAGTTTTGGAATTCTTGGGAGTCTGCTATGAATGATTTAAGGGATAATTTTTATAGAAAGATGAAAAATCAATTAAAAACTAATAGAATTGCTTATAGGCCTTATGGAGACAGAGAAGTTTCACCTTTAATTATTCAAATTAAAAAATTGGAAAAAGGTAATTATTTTGGTGTAATTTTAGTTTGGGAGAAATGGAATAGATTTAAGGAATTTGAAGAATTTTTAAAAGGTCTTGAAAATTATGAGATAAAGGAGGTTAAAATATGAAGTTTATTTATCAAATCGGAAGGTTTGACAGGAATTATAATGAAGATATAAATTTCGTTATTGATGGTAAAAATTTTAAATCAAAGCTCTCATCAATCTCCTTAAAAAACTATCTCCAAGGACAAACAAAACTTATTCTTATTTATCCTGTTAGTATCGTATATAATGAAATTGCTTTAAATAATAATGATGAATTTTCCAAAATTATTTCCCAAAAAATAGGCAATTATTTAGAAAATCCAAAGGAGGTTTTAAAAGAGCATCCTCATAATAAATATGCCGATGATTTTTTAGTTATTCATTCAATCGGAGAATATAAACTTTTTGATATTAAGGAAAAATTTGAAGGAACTTATGATGATATTGTTTTGGCTATTTTTTGTGATATGGTTGAAAGGTTATTAGAAAAGAAGAATGAAGAAAATGAATTTTATATTGATATTTCATCAGGTCATAACATATATGTTTCTGCTATGCTTGAAGCTATAAGGCACTTTTCAGTATTTTCCAAACTTTTAAATTGGCAAAATAAAAGTTTTAGACCCAAAGTTTATATTGTTTTTTCTGATCCAATTTTAGGCTCATCAGCAAAGGAATTTAAAATTTACATTAAAGAACTTAAATTTAAAGTTTTCTTTTCTTCACCTATTGGTAAATATGATATGGATATGATGGAAAAAGAAAATGAATTGTATAAACTTCTTGAAAATTTTTTAATTCTGTATTCTGCTATAAAAAATAACACACCATTAGTCTTGTATCACTTTGGATATGATGAATATGATAAAATTATAGCTTCTATTAGAAAAATTATTGAAGAGATTAAAAACAAGCTTTCAGAAAATTGGAAAAAATCACCTTCTCTTTCAAAAGACAATTATTTAAAAATTATTTTATCTTTGGGATTTTACGCAGGTATTGTTGAAGTGCTTGAAAGTAATAACATTAGAGAATATAATTTTCAAGAAGGTGTAGCATTAGACGAAATTAAGGAAAAATTTTTGTCAAAGAGTATTTATAAAATTTTTAATTTAGATTCGCTTGTTCCTATTTTGGAATATGAAATTAAAAGTCAAGATGGAAAATCAAGAATAATTAAAGAAGAATGGAAAAAATTAGGAAAATACTATGACTATCCTCAAAGTAAAGGAGGGAATTTTGAAAGGCATTTTATTGCCCATTCGGGATTTGAAAGAAATATAACCGAAGTAAGAAAAAAAGACAATAAACTATATTTTAGATACCAGCTAAATGGAAAGAGAAAAGATTTAATATCCGTCCTTAAAAATTACTTATGAAGCGCTTTAAAATTTTTAAAGTATGATGAGAACTTTTTCTTTAAAATGTAAAGTCATAACTCCTTTATTTATGGGGGGAGCAAATCAGCAAGCAGAGTTAAGAACTCAATCTATAAATGGGCTTTTGAGATGGTGGTTTAGAATTGCAGGTGGCTCTATTGAAGATGAAAAAAGGCTTTTCGGATGGGCTGGTGAAAAGTCAAATCAGGGATTGGTGAGGATTTTTATAAAAGGTTTTGATGAACTTCAAAAGAATAAATTTTCAAAGGATTTTGACAATGAAGGAAGGGTTAGACAAGATAAAGGCATAAACTATATAGGATTTTCACTTGATCAAAGATTTAATGAAAAGCAAGACAAACCAAGAAGAGAATATATAAAAGAAAATCAAACATTTGAAATAAGCATCTCCTTTCATCCAAAAGCTAATGAAGAAGATATTAAAAAATTCTTTTGTGCTTTATGGTTTGCTTTTAATTTAGGAAATTTTGGAAGTAGAAGCAGAAGAGGTTTTGGCTCAATAAGAATAAAAGAAATAAAAATTAAGAAAATTAAGGAAGATGGTAAAGAAGATTATGAGGATATAACTAATAATTGCTATGGTTTGAATTTTGTTCCAAGTGGAGATTTGGGGACTTGGATAAATAACAATTTAAATGAAATAAAGAAGATTTTGAACCAACCAAGAAAAGATATTCCTAATCTATTTGATAATTTTGAGATTTATCAAATTCAAAAAGATAATTTTAGTAATTGGAAAAATTGGATAGCACAGGTTCAGGAAGGAAGACAAGGAAAATATCTTAAAAATTCTTGGGGTGGAAATAATGTAAGTAATTGGAAAGATTTACTTGATTTTATGGGGTTTTTATTAATGGCTTATAGAAGTTATGGACCGCCTGATTATGATAATGCTAAAAAGATACTACAAGGAATACGAGTGAATGATCCAACTTTTGAAAGAGCAATTTTTGGGATTCCTTTGAATTTTTATTTTTCAAGTTTAAATAGAGGGAGTATGGTTCATCTTAAATTAGGAAACGACAATTTGAGAAGAGCATCTCCTCTTATGATAAAAATTATTCAAAGTGAAAGTGGTTATGAAGGACTTTTTATAGTTATGAAATCTACATTTATGCCTGTTAATTCAAGGCTTGTTTTTTCAAATGTGATAGTAAATCTTACAGAAGATCCAGAAAATACAGAAAATATATGGCAAGCTCTTGATGGTTTTATGGAATCTCTTGAAAGGCATAATCTGATAGATAAAATTTACCCAAAGGAGGTATAACATGCTCAAATTCACAATAAAACCTTATGATGTTTTGTTTTTTGGAAGTGGGAAACCTTTTAATGTTGGAGAATCTGCTCAATCTATATTTCCACCTCATCCTACAACATTTGCAGGTGCTATATGCTCAAAAATTTATGCTCAAAAAGGAATTAATGTTTCAGGAATTCTCAAAGCAGTTTATGGACCTTTTATTGAAAAAGATGGAAAAATCTATTTTCCAAAACCACAGAATATATATGGAGAAAGGAAAAAGGAAGTTATTGAAAATTTCTTCATTATTGAGCCTAAAATCTCATCTTTCAAATTATTTAGCTATGAAAATACAAATAAACCAAAAGAAATAGAAAAACTTCCCATTTATAAAGGTGATGAAGAAATTGAACCTTTTGAAGGTTTTATATCAATTGAAGGACTAAAAGCTTGGATAAATAATCAAGAGATAGAAAAAGAACATATTTTAAAAACAAAGGATATTTTTGAATATGACCAAAGAATAGGGATTAAAATAAATCCTTCTTTATATTCTGTCGGAGGAGAGGAAGATGCACTTTATAGAATAAAGCTCCTTCAATTAGAAGAGGGCATAAGCTTTGTTTTTTGGGTAGAATTTAACTTTTCTTGCGAGGAACTTAAAAAAGCTAATTTAAATGATGAAGATAAAATTTTTGAACTTTTCAATAATGAGCCAAAAGTTTTAAAACTTGGCGGTGAAATGAGAAATGTAAGATATAGGGTTGAAGAGAATGATTTTATAAACTATCTGAAGAATGAGCTTAAACTACCTGAAAAAATTCAAATTAAACAAGGTGATAAAATTAAAGTTTTATTTTTAAGTTATGGCGTTTTTGATAGTAAAACTCCAAAAATAAAAGGATTTAAAATTATTTCAATGTGCTTTTCAAATTATAGTATAATTGGAATAAATTCAAAAAATCTTGGAATAAAAACGAAAAGAGCATTTCCACCAGGAACTATCCTTTGGCTTGGATGTGAAAGTGATAAAAATATAAATTCTGTTTCATTTTTAATAAAAAACCAAAACGATTATGATTTTAAAGAACCACAAGGAAATCAGGACTTTATAGGAACAAATTTAGTTTTAGTTATTAAAAAAGGAGGATAAAGTATGGAAAGATTGAAAATAGAAGAGGGTAAAGAAAGATACTATATAACAGTTGCTACTTCTTATACTATTGAAAAAGTTTTTCAATACGGAATTTTTGCTGATAATAACGAATATCTTAAAGATGTAAAGAAAGGTGATAAGCTTATACTTATTGTTAAAGAAGAGAAGGATTTTAGAATTATAGGTGTTTATGAAGCAGAAGATGATGGATATTTTGATGATAAAAATGCTATTTTTGGATACTATAATGATAAAGTTAATTTCCCTTTTAGAGTTAAATTTTGCTTTGTCCAACAAATGGTGTTAAATAGTTGATTATCAAGAACTTATAAAAATTTCAGGAAATTATTGATTTTATCGGGG